>NZ_CALHIQ010000075.1 GCF_938030725.1 uncultured Fretibacterium sp. | reverse complement strand
CGCCGCCGCGCGGAGGGCAAATCCGTCAACGGCGCGGGCGGCCGAGAGGGTGGGGGGCGTTTCCCTGGCCTCGTTGGTCCCCGCCGCGGCCACGTTCTCCGCCGCCGTCAGACACGCCAGGGAGAACAGGCAGAACGCAGCGACCTTCGCCGCTCCGAAAAAGTACATCGCAAACTGCAGCATACGCAAGCGCCTCCATTCATGATTTGTCAGTGCTTTGCCGGTGCTTGTCCCAAACTCGCCGCTTCCCATCATGGGCCGACATCGTGCCATTTCCAGGGAAGTGCTGAACGACGAGGCGGGCCATGTCGGTCCGCCTCGATCGCCGCCTCAGGAGCCGGAGCTCAGACGACGCGCCATCAATCCTCACTGCTCAGGGAGACGATGAACGTCTGCCCGTCCCGCCCCACCATCAGGACGACGGACTTGCCGTCCCCGTTCACGGCTCCCTTCAGGTCGCTGAGGTCCGCGACGTTGCGCCCGTTCACCTGAATCAGCAGGTCGCCCTCGCGGATGCCGGCGTTCTGAGCCATGGAGTTTTGAGCCACGCCCACGATCACCAGTCCCTCCGCATCCTTGTCGAGGCGATACTCCCTGCGGAGCGCGTTCGAGAGGGGCGCCACCTCGAGGCCCACTTCCTTCAGAACGTCGCTGGAGCTCTGAGCGTTTCCACGACCGTCGGAGCGGCCGTCCGCCGAATCGGGACGCTGGTCCAGCGTCACCTTCAGGGTGAGGTTCCTGCCGCCGCGGACGATCCCCAGCTCCGCCGTCGTGCCGGGGGACAGGGTGCGAACGCTCTGCACGAAGGCGTTGGCGTCCTCCACGTCCTTGCCGTTCAGCTTCACCACCACGTCGCCGCGCTTCACGCCGGCCTTCGCCGCCGCGGAGTCCGGGAACACGTCGCTGATGATCGCGCCGTTCTCCGCATCGACGCCGTAGGCCCTGGCGATCTCAGGCGTCAGCTTCTGCACTGCCACGCCCAGCCAGCCGCGCTTCACCTTGCCGTAGGACACCAGGTCGTCCATGATGGCCTTCGCCATGTTGACGGGGATGGCAAAGCCCATGCCCTGAGCGTAGGGCACGATGGCCGCGTTGATGCCCACCACGCGCCCGTCCATGTTCAGCAGGGGGCCGCCGCTGTTGCCGGGGTTGATGGCCGCGTCCGTCTGGAGCAGTCCGTCGAAGTTCACGTCCTCGGCGTGGATGCTCCTGTTCTTGGCGGAGATGACCCCCGCCGTGACGGAGTGCTCGAAGCCGTAGGGGTTGCCGATGGCCACGACCCATTCCCCGACCTCCACGGCGTCGGAGTCTCCAAGGTCGAGGGTGGGCAGGTTCCCCTTCGGCTCGATCTTGATAACCGCCAGGTCAAAGGTTGGGTCCTTGCCCAGCACCTTGGCCCTGTAGGTCTTGCCGTCCGCCAGCGTCACGGTGATCTTGTCCGCACCCTCCACGACGTGGTTGTTCGTCAGGATCTGGCCGTCCTTCGTGACGATGAAGCCGGACCCGCGCCCCTTCATGGGCACGGAGCGGGTGTACTCCTTAAAGGCGTCGCCGAAGAACTGGCGGAAGATGGGGTCGTCCCCAAAGGGGAAGGGGGATACCCTGCGCTTGCTCACGGCCTCGACGTCGATGTTCACCACGGCGGGGGACGTGTCCTTGACGATGGTGACGATGGGGTTCGCGGCCTGGGAGGACATGGCCAGAGCCGGGACGGCGCCCGCCGCCCCAAGGGCGAGCGCACAGGCCAGCAGGAGCGCCATGGACTTCTTAAACCTGAAACCATTCTTCATGATCAAAAGAGCACCTCCAGAATTTGCGGGGCGAGGGGAATGAAAAAGGGACCACAACGCCTCGATTGATGATGAGGTCATTGTAGTCCCGTGGGGCCAATCCTTCATGGAGTTTTCTACGGACGGGGCCATCCGAAAAAGGCGTTAAAAGCGCCTGATACAGCGATTTTACGGAGCTTCGTCCGCACCAATCCTCCACCCCTCACGCCCGGCGGTCGTCCTGCTTCAGCGCCCGAAGCGACCGCCACAGCCACACAAGCTCCAGGGGCAGCGCCCCCAGGAGGATCCAGTGCGAGGGGGACAGGCCGTCGACCGGCGCGTCGGCCCGCACGACGTCCACGGAGAGCCGCATCGCGGCGTAGAGCATCAGGCCGATGGAGGTGACGGCGCCGCCCCGGGCCCCCGCGCTCTCCTGGAGGCCCTCCCCCTGCCGGACGCGCCGGATGAGGGCGCGTTCGACGAGGTAGAGCACCAGGAGCATCGCGGCGGCGGCGGCCGAGTAATAGAGCTGCGTGGGGTGCCGCGCTACGCCGATCGGGTCCCTGGGGAAGTGCAGAGCCAGGGCGCACTTCGACGCGATGCCGACGCAGCAGCCGTTGAAGAAGCACCCCCATCGCCCCACCAGCATGGTCAGTGCCGCGGGCAGGGCGACCACGCCGCACAGCGACTGAAAGGGGGCCTTCGGATTGCGCCGACAGAGCACCAGGGCGGCGAGGAACGCGCCGAGAAACGCGCCGACCTCCGAGAGCTCGCCGTGCTTCAAGTCCAGGAAGAGGGAGGGGTCGGCGATGTAATCCTGGGCGTTCCGCAGGTACTCCATGGCGCGGGCCCCGAAGAGCATCCACAGGAACGACCAGCCGATGACGTGCCGCCCGGCCCCGTCGTCCACGCCGTAGAGGGGGAAGCGCCGGACGCTCCACAGGATCGCGAGGGACAGGGCCAGGAACCAGAGCACGCTGTAGGTGTCGATCTGAAGGCTTCCCAGCCGAAAGAGGACCGGATGCATGTCAATAGGGCCGGCGGCGAGGCGGACGGGAATGGCTGGGATACCGGCGGCCCATGCTCTCTGAGGCATCGAACCGGGGCAGCACGACGACCTTCCCCATCGGCGGCTCACCGACGGACTCCGTGCGCACGTCCTGGTTGTCGTGCAGCGTCGTGTGGATGACCCAGCGCTCCCAGCTCAGCATGGGGTCCAGTCGGACGGGGCGGCCGTACTCCGCCACCTGCCGTGCCGTGGCCTCCGCCAGGCGCTCCAGGCTGCGGGTGCGCCTCTCGCGGTAGCCGCAGCTGTCCACCCGGACGCGCGGCTCCAGGGAGGGGTCGCGCAGGGCGAGGTTCAGAAGATACTCCATGGCCTTCAGGGCATCGCCGTACCGTCCCACGACGCAATCCATCGCGTCCGGCCCCTCGATGTCGATCGTGCCGTCCTCCGTCAGGGAGGCCTGAGCGTCGAGGTCCATCCGCCCCATGAGATCGTTCAGGAAGGCAGCTCCCTTCAGCCCCAGCAGGTCCCCCGTCGGGGTCACCTCGACCTTCAGCCTGTTCCCAAAGAGGCCCAGAAAGCCGCGCTCGGAGCCGACCACCTCGGCCCGAAGAAGCTCGCGGGGCAGTCCCCACTCCTGCGACGCGGCGTCCAGCGCCTCCTCGACGGCGTTCACGTCGAACTGCAGCTTCCTCTCCGCAGGCTCCGGGCGCTCCTTCCTGTCCTCTCTCAACTCAAATGCCATGAAACACACCTCTCTCTCAAACGCCCCGCACGTCCATGGGATCGTTCGCGGGACCTTCGTGGCAAAAGGCAAAGGCGCCCGTCAGGCGGCGGGCGGAAGCTTGCCAAAGACGCGCTCAGGACAGGGGCTTCTCCTTCGCCGGCTTCTCCTGGAGTAGGACGGGCTTCTGCCGCATCTCCTCGTCCGTCTTGCGCATGACGCGCAGCTGATGCACCACGCCCATCAGGGAGGACACGCCCCAGTAGAGCAGGACGCCGCCCTGCAGGCCGATGCAGATGAACGTCAGGAACAGCGGCATGAACCAGCTCATCATGGCCATCTGCGGGTTCCCCGCGGAGCTGAGGTGCTGTTGATACCACGTCAGGAAAGCGATCAGGATCAGCAGGATCATGTTGGGCAGCCACATGCCGATGTTCGAGAAGAGGAGGGGAAGGTTGGTGAAGGAGGAGAAAAAGACCATGACGGCCCCCAGCTGATCGCGAGGGATCGGGACGCCCGCCTTGTCCACCAGGTTCAGCGCGTCGGCCATCGTCGTGAGGACCGATCCGTCGAGGTGGACCGTCAGGAACGTGGCCCCCGCAAAATCGTTGTTGTAGAGCACGCGGTAGAGCAGGATGAAGATGGGGAGCTGGATCAGGAGGGGCAGACACCCTGCGGCGGGGCTGACCTTTTCCTCCTTGTAGAGGGCCATCATCTCCCGGTTCAGCGTTTCCTTGTCATCTCCGTATTTATTCTGAAGCACCTTGATCCTGGGCTGGAGCTTCTGCATCCGCTGCATGCTGACCATCTGCTTCTGCGTCAGCGGGTGCATGGCGATGCGCACGATGACCGTCAGGAGGATGATCGCCAGCCCCCAGGAGTTCGTCACCCCGTACAGGGTTTCCAGCAGCCACATCATAAAGGTTTGAGCCTGATCCCACAGATAACCCAATAAGTCCACCATCCCTAGTCACAAAAATTGTCGTCCGCGCCGGCCCCTCCGCCCTCGCCGCGGGGCCGCTTTGGGGGCGGGTCGTAGCCGCCCTCGCTCCAGGGGCCACACCTCAGGAGGCGCCTCAGCGTCAGCCACCCGCCCCGAAAGAGCCCCCAGTCCCTCAGCGCGATGAGCGCGTACTGCGAGCAGGTGGGGTAGAAGCGGCAGTTCCTGCCCAGCAGGGGGGAGATGAGAACCTGATAGCCCCGCACCAGCAGCATGGCGAGCGCCGCCGCCGGCGTGGGACGCCGCCCCTCAGGCGCCTCTTTCGATCGGGGCGTTCCAGTCCGCGTCATCCGGCGCCTTCCACGCATCCGTCAAAAGGCCGCGCCTCCTGAAGAGGGCGGCCATGTCCTTGAACACCCGCCGGGCGTCGGAGGCGAGCCCCCTCTCCCTCAGGGAGAGGACGAGCGCCACATCCGGCACGACCCACGGGCTCAGCCGGCGAAAGGCCTCCCGCAGGATGCGGCGCCCGCGGACCCGAACGTGGGCCCTTCCCTGTCGCTTGCCGACGGCGTAGCCGACGCGCAGCCCATCGCCTGGCGTCCTCAAAAACAACAACCGCACCAGATCTCCCTGAACGCGAAGACCGGTGCGGAAAATGAGGTCAAACTCCCAGCCCTTCTTGAGAGTTACGCCATGGTCAGGCACTTGCGGCCCTTGCGCCTTCTGTTGCGAAGGATCTTGCGCCCCGACGGCGAGGCC
This sequence comes from uncultured Fretibacterium sp., assembly GCF_938030725.1. Lineage (GTDB taxonomy): Bacteria > Synergistota > Synergistia > Synergistales > Aminobacteriaceae > Fretibacterium. The sequence goes on along the minus strand of NZ_CALHIQ010000075.1, from coordinate 6,944 downwards.
GAACGGGCAAGAAAGCCGATCTTCCTCTTGCGCGGTTTCACATGCGGCTGAAAGGTTCCCTTTTTCACGAAAAAACGCCTCCTCAAATAGACAAACCGTTATCCACGGTGGTTTAACCACAATAGCTTTGAAATTATAACACAGCCCACGGGCGAACGCCACAACGACGCGCCCACCCAATGCAGCGGCGCGTTTCCTCCGTTCCTCAAGGAACCTGAAGCTCCGGGACGACCGAGGAATCCACCCTCTTGACGCTCTTCAGAGCATCGGCGGGGGCCTTGACCTCAAGGTCCGCCTCGTCGGCCTGAATCAGGAGGTAATCGCCGTCCTGGAGGCTCCCGAAGGCGGGCAAGATGAACAAGGCGTGCCACCGTTCGTCCGCCGGGCCATGCTTTTTGACGAACCACGGGGCCTTCCCCAACGCGGGGATGTCCGCAAAAAACAGGATGTTGTGCAATTGCAGCGGCTCCGTGTGGGAGAAGAGGGCCGTCCCTCCCTCGCTCTTGAACTCCAGCTTCAGGTCGGCCCCGCTGAGGGACCTCCCGCCGGCCAGGGGGGATTCCATCGCCGCCGCCGAGGTAGGAGCAGCGTCGCTATCACCAGACACACCGTTTTGTACAACATCTTCATCGTAAAATAATATTGTACCCTGCTGCGTATGCCAGGTGCTTAAGGTCCCTAAACGATTTCCGCTTTCAACGCCTCGACCTCGTCCATGGGCAGCCCGGTCGCCTGGGCAATCTTATCCAGGTCCAAACCCATCCGAATCAGGTTCCGGGCGATTTCAGCCCTGCCCTTCGCCTCACCTCTGGCCTCACCCCGCGCCTCGCCTCTGGCCTCGCTCTTGGCCTCTCGGCTCCTCACGTAGTTATCCCAATCGGACTGTTCCCTCTCCTGTATCAGGTAATTCACCCACAGGTCGGGCGTCTTGACAAACGCCTCCTCCATGTTCAATATCCTCCTGATGTCGGGGTCGTATGCCGCAATCTCGTTCAAAGCCTCGGTCTCTCCCACCGTACCCATGTACATCAACATCCTCTCCAGTCCCGTCATCCTATCGGGGGATTTCCCCCTTCCCAGCTTCCTCATCTTCGGGAGCTCCAGAAAGTGCATCTCAACCCCGCTGCAGTAGCACTTGTGGTTCTCCACGTCCATCATCCGCTGAACGGAGTGGTAGGCATCCGGCTTATCGGGAAACGCATCGAAGTCCAGCACGGCAATGAACACAACCTCACCCAACTGCCCATAGGGCTCGCCGACGACGATCTGCGAGGTGTAGTTCGCACAGGTGTAAAAGAGGCAGCGTTTGAGAAAATCGTTCTCATCCCGAATCTGAACCTCAACCTGAAAAAGGCGTCCGTCGGACGTCTTCGCCCTTACGTCGAAGCGCGTTCCCTTCCCCCGAAGGATGGGCTGGTCCAACTCCCTGTCGATGTACTCGATGTCGGCGATAACCCTCTCGGGGTCGTCCAGGACGTCGTTCAGAAAACGTATCAGGTTCGCCTTGTGCTGCCTCGATGCAAAAATGTACTTGAACAGCCGGTCGTTCAGCCTGTTGAGGCTGCGCCTTTCTTGTGTCGATGCATCCTCTATCATGGTCTCCGCTCCCCCTGGATTTCATAATCAAACGTGTTTTTTTCGCCGCCCGTCTTAACGGCATTCCGTCTTTATCCGCTTTCATTCTATCTTACGGCAGAAAATCCAGCAAATGCGTCTACCCCGCGTCCGATCAAACGCAGTTGTGCTGAAAGCGTCTTCTGGGTAAGTATTCGCGTGAATAGCAGATGGTAGAAATGGTGCCGCGACAATCGTGCTTGTGATGGGGAGCACGCCAACGCTTGTGTGCTCGCTGAATTGGCCGGCTTGAATAAGGTCCAACCTGCCTGGCGCTCTCCTTATTACTGCAATTTTTGGCTCTACCTGCCGTTTCCCCTAAGATTTCATCCTCATAAACCCTCAAGAAATCCCCCAAGGCGCCCATCATCGCGTATAATTCCTGAAAAGAGCTTGAGCCAGAAGGTCCGCTCAGGCCCAAGAGGAGGACTGATCGTTCATGGGTGTTCTAAAGCGATACGGGGAACTTCTCCCCATCACGCCGTCCACGCCGCAGGTCAACCTGGAGGAGGGCAGCACGCCGCTGATCCCGCTGCCCCGCATCGGGGACCGGCTCGGAGTGAAGCTCTACGGAAAGTTTGAGGGCTGCAACCCATCGGGGTCCTTCAAGGACCGGGGCATGGTGCTGGCCGTGGCCAAGGCGCTGGAGGAGGGGCGGCGGGCCCTGATCTGCGCCTCGACGGGCAACACCTCGGCCTCGGCCGCCGCCTACGCGGCCTCCGTGGGCATCCCCTGCTACGTCCTGCTGCCCGCGGGCAAGGTGGCGATGGGGAAGCTGGCGCAGGCGCTGATGTATGGGGCCACGGTCATCGCCGTGCGCGGCAACTTCGACCGGGCCCTTGAGCTGGCCCGCCAGGGCGCGGAGGAGAGCGGCTGCGCCATGGTGAACTCCGTGAACCCTTATCGCCTCATCGGGCAACGGTCGGGGGCCTGGGAGGTCTGCGAGGCGCTGGGGGGCCGCGCGCCGGACTGGCACGCCATACCGGTGGGGAACGCGGGCAACATCAGCGCCTACTGGGCAGGCTACTCGGAGTACCACAAGCTGGGAAAGATACCGGCCCTCCCCCGGATGATGGGCTTCCAGGCCGAGGGGGCCGCGCCGCTCGTGACGGGCAGGCCCTGCCCCGAACCGGAAACGGTCGCCACGGCCATCCGCATCGGGAACCCCGTCAGCGCGCACCTGGCGCGGGCCGCCGTGCAGGAGTCGGGCGGCGAGTTCAACGCCGTGTCCGACGAGGAGATTTTGAGCGCACAGCGGCTCCTGGCCAGCGAGGGCGGCGTCTTCGCGGAGCCCGCATCCTGCGCCCCGCTGGCGGGCCTCGTCAAGCTCAAGGGACAGGGCCGTCTGCCGGAGGGCATCACCGTGACGATGGTCCTGACGGGCAACGGCCTGAAGGACCCGGACACCGCCATGGGACAGGTGGGGCGCCCCATCGAGATCGGCGACTCGCCCGAGGAGCTGCTGAAGGTCCTGGCGGGCCGCTCATGAGGCAGGACGCGGAACCTGTCGTCGTCCTGAAAGTCCCGGCGACGACGGCGAACATGGGACCGGGCTTCGACACCTTCGGCATGGCCCTGTCCCTCCACAACCGCTTCAGCGTGACGGACGTCCTGCCGGAAGGGCGCTTCACGGTCCGCGTGACGGGGGAGGGCGCGCAGGAGCTGGGCGACGTGGAGAAGAACCTGCTCGTCAAAAGCTACTGCCGCGCCTGCGGCGAGTGGGGCGTCCCGCGTCGGGGATTCGTCCTGGAGAGCCACAACGTCATCCCCCTCCGGCGGGGTCTGGGCAGCTCCTCGACGGCCGTGGTGGCGGGCGTGATGCTGGCCAACCTCCTGACGGACGCCCGTGCGCCCGAGGACGAGGTCCTGCGCCTCATGACGGTCATCGAGGGGCATCCGGACAACGTCGTGCCCTGCGCCGTGGGCGGCATGACGGTTTCCTCCTGGGACGGGGAACGCCTGTGCTGCGTCCGGCTGCCGCCCCTGCCGCAGGACCTGCAGGCGGTCGCTGTCGTCCCGGACTGCGAGGTCAGCACGGAGTTGGCGCGCGCGATCCTGCCCGGCGAGGTGCCCTTTCGGGATGCGGTCCTCAACGTCAGCCGGGCGGCCCTCCTCGCCGCCGCATGGGCCACGGGGCGCTGGGACGTCCTGCCCTTTGCCTCGGAGGACCGGCTGCACCAGCCCTACCGCGCGGACCTGATCCCTGGCGGCGCGGAGGTCCTGGAGGAGGCACGCCGCCAGCCGGACTGCGTCGCGGCCTTCATCAGCGGATCGGGCCCCACGATGATCGCGCTGACCCGCGGGCCGACAGAGCCCGTCGCCTCGGCCATGTGCGCCGCCTTCGCCCGGCACGGCCTCTCCGCCCGCGCGCTCGTCCTGAGCGGGACGGCGGAGGGCGCGACCGTGGACGACCACAGGGCGACGGCAGCTCACTAAGGGGAACACAGGGCCGCTCCTCAAGAACGGCGGCCTGTACGAATACACCGCCCGCGAGCCCACGAACGACGTACCTTGTAAAGATATTGAATTCGTTTGAGTTGGCCGCCGGGATCACCCTAGGACCCCGTCCCGACCATGCTATAATGAAGCCACCGGCTCAGTAAAGCGTCATCAAGGTGAACGATCGTTCAAGTTTTTTATTCATGGGGGGTATTGACATGGCACGAATTTTTATCAGCCCGAACCGCTACATTCAGGGAGCGGGAGAGATGAAGAAGGTCGGCGAGTACACGGCCAACCTGGGCTCGAAGGCCCTGGTGCTCGTCAGCCAGGGCGGGAAGAAGCGGAGCGGCGCCGAGATCGAGGCGAGCTTCAAGGCCTCAAAGGCCAGCTGTCAGTTTGAGATCTTCAATGGCGAGTGCTCCCGGAAGGAGATCAACCGCATCGCGGCCGTCGTGAAGGGGGCCGGCTGCGACATCGTGGTGGGCGTCGGAGGCGGCAAGATATTCGACACGGCCAAGTCCGTGGCCAATCAGGCGGGAGCCCCTGTGGTCATCTGCCCCACCATCGCCGCCACGGACGCCCCCTGCAGCGCCCTCTCCGTCATCTACACCGACGACGGCAAGTTCGAGGAGTACGAGTTCTTCAAGGCCAACCCCAACGTCGTCATCATGGACACGGACATCATCTCGAAGTCCCCCGTGCGCCTGACGGTCTCCGGCATCGGGGACGCCCTGGCCACCTACTTTGAAGCCCGCGCCTGCATGAGGTCCGGCGCCGTCACCTGCGCCGGCGGCAAGACGGGCGGTGCGGCCATGGCCGTCGCAAAGCTGTGTTTCGACACGCTGATGGCGGAGGGCGTCAAGGCCAAGCTGGCCTTGGAGGCCCACGCCTGCACGGAGGCCGTGGAGAAGATCATCGAGGCCAACACCCTGCTGTCAGGCATCGGGTTCGAGAGCGGCGGCCTCGCCGGCGCCCACGCCATCCACAACGGCTTCACCATCCTGCCGGAGTGCCACCACATGTACCACGGCGAAAAGGTCGCCTTCGGCACGCTGACGCAACTGGTGCTGGAGGACATCCCACAGGAGGAGCTTCAGGCCGTCCTGCGCTTCTGCGTGGCCGTCGGCCTGCCCGTGACGATGAAGCAGTTGGGCATCGAAGACCCGACGCCGGAGAAGATCATGAGCGTCGCCACAGCCGCCTGCGCGCCCAACGACACGCTGCACAACATGCCCTTCGAGGTCACGCCGGAAAAGGTGTCGGCCGCCATCTTCGCCGCGGACGCCATCGGCCGTCAGGCGCTCAAGGACTACAAGCCGGTGGGTGGCGAAGCCTGCTAACGGGCCGCCGCCGGAACGCTCAACAAAAAGGTCGGGCGGGGGATCGCTCCCCTGCCCGACCTTTCGCCCTCTCCGGCCCTAGCGGATCCGGCCCATGGCCCACACCACGAGGCTGATGAGGACGATGACGACGAAGATGCCCTCCATCCCCTGCCCCATGATCTTCAGGGAAACGATGAAGTTCTGCACGACCTCTGAACTCATGACGCTCGCCTCCTTACAGGTACTGGGTGACCAGGCTGATGACCAGTCCGCCCGCCACCACCGAGGCGATCTGGCCGGACACGTTGGCGCCCACCGCGTGCATCAGCAGGATGTTGCCCTTCTCCTCCTCCGCGGCCATCCTCTGCACCACGCGGGAGGACATGGGGAAGGCGGAGATTCCGGCCGCGCCGATCATGGGATTGACCTTCTGCTTGAGGAAGAGGTTCAGCACCTTGGCGAAGACCACGCCACCGATCGTGTCGAACACGAAGGCCGCAAGCCCGATGAGCAGGATGAGGAGCGTGTCCATCCGCACGAAGGCCTCCGCCTTCATGCTGAAGGAGATCGTGATGCCCAGGAGCAGCGTGATGAGGTTGGAGAACTCGTCCTGCGCCGTGCGGGACAGCGTGTTCAGCACGCCGCACTCGCGCACCAGGTTGCCGAACATCAAAAAGCCCACCAGCGCCACCGACGCAGGGGCGATGAGCCCGACGATGAACGTCACGAAGATGGGGAACAGGATGCGCGTGCGCCGGGTCACGCTGCCCGGCGTGTAGGCCATACGGATGCGCCGCTCCTTCTTCGTGGTGACCAGCCGGATGGCCAGGGGCTGGATGATGGGCACCAACGCCATGTAGGAGTAGGCGGCCACCGCGATGGCGCCTATGTAGTTGGAGTGCATGATCTGCGCCACGAGGATGGAGGTCGGGCCGTCCGCCGCGCCGATGATGCCGATGGAGGCGGCGTCCTTCAGGTCGAAGCCAAGGAGCGTCGCGAGGCTGATGGCGACGAAGATGCCAAACTGCGCCGCCGCGCCGAACAGGAAGAGCACGGGCTGCGCCAACAGAGGCCCAAAGTCGATCATGGCCCCGATGCCGATAAAGAGCAGGATCGGCAGCGCCTCGGAGGCGCTGATCGCCGTTTCAAACAGCCACTGAATGATCCCTGCCGTTTCCCCAATGCCTGCCATGGACTGATTCACCACGCCGGACAGCGGCAGGTTCACCAGGATGGCCCCAAAGCCCAGCGGAAGCAGCAGGGTCGGCTCATACTCCTTCTTGATGGCAAGCCAGATCAACGCGCCGCCCACCGCGTACATCGCAGCCTGCTTCGCCGTGATGGCCATGAGCCCCTCCAACAACAAATTCATCGAAAAGCACCCCTCCTGAAAAGGTCCAAGTCAGACTTTCTGCAATACGTCAACTCGCTCTTGCACCCACAGCCCCTACAACAAAGGAGCCGGTCCTGGCCGGCTCCTCTCTATAGTCAACGTTCATCGTATACAAAAATGGCTCCACGACCAGGACTCGAACCTGGAACCTAGTGGTTAACAGCCACCCGCTC
>NZ_CALHIQ010000074.1 GCF_938030725.1 uncultured Fretibacterium sp. | reverse complement strand
CACGTCAATTTCTTGGAACTCTACTGCCCCGATAGGGAACACGTCTCTGAGCAACATCCGCAAGATGGTCTCCCTGAACGGGTTCCTCTACGGCATCTCCTACGGGAACAATCCCTACGGGGGCCAGCCGTCGGACGTCGCCCAGGTGAGGCGGTTCGACATGAACAACAGCTATGCCAGCGGCACAGCGAGCTTCAGTTACAACCCATCCACAGGACAGGGGCATGGAGAAGGCCTGGTGGCCTACAACAATTACCTTTACGCCATCCTGACGGAGACGAGGGGGAGCTATCCCTTCACCTACGCCCCCAATAAGCTGATCAAACTCAACAGCACGAACCTGAGTGTTGCGGGCTATCCCGTTAACCTGTCGGGGAAGAACACCGACGGCGGCACGCACGGCGCGTACTGTCAGAACGGCGCCACGCTCTACCTCACCTCCTGGGGCGGTTCCCAGCCCACCGACACGAGCTACAATCCCGAGTCTCAGGTGGAGAGGGTGAATCTGGAGAATCTGGAGAATCTGAGCCACAGCACCCTCGTCACCGGCCGGCAGATGCGCGCGCGCGACGCCACCTGGAACCATCACTTCACCGCCGTCGTGATCAATGGGAAAGATGCCTACATCCAGGCCACAACCTGGAACCGTTTGGGGGGAGGTGGCGGACAAGTTCGGCTCTACAAGACGAAAGCCTCGTCCATTGGAAGCCTGGGACCGGGTAACAAGATCAAGTCCCTGGACACGGGCGACGGTTGGCGCGTGGGGATGATCGTCGACGGCAAATACCTCTACGTTGCTGCGGGCAAAAAACTCTATCGCTATACGATGCCCGTGAAGGCCAATTCGACGGCGACGGTCTTCGGGCCCGGCGGCACGTCCTTGGGTGGGGACATCTCCTCCTTTGCCGCCGTGCCGTCGCTTCGGGGCGTCTCTGTCGCCCAGGCGGCGATGGAGGAGCCGGTGCAGGCCATGGCCGCAAAGGATGAGAAGGACGGCGGCAGCGGATGCGACGCGGGCTTTGGCTGGCTGTTGCTCCTGGCGGTTATTCCCGTTGCGCTGCGGCGGAGGGGATAACACTTGAGGAAACATGGCGTTATCGCTCTCTTCCTCTAGGAAAAGGTACGGAAAGGAGGAGGGCGGATTTCCGCCCTCCTTTCATTTCTGCAGTTTTAGTGGCTCCCTGGTAAGGGGAGGCAAATAAAGTAAAGAAGGTGACAAGTAATGCGAACGATGAAAGCAAGGGCCCTCTGCGCCGCCTTTTCCCTGGCGCTCCTCATCTTCCTCGCATCAGCCGCGAATGCGGCGAGTTGGTTGGACGAGGCCGACGTGAGCTGGTACAAGGAAGGCCAGAGCTGGTTCGTCATCTCCACGGAGGCACAGTTGGCCGGGCTGACAAAGCTGGTGGACGAGGGCAACGGCTTCGAGAACAAGACGATCGTTCTGAGTGGAGACCTGAACCTTGAGGGAAAAGAGTGGATTCCTATCGGGACAGAAGAGAAGCCGTTTTTGGGTTCCCTTGACGGAAGGGGGGCCCTTATCCAACTGGAGGCCCCCCTTTTCGGCTGCGTAGGCAGCGACGGAGCCAACTCAGGCACGATCTGCGGCGTGAACCTGTCCGGAGATATTAGATCCAGGGAGGGGGGGGGATGTGGAGCGCTCGCCGAAGATTCTTGGGGGACGATTCGCAACTGCTCCTTCACGGGGTCTCTTGTCGTTGGGTCCTCATGGGAGGGGGAAGTCTACTTGGGTGGCCTTGTCGGCACCTATCATGGAGAGGAGAACGAAGAAGAAGTATCCGGCTGTCGGGTTCGGGCGCGGCTTGTGGCTGAAAACGTTGGGAATGTGACAATGGGGGGCGTTGTCGGTTATGCCACGAGCTTGATACGAAACTGTTCCTTCGAGGGAGAGTTCCACTGCGGGGGAAACGGCCCTGACTTTGATTTTAGCCTTGGGGGCATTGTCGGTGAAGCTGACGTCCTCCAGGATTGCCGAGCGCGGTTTTCCGTTTCCTTCTCCGGGGAGAGGAAGGGGGGGGGGATCGGAGGTATCGCGGGCTATGGACGCTCTCTGGAGAACTGTCTGGCCGAGTGGACCTGTCGGGCAAAATGGGCGCCCGGTGGGGAGGACCTGTTCGTTGGAGGTATCGCGTCCCAAACGACTGAGAGCGTCAAAAACTGCGTCTTCAGCGGAGACCTTGCCGTGGGAGACTACGGCAGTATCGGAGGGATACTTGGAGATAGCAATGCAGCATCTGTCAGCAATTGTTTTGCCCGTGGACGGCTTTCCGGCGGGAAGACGATCGGCGGGGTGGCCGGGGTGAACGCAGGAGAGATCAAGGACTGCTCCGCGGCGTGCGAGGTCCTGCCCGGCGCAGGAGCGACGGCTGGAGCCCTCGTCGGGGACAACCAGAGGACGGTGTCCGGGTGCGGCTGGGTGTCGGGACTGGGACCGGATAATGCCGTGGGAAGCGGGGAGGAGCCTGAAGGTTCCGCTGCCGTAGCCTCGGAGTCCGCTCTGCCCGCCACCTCGGTTGTGCTGACGCCGTTCCTCGGGATGCTCGAGGGCGGGACCGAAACCGTCGCTGCGGAGGTCTATCCCAAGACGTCGAACAAGAGCGCGCTCTCCTACAGTTGGACGGCCGACGAGGCTGTGCTGAACATCGTATCTCCCCATGCGGAGGTGACGGAGATCAAGGCTCTGGAGAAGGGGACGACCGATCTCAAACTGTCCTGCGGCGGTCTTCCGGGAGGAGGGCCTCTGACTCCGTCCACTGCCGTCACGGTCCGGGGGCTTCTGTCGGATCCAGTCAGCCCGGACGTTCCGGGGCCGACTAGCCCGGACGTTCCGGGGCCGACTAGTCCGGACGTTCCGGGGCCGACTAGTCCGGACGTTCCGGGGCCGGTCAGTCCGGACATGGGCTGGATCGCCAGCGCGGACGTGAGCTGGTACAACGAGGACAAGTCCGAGTTCACGATCTCTACGGAGCGGCAGCTCGCGGGGCTGGCGAAGCTGGCGAACGGCGGCAACACCTTCCAGGATAAGACGGTGCGGCTGGACGCGGACCTCAACCTCGTTGAGAGGGACTGGACGCCTATCGGGGCGTTCCTTGGGACCTTCGACGGGCAGGGGCACCTGATCCGTATAAAATCTCCCCTGTTCGGCACCATCGGTTTTTTGAACGTGGGAAACAACGTGGGGACGGTCCTCAACGTGAACCTGTCCGGCGACGTCTCCCTCGTCTTCAATCGTAACGGGCAAGAAATAGTTGGCGTCCTGGCCAGAGAAGCCTGTGGGACGATCAAGAACTGTTCCTTCACGGGCTCCGTCAGTGTAGAGATAGAGAAAGTAGGAGAAGGCTCCATCGTGACGTTAGGCGGCCTCATTGGCAGCTATGGCCCCTCCAACAAGGGGACGGGGGAGCTCTCGGACTGCCGGGTGCGGGCGCGGATGGCGGTGAGGGGGAAGGATTGTCCCACGGAGATGGGCGGAATAGTCGCCCTCTGCGGCGGAACGGTTCGAAACTGCGTCTTTGAGGGGGAGCTTTTTTTCGACACAACGCCGCTGGACCCGGATAACCCCCGCGCACTTGTCTTGGGTGGCATCGTTGCAGATGGTAGAATCTCCATAAAGGATTGCCACAGCCGATTTTCCGTCTCTTTGAAAAAAAACAGGTTTTATAGCCTCGATATGGGAGGAGTGGTGGGAAGGTCCTTCAACAAAAATATTGAGAATTGCCTGGCGGAGTGGACGGTCTCCGAGGACTGTTGGGTGAAAAATGAATCGTCGATAGGAGGTATCGCAGGGGGAGCGGGAGCGGGAGTTGGGAGCACCACGATCCTGAACTGTGTTTTCGACGGAAGCCTTGCCGTGGGGAGCAGCCCCCAGATCGCCCTCGGCGGCATTTATGGTATTTTCTGGGGAGACGTCAACTCCTACAACTGCTTTGCCCGCGGCAGCCTTTCGGGGGGGGGGACCGTCGGCGGCGTGGCGGGGAAGGCGACCGGGACGATCGAGAACAGCTCCGCGGCGTGCAAAATTGAGACCGGGCCGAACGCGGTCTCGGGCGCCATCGCCGGGAACAACGCCGGTGCGGTGAAGGAGTGCCGCTGGGTGTCGGGCCTGGGTGCGGAGCGGGCCGTGGGGAGCGGTGCCGAGCCGGTGAGCACCGATGTCGTGGCTTCGGAGTCCGGCCTGCCGGCCACTTCGATCGCCGTGGTCCCCCTGCTGGATTTGACCGAGAACAGGGATACGCCCGTCAAGGCGGAGGTCTATCCCCAGGCGGCTGCCAACAAGGGCACGGTCGGCTTCAGTTGGACGACCGTCGATAAGGACGTCCTGGGCATCGGGGCCCCCAATGCGGAGACGGCGCTCGTCAAGGGGATCAAAGAGGGAATGGCCAGCCTCAAGTTGTCCTGCAACGGGCTTCTGGGTGGGACGACCTACAATCCGACGTCCTCCGTCACGGTCCGGCGCGTTCGCCTGGAGTCCCTGAGCCTGAGCCCTAAAGGTATTGAGTTGAGCCAAAAGGGCCAGAAGGCGGAGATCCATGCGGCCACCAGGCCGGCGGCGGAGGTCGCCTCCTTCCCGCAGTGCGATTGGAGCTTCAAGGTGGTCGAGGGGGCCTCTGCAGAAGCCGACGACATCGAGCTGGTGCCCACCGCCGACGGGCTGGGGGCGGCGGTGACGTTGGTGCGCCCGGTCTCGGGCGCGAAGTATCGGGTGCTGGCCGAGGCGATGGACGGGTCCGGCCTGTCGGACGACGTGATCGTCACGGTCAAATACACTTCCCCCGCGCCGACAAGTCCTGACGTGAGCCCGGACGTAAAACCGCCACTAAGCCCCGACGTCAAGCCGCCGCTGAGTCCGGACGTCGAGCCTGACGTACCCGGCGAGCCGGAAACGGGAATCGCCCCGAAGTTGCCGGACGGTGTGCCCGCGGGCGTGGGAGCGTCGAAGCCCGCGTTCTTCGGCGGCAGTGAGGCAGCGGCGTTAAAGAACGCTGCAGCGGCGTTGTCGGACAGCGGGCTGAAGGCGAAGGACCTGGTCTTCGACCCGGATACGGGTGTCGTGAGGCTCCAGAGCCGGGTTGCGCGTGAGGTGGCCAGGAAGGTGCTGCCGGCCGGTTCCATGGTGAAGCGGGTTCGGACGCTGCCAGTGCTGTCGGCCACCCTGCCGCAGGGAGCGAACGTTGCGGCCGTGGGTTTGGAGCTGACGGGCAGGGAGCTGATGGCGAAGAAGGCGTCCGAGGTGGAGCTGCTGAAGGCGATGGGGCCGGACACGGGAGCGCTGCTGAAGTGGTCGGGCAAGCCGGAGGAGTTCGGCGACGGGCGGTTCACGGTGCTGGACGGGAGCGGCCGGGTCGTCGATGAATTGCAGTCCCGCAGCCGGTACGTTCTGACGGTGTTCATCGGGGACGGAGGGAAGTACGACCTGGACGGCGAGGCGAACGGCAGGGTGGTAGACCCGCTGGCGTTGCTGTCGTTGAAGGGCGATTCAGCCCCGGGGCCTCAGCCGGGCCCTGACGGCAAGGACGGCGGCGGTGGCGGGTGTAACGCTGGCCTTGGCTGGCTGCTGTTGCTCGCTGCGGCCATTCCCGCTGTGCTGCGGCGGAGGGGGTAACCCCTCCGCCGCCTTCGGCGACACCTGATGAAGAAACCAGCCGGACCGAAGGTTTGCGAAGCACGCTGCACAGCTTTCCCCTTCGGGGAATCGCTGGCAGTCTGGCCGTCCCCTTTCAGGGGAGGCAAAAATGAAGAGGCGCGTTTGGGGGAGGCAACAATAGTTTTGAAAGGAGCGTGAACCCATGCGCAGATGGCTGCATGGCATTGCCGGTGTCGTAGCTCTTGGTGTGGTGCTGCTGGGCTTACAGCCTGCGGCGCTGAGTGCGGAGTTGTGGTCCGACGTGGCCGACACGTCCTGGTTCGATCAACAACATGCCGGGACGGAAGCCGACCCCTATCTCATCGAGACGGCGGAGCACCTGGCCGGGTTGGCCAAACTGGTCTCAGACGGCAACGATTTCAAGGACAAGTACGTCCTCCTGACGCGGGACATTACCATGGCGGGAAGGGAGTGGTCTCCTATCGGCTGGATGTGCGCCTACGGGGACCTGGCCGGGTTTGCGGGAACCTTTGACGGTGGAGGCCATGCCGTCAAGGGCGTGACTATTTCGACGGGCGCCTATCTTCCACGCAGCCCGGCCACAGGGGCTCTCAGTCACTCCGGTTCCTTCTTCGGTCATGTCGCACCGACGGGCACGGTGAGAGATGTGACGGTCATGGGCTCCATCACCAACAGGAAATCCAACGGCGCGGCGGGAATCACGAGCTGGACGGATGGAAACGTCCTCAACTGTACGACGTCCTTTAACCTTCGAGGTTCCAGCCCCGCCAACTCTTATGTTGGTGGGATCGCCTCTCTTAACGGTGGCGGCATGATCCGTAACTGCGTCACCTTCGGTACGGCCAAGGCTGTCGAAGCCGGTGGTTTTCCCTATGCCGGCGGCATCCTAGGGTTTTCCTATTGGAACAAGGGGGCGCTGGAGAACTGTACCGCGCTCTGTTCCGAGGTAGAGAGCGAGATGGACGCAGGGGGCGTTGTCGGAGGATTCAGCCCCATGCCGGAGATATTCAGGTATTGCGTTTCGGTCTGCGACTCCGTGAAGGCCCAGCCGGCCTATACCGGGGGGATCGTTGGGGCTTACGGCTACGGTTGGATCGACTGCTACTGGCTGAAGGTGAAGGAGACCCAGCCCAGCGAGGGGTGGGGGACCTCGCCAGGAGCGCCGGGGAAAATCACGGACCCGGCGCAGCTTCCCGTGGCCTCGGTGGTGCTGGACGCGGCCGACGTGCGCACGATGCTCGTCGGGGAGACGCGGAAGATTCGTGCCCGTCCCTACCCCTCCACGGGGGACCTTTCGGGCTTGAAGTACAGGTGGACCGCTGCACCCGGCCTGACGGTCCTCTCCGGGACCGATGGGCCGGAGATCGAGGTGAAGGCCGCCTCCGAGGGACTGCACCGCGTGTCCCTTGCGGTGACGGGCGTGCTGGGCGTCCCGGTGGCCAGCGACGACGTGGCGTTGACGCCCGGCGCGGTGTTGAAGGTGGTGAACGCCCTTCCGCCGGCGGCGGGGATCGCCCTGGGCGGACCCGGCCGAGCGTTGAAGGAGGGCGAGAGCGTTGCGTTGACGGCGACGATCGTCCCCTCTGACGCGAAGCCCGAGGTGTTGACCTGGACCGTGGCGAAGGCCGAGGGTCAGGGGGCCGTTGACGACCTCCTCCTGGAGGACCACGGGGGCGGTGCGGCCACGGTGACGTTGAAGAAGCAGTATAAGGACGGCGCTTCTTACGTTGTCATGGTCCGGTCGGCTGGCGGCCTGTCCGCAACGGTCACGGTGTGGGGTGAGGCGCTGGGCGCAGAGCCGAACGTGCCGGGGTTCGTCCCGATCGGGGCGATACTTCCGGGCGGGGCGGAGGGGAAGCGTCCCTTTGGAGTGAGGTCCGGTTCGGCTGTGGAGCTGTTATCAGAAATAGGCGCGGCCCCTGAAGACTTCCGCCTTGGTGGCGACGGCCTGCTGTACCCGAGCCGGTCCCGGCTGGAGACGGTCATGGAGGAGCTGGGGAAGGCGGAGGGGATCAAGTTGAGTGGGGCCTCGCCCTTCCCGCTGATCGCGCTGGAGGTGTCGAAGGCGCGCACGCTGGCGGCGGTGGGTTTCCTGGTTGAGGGCAAGCGCTTCCGCGCCACTGCGCCGAAGGACGTCACGCTGTTCGAGGCGCGTCCCAAGGGGACGGGGGAGATTTTCCGTTACGCGGAGACCCCGAGGGATTACCTGGACGGGCACTTTGCGGTGCAGCACGAGGATGGTACGGTGATGCCCGGAGATGAGCCGTTCGTCCCGGATAAGAAATACGGCCTGGTGGTGTACGTCCGGGACGGAGGCCGGATCGACCTGATCCCGGCGGAGCGCAGGGTAGCCGCCTCCCTGGTGCTGGCGAAGGTTGCCGCCCTGCCGGCGCCGACAAGTCCTGACGTGAGCCCGGACGTCAAGCCGCCGGTAAGTCCGGATATCAAGCACCCCAGCGTCCCGAAGGTTCCGGTGCAGGGCGTCGCCCCGCAGCTGCCGAAGGGGACGGACGGGAAGATTGCCGCGGTGAAGCCCAAGCTCGTCCTGGGGAGTGGTCCGTCAGAATCGTTGTCCCTGGCGGCAAAGATGCTTGCGGACTCCGGGCTGGAGAGGGGCGACCTGATCGTCGATCGAAAGACGGGGCAGGTGAAGCTGAACGCGGACGTGGGCTGGGAGGTCGCGGAGAGGACCGTGAGCTCCGACGGCTTCATCGACGAGGCAAAGCCTCTGCCGGTCCTGACGGCGACGCTGCCTGCGGGAGCGAGCGTTGCGGCGGTAGGCCTTGAGGTGACGGGCTCCGCGTTGATGGCTGATGAGGCGTCCGGGGCAAAGGTGCTGAAGGTCTTGGGGCCGGAGGAAGGAGAGCTGTTGAAGTACGCGGGTT
>NZ_CALHIQ010000073.1 GCF_938030725.1 uncultured Fretibacterium sp. | reverse complement strand
CACGGACAAGGTGGAGTAGCGGAGCGGAACAGCAAAAGCAAACGAGAGGACGGACTTCGGCGGTCCGCCCCCTCGTTCTTCATTGACGGGTTGAGGGACCGTCATTCCGCCTCAGCCCTTGCACTTTCGCATCAGGTAGTCCTTCACCGCGTTCTTCCCGATGGAGTACCGCTCCGCCACTGCGCCTGCGACGTCCCGCACCGTCGCCCCCTCCGCCGCCATGGCGTCCGCGCAGGCCTGCCAGGCCTCGTCCTGCGAGCCGTCCGCCGCGCCCTCCAGGCAGCCCTCGACCACGAGGGCCATCTCCCCCTTCAGCCCCTCCTCCAGGCGTTTCAGAACCTCCGACAGCGTGCCTCGAACGGCCTCCTGATGGACCTTGCTGATCTCCCGCACCAGAGCGGCACGCCGATCGCCCAGCACCTCCGCCATCTCCGCGATCTGGCGCTCCACCTTGTGCGGCGAGACGTAAAAGCACAGCGTCCAAGGCAGGCGCTCCAAAGACTGAAGGAGCCTGCGGCGCGGCCCCGGCTTCTCCGGGGGGAAGCCCAGAAACGTGAAGGGCTGCGGGGCGAGCCCGGACAGCAACACCGCCGGTAACACGGCCGAAGGGCCGGGCAGGACGTCCGCGGGCAGCCCCTCCTCCACGGCGTTCTTCAGCAGAATCCAGCCCGGGTCGGAAACTCCGGGAGTGCCCGCGTCGCTGATCACCGCGACGTTCTTCCCCTCCCTCAACGCCTCCATCAGGCGCGGGAGGCAGCGGTTCTCGTTGTGCAGGTGGAAGGGGACGAGGGGAGCCGCGATCTCGTAGTGGCGTAGCAGGACGGAGGACGTGCGGGTGTCCTCGCAGGCGATCAGGTCCGCCGATCGGAGGACGCGCAGCGCGCGAAGGGTGATGTCCTCAAGGTTGCCTATGGGCGTCGGGACAAGCGTCAGGGGCATCGTGCATCGTTCCTCTCTGAATTCAACCCGGAGGGCCCGTAGGCGCTCAGGAGTTCCTCCGTGTAGTGCCCGTCGGCCCCCAGCACGAAGAGCGGAGGCTCCACGGTCAACCCCTCCCCGCCCCCGCGGGCGCACTCCAGGAGGAGGAGGTTCGACGGCGCGCCCGGACGCGGGTGCACCAACCGCATCCTCTTGGGGGCGAGGCCGTGCACCGACGCCGCAGCCATTAAGGGCGCCATACGGTCCGTGCGGAGGACGCAGAAGAACCGTCCTCCGCGCTTCAGCAGGCGCGCGCCGGCGGCGGCCACGTCCTGAAGCGTGCAGCAGGCGCTCTCGTCCTCCGACGCCCCGTGGCGGGCGATGGCGCGGGAGAGGAGAGGGCTCACCCTTCCGCGCCCCGGCGTTTCGTAGGGCGGGTTCACCACCAGTCCGTCGAAGGACTCCCTGGGCAGCAGCGACGCATCCCGCAGGTCCCCGCAGAGGAACTTCACCCGGTCCTGAAGGCCGTTTTCATTCCGGTTGCGCTCCGCCAGCTTCACGAGCTCCGGCTGAAGCTCAAGCCCCACCACGTCGAACGGCGGAGGGAAGCGCAGGGCCAGCATCAGGGACACAGCTCCAGAGGCCGAGCCCAGCTCCACGAAGTGGGGCCGGCGCGCCCGGAGGCGCACCCATGCGGCCAGCAGCACCGTGTCCATGCTGACGCGCGGCCCCGCCGCGGGCTGCCACAGGCGGAGCCGGCCGTAGAGGACGTCGTCCCTCGTCGCCCCCTCCATCAGCGGTAGTTCTCCACGTCGATGCCGACGATGCGGGACAGGCCGGGCTCGACCATCGTCACCCCGTAGATGAGGTCGGCGCGCTCCATCGTCGTCCGCCGGTGCGTCATGACGATCAGCTGCAACGACCGGGAGTACTCCTTCGCCAGATCGGCGAAGCGGATGAGGTTGTACTCGTCGAGCGCCGCATCCACCTCGTCCAGCACGGCCAGTGGGACCTTCGCCACTTCGAGGGCGGCGAAGAGCTGGGCTATGGCCGTCAGGGACTGCTCGCCGCCCGAAAGCTGCGAGATGTTCTGCAGCTTCTTGCCCGGCGGCCGCGCGTAGATGTCCACTCCGCGCTCCCAGATGCTCGCGCCCTCCTGAAGCGTGAGCCTGGCCTCGCCCCCGGCAAAGAGCCGCTGAAAGAGCGCGTTGAAGCGGGCGTCGATCTCCGCCATCGCCTCGACAAAGGTGGACTCCACCTGAGCGTCCGTCTGCCGGATCAGCTCCCTCAGCTCGTCGGCGCCACCCCGCACGTCCTCCAACTGATCGCTGAGGAAGTCCACCCGCTCCGTCAGGGAGGTGTCCTCGGAGAGGGCCCCCAGGTTGTACGGGCCAAGGGCCTTCAGCTCGCGCTCCAACTTGCGGAGGGAGGCGATGAGGTCACGCCCTCCCTCGACCTCCCTGGCCTCCGCCGCGTCGTAGGGGTACTTTTCGTCCCACAGCTCCATCAGTTGGCCGCGCTCCGCTCCCACCGCGGCCAGCCTCTCTTCCAGAGCCGCGATCTCCGCCTGCCGCCCCGCCTCCGCCGCGTCGGCGCGTCCCGAACGGATGCGAAGCCGTTCAAGGCGAAAATGGGCCTGCCGTAGACGCCCCCGCTCCTCCTCAAGACATCGGGTCAACTCCTGTTCCTCACGGTGCAGCGCCAGGCGTTCGCGCCCGATGCCGCGGAGGAGCGTGCGCCGCTCCGCCTCCTCCCTCCTTCCGGCCTCGGCCTCCTCCGTCAGGCGTCCCAGATGGTCGGCCAGGGCCGCGTACTCGCCCTCCATCCGTTCCGCGATGACCCGCGCGCCGCGAAGCCGCTCCTCCGCGAGGGAGAGCTCCGCGCGCATGGGGGCCAGGGCAACCTCCACCCCTTCCCCATCCGCGATCTCGTTCAGTCCGGCGAGCTCTTCCTCAAGCGCCTCCGTCCGCTCCCCTGAGGAGCGCAGATCAGCCCTCAGCCCCTCCGCCCTGGCCACGCCCTGAGCGCGATCCGCCTCAAGGCGTTCAACGGAGGCCCGCAGTGCAGCAAGCGCCCTGCCCGAGGTCACAACGTCCGCCCTCAGCCGTTCCACCTCCGTCGCCGCCTCGTCCCGCGCGGCGGACAGCTCCTGCTCCCGCGCCTCGTCCGAACGGAAGGTCCCGTCCGCCTCCTCGATGCGCCTGCGCAGCTCCTCGAGAGCTTCCTGGGCCTGTGCGATCTGCTGGTTCAGGACGATGGCGCTGACCCTCTGACGTCCCCGACCGCCGCTGACCGTCCCTGAGGGGGCGAAGACCTCGCCGTCAAGGGTGGCGATGGGGAAGCGGGCCCCCTGCTTCGCCAGGCCGCTGCCGAGGGCGAAGTCCTCCACGATGAGCAGGTCCCCCATCATGTGAAGGAGCGCGGGCTCCCAGGGGGAGCGCACCTGAATCAGGTCCATGGCCCATCCCACAACGCCGGTTGAGGGCAGCCTGAAGCGGGCGTCGCGGTCCCGGGGCCGGCAGCGCTCAAGGGGCAGGTAGGTTACGCGCCCCGCGCGGCGCTGCTTCAGGAGCTCAATCCCCTCCTGGGCCTCGTCGAGCGTGCGGACCAGAAGCCAGAACTGCCGCCCTCCCATGTACGCCTCGAGGGCCGGGGCGACGTCCGAAGGACAGGAGAAGGCCTCCGCAGCCACCTCGGGACGGGAGCGCATACGGTTCAGGCGCGAGGCCGAGAGCAGAAGGCGGACGGGCTCCGGATAGACGGAGGCTCCGGCGCTGTCTCTCAGGGAGTCCAGGTCCGCCTCGCGGCGCGCGCGATCCCGCCTCATCTGCTGCAGCGTCGCCGCCTGCTTTTGACAGGAGGCGTAGAGGAGCGCGTGCTCGTCCGTCAGGCGCCCGTACCTGGCGGACAGCTCCGCGACTCGACGCTCCAGCGCGGCGCCCGCCTCCGCCCGGCGGCGCTCCTCCCCCTGAAGGCGCTCCAGCTCTGCTGCGCTCTCCCGATCGGAAGTGGCCAGGGCACGGAGCTCCGCCTCCGATCGCGAAGCGGAGAGCCGCCGTTCCGCCAGCTCATCCCGCAGGCGTTGACGGCGCTCCCTCTCGCGCTCCATGCCCGCGCGGCTCTCGTCGAGCTCCCGTGCCCGTGCTTCGATCGCCTCCCGGCACCCCGCGAGGCGCCGCTCTCCCTCGGCCACGTCCCCCCTCGCGCAATCCAGCTCCTGCCTCAGGGCGTCCCGCCGCTCCTCGTCCTTCCGCACCTCCTCCAGGAGCACGGCGCGCCTCTCCAGGATGGCCCGGACGCGCGCGGCGCTCTGAAAGGCCTGACGCTGCAGCGCATCCTTGCGAGCGGCCAGCTCCTCCATTCGCTCCGTGAAGGCCCTCTCGTCGAAGCCCTGTCCCCGCAGCGCCTCCTCGGCGCCCAGGACGGCCCGGCGCCAGACCTCGCGCCAACAAACCTCAGAGTCCAGGCGCACGCGCAGAAGCTGCGCCTCGGAGCGGAGCGCGGCTCCGGAGCGTTCCAGCTCCAGGCGCTTTGAGAAGTAGAAATCGCGGCGAAGGACCTCCAGATTGTCCAGGATGCCCCGGGCCTCCACGGCCACCTTGACGTCCGCGGCGATCTCGGCGCGGCGGTCGTTCAGGTCCCGAATCAGGGTTTCGATCCTCTGGGCCTCGCTCAGCGCGTCGTCGAGCCGCTTCAGCGTATCGTCCCGGCGGGCGCGGTAGCGGTCGATGCCGAACAGGAGGTCCAACTGGCGCCGGCGCTCCCTGGGCCGCTGGTGGATGGCCGCAGAAACCTCCCCCTGGCCGATGAAGGCAAAGCCCTCCCCCGAAAGGGAGAATCGCTCCTTCACCGCGTCCAGGTCCTGAAGCAGAATCCGCTCCCCGTCCAGCAGCAGCGTCCCACCGCCCTCCGCGTACTGGCGGCACAGGACGGCTCGGTCCTCGCTCTTCGTCATGACGAGGCGCACCTCGGCCCCCTTCGCCGGGGGGACGGAGATGCTGCCCGAAAACAGGAGGTCGCTCTGCCGGAGGATGCGAAGGGCCGTCCCGCTGCCCTCGCCCAGAATCCACCTCAGGGCGTCCAGGATGTTGCTCTTGCCGCTCCCGTTGGGGCCGACGATGGCAGTGAATCCGCCGTTGAACGTGAAGCTGCAGGGGCTGCCGAAGCTCTTGAAGCCCTTAAGGTGCAGGGACTCGATGGACAACGATGGAACTCTCCTCCCGCCGCTCAAGCTGGTGCGCCCGACGCTCCACCGCGTCCAGCGTCCCCTGAAGCTCGATGCGGTACTTGCTCCAGGCGAAGTCCGGCATCCCGGCGATGAGGATCTTTGCGTTCAGCTCCCGCTCCCACATCGCGAGGTACGTGTCGCGGACGTACTGCGCGACCATGGAGTTGGCCTGCAGCAGCAAGGCCTCCGCGCGGTTCGTCTGCGATATCTTCCTCAGAAAGCGCTTGATGGACAGGGCCAGCGTGTCCTCCCGCAGCACCCAGCCGTTATCGTTGCAGAAGGGGCACCCGCGGGTCATCACGGACCTCAGGTCCAACCTCCCGCGCTTGCGGGTGAGCTCCACCAGGCCAAGCTGCGTCATGCTGAACACGCGGGCCCTCGACCGATCCAGCTGAAAGACCTCTTCAAGGCGATCCAGCAGTTTTTTGCGGTCCTCCTCAAACTCCATGTCGATGAAGTCCACCACGACGATCCCGCCGATGGATCTCAGGCGCAGCTGGCGGGCCACCTCGTCCGCCGCCTCCAGGTTCGTCGCCAGCGTCGTGTGCCTCATGTCCAGGTCCCCGACGTACTTGCCGGTGTTCACGTCGATCACCGTCAGGGCCTCCGTGTGCTCGATCACAAGGTAGGCGCCCGATCGGAGCCAGACCTTGCGCTCCAGGGCCTGCTCGATCTCCGCCTCGACGCCGTAGTACTCGAAGATGGGCACGGCTCCCTCGTAGAGGGAAACCTGCGGACGGTCCGTCTTGTAGAGCGTCGCGACGTACTCGTTCACGTGCCGCATCTCCTCGGCGCTGTCGAGGATGATCTCGTCAACGCTGCCGTGGACCTCGTCCCGCAACACCCGGCCCAAAAGCCCCCGATCCTTGTACAAAAGGCAGGGGGCGGCCTGAAGCTCCGCGTCGTGCTCGATCTCGCGCCAGAGCGCCAGCAGGGACTCTACGTCCGCGGCCAGCGTCTCCTCGTCCACGCCCTCCGCAGCGGTGCGGATGATCACGCCGAAGTCGTCCCCCTTCAACTCCCTGGCGAAGTGACGCAACCGCTTCCGCTCCCCCTCATCGACGATGCGGCGCGACACGCCGGCCTCTCCGCCGTCGGGGACCAGGACGAGGTAGCGTCCCGGCAGGGAGATGCGCGGGGTCACGCGGGCCCCCTTGTTCTTGATAGCCGTCTTCGTTACCTGCACGACGATCTCCTGGTTCTCGACCACCTTCATGCCGTGTACGTCGTTGAGGTACAAAAAGGCGTTTCGCCCCTCGCCGATGGTGACGAAGGCCGCGTTGATCCCCGGCAGCACGCTCTCCACCCTGGCCTTGTAGATCTCCCCCGCCTTCTGGCGGTCCCACATGCGCTCTATAAAGACGTCCGCCAGCCGACCGCCCTCAAGGATCGCGACGCGCGTCTCCTCGTTCTCGCGGGTGTCGGCGATGATCTTTCGCTCCACACAGTCTAAAGACGACATTTGTCCTCCTTAGGGATCCAAGGGCCGGCCTGCGAGGTGACGCTGCACCGCCGGCTCTCGTAAATTTTCAGCCGCCCGGACGGGCCTGCCCCTCAGGGCAGCCGCTCAGGACCGCTCAATCTTTCTTCAGTAGTTCCGGATCGCAGCGTTTCGCCCTCCGCCGGGCCGCAGTCCACCCCCAGGACTGTAGCCAGAGGGCCGATGGCCGCCCTCACGACGTTCAGGTCCTGCCACCCCTCCAAGGCGCCGTCCGCGACCATCCTCCGGACCCAGCCGCCGATGCCGTTCTGGGCGGGCCGCGCCAGCACGAAATCCACCCAGTCGGCGCTGCCGTCCTCCTCGACGTCAACCCCGCTCGCACCCCGAAGCAGCGCGTCGCCGTAGAAGGCCCGCGCCCGTGCCAGGAGCTCCTCCGAAGCGAAGGACCCCACGCAGCGCACCCAATAACGGGCCGACTGGCAGACCTTGCCCAGCGACGGCGCGCCCTCCTCAGGCAGCTCGAAGGACAGCAGGCGAAAGTCCACGGGCATCGCCGCGTTCCACCGCACGAGAAGGTCCTCTGGCACCTCCTCGAGGTACACGTCCACAAGCTCTCCAAGGGCGACGACGCCCGCCGGCAGCTCAGGAGCGAAGCTCATCTTCGGGTGCGGGGAACAGCCCAGGGTCTGCGTCAGGCTGAGCCCGGCGCGCAGCGCGGCACGGGTGAAGATCGACGCCAGCGCGACGTGAGGGACGAAACACGCAAAGCCGCGTTTCTCGTAGCAAACGCGCACGCGAACGCTCACAGCGCCGCCTCCCGGCAGCCGAGGCCACAGCCCGCGCAGCCGTCGCGGCAGTTGGGCGAGAGCTTTCCCTCGTAGGCGCGATGCCGTTCGCGGAGCAGGAAGTCCTTTCGTACCCCGGGATGGATGTGATCCCAGGGCAGCGCCTCCTCCGTACCGCGCTCGCGCGTGAAGTCGAGGGGGTCCAGCCCGCAGAAATCGAAGGCATCCAGCCACCGCTGCAGGTTGAAGGTTTCGCTCCAGCTGTCGAAGCGCGCGCCCGTGCGCCAGGCCCGCTCGATGACGTCCGACGTGCGCCGGTCCCCTCGCGAGAGAACGCCCTCCAGAAACGTCTGCTCCGGCTCATGGTAGCTCAGGGAGAGGTTGCGGTCGCGGACGCCGGCCTTAAGGCGCCGCCCCTTCTCCCTGAGCTCCTCGATGGAGTTCTGCCTCTCCCACTGAAAGGGCGTGTGCGCCTTGGGGACGAAGCCGGCCACCGACACGCTGACGGAGGCCCTGCGCCGCCCCAGGGTCCGGCCCAGCTTCAGCGCTCCCCGGGCGAGCTCCAGGATGCCGTCCAGGTCCTCGTCGCGCTCCGTCGGGAGCCCCATCATGAAGTACAGCTTCACCCGGTCCCAGCCGCGGGAGAACGTCTCCGTCAGACAGGCTCGAATGGACTCCTCGTCCACGCCCTTGTTGATGACGTCGCGCAGCCTCTGAGTCCCTGCCTCGGGGGCGAAGGTCAGCCCTCCGCGGCGCAGCTGCTGCAGGCGCCCCGCCAGCCCGACGGAGAAGCTGTCCACCCTGAGGCTGGGAAGGCCCAGCCGCGCGCGGCGCTCCAGGAGCGGGCCCGTCAGCTCGTCGATCAGCCGTTCGATCTCCGAGTAGTCGCAGGAGGCCAGCGACAGGAGTCCCAGTTCGTCCCACCCCGTCCGGCGCAGCAGCGCGAGCACGGCGCTGACGACCTGGTCCACGCTCCGCTCCCGGACCGGGCGGCAGATCATCCCGGCCTGGCAGAAGCGGCACCCCCGGCTGCAGCCCCGGAAGAGCTCCAGGACCGCCCGGTCGTGGACGATGTTCACCGACGGGACGACCATGGAATCGGGGATGAAGACCGAGTTGAAGTCCAGCCGGATCTGGCGCTCCGCGAGGAAGGGGGTTGCCGCAGGGACCACGGGACATCCCCTGGCGTCCGAGGCATAGAGGGAAGGGACGTACACCCCCTTCATCTTCGCACAGGCCGCGAGGCGGGCGGCGCGGTCCTGTCCCCTGGTTTCCTCCAGGACGGGGAGCAGGTCAGGCAACACCGCCTCCCCATCGCCGATGCAAAAGAGGTCGATGAAGGCGTGCAGTGGCTCCGGGACGAAGGCCCCATGTCCGCCCGCAATGACGATGGGGTCCTCTCTGCGGCGGTCCCCGGCGCGTAGGGGGATACCCGCCAGGTCCAGGATCGTGAGGACGTTCGTGTACCCCATCTCGTGCTGCAGGGTGAAGCCCACCACGTCGAAGTCCGAAAGCGGCCTGCGCTGTTCGACGGACGTCAACGGCAGCCCGCGGGCCCGCAGGAGCGCCTCCATGTCCCCCCAGGGGCAGTAGGCGCGATCCGCAAGACAGCCCAGTGCGCGGATGAGGGGCGCCAGGATCTGAAACCCGTAATAGCTCATGCCGATCTCGTACACGTCGGGAAAGACAAGGCAGACCCGCAGCCTGTTCCCCTCGTCCCAGGACGGCAGGGCATAGCTGCGCCATTCGTTGCCGCAGTAGCGCGACGGGCGCGACACCTGGGACAGGAGCGGCCAGTCCGGCCGCTTGAACTCGGGGAAAAGCATTCAGAAAGACTCCTTCCAAGAGGCACGGGCGCCAGGGGCCCCCTTCGTGCGGGGACGTCAGCGCGAGCTTAAAAGTAGTAGGGACGCCTCACGCCCTCGACGTAGACGCTCCCCACGAGGCCCAGCCCCATGAACAGGGAGAGGAGGGAACTACCCCCGTAACTGAGGAAGGGCAGCGGCAGCCCCGTCACAGGCATCAATCCGACGCTCATCCCGATGCTCTCGAACGTCTGAACCCAGATCCACGACACGACCCCTGCCGCGATCAGCTTGGCGCGGCGGTCCCGGCTCTTGAGCCCCGCACCGACGATGCGGCAGAACAGGACGGCAAAGAGCAGGAGGACGACGATGCCGCCCAGGAAGCCGAACTCCTCCGAACTGACGCTGAAGATGAAGTCCGTGTGGGGCTCAGGAAGGAACCGCAGTTTGCTCTGCATCCCGAGCAGAAAACCCTTTCCCCAGAAGCCCCCCGACCCCACGGCGATGCGCGACTGGATCACGTTGTACCCGGCACCCAGCGGGTCCAGCATGGGGTCCAGGAACACCAATAAGCGCATCTTCTGGTACTCCTTCAGGCCCAGCCACAGGAAGGGGAGCATGAGGACGCCCGCTCCGCCGATGGCCAGGAAGTAGCGTATCGGAGCCCCCGCGGCGAAGATCATCCCGAAGGAGATCACCAAGTACACCAGCGCGCTGCCCGCGTCGGGCTGCATCAGGACCAGCAGCACCGCCGGCAGCATTGCGCCGACGCCTATCGCAAAGGTCCGGATCGAGAGGGGCGGATAGCGGCTGAGCACCTTCGACAGCATGAGGATCAGGGAAACCTTGGCGAACTCCGACGGCTGAAAGCGAAAGCCGCCGAGGGCCATCCAGCTGTGGGCACCCTTCACCTTTGGCGCCAGGACGACCGTCGCCAGCAGCACGAAGAGCGTGAAGGCGTAGAGGGGATAGGCCGCATCCAAAAGACGATGGCAGCCTATCGCCAGGATCGCGAACATCGTCGCAACGCTGAGGCCCAGGAAGCCGAGCTGGCGCAGGGCAAAATCCCCTCCGCGCCCATGGGGTCCCGCTGCAGCGCTGTAGATGCAGAGGATTCCCCAGAGGGTCAGCGCCAAGGCACAGGCCAAGAGGACCCGGTCCATCGCGGCGGCGTCCTCTTTGAAGGACGAGAGGCGCGGCGGCTCCATCACCTTCGTTCACCTAAAGCCCCGCACGGGCGCTCAGCGGTCCCTCTCCCGCCGGCGTCCGCCCGCGGGCTTCTCGCGGCGGCGCGGCTCCTCAAAGGACTCCCCGCTGCTCCCCCGCTTGATTCTCAGGACGGGAATGTTCGCCACCAGGGCAACCTCCTGCTCGTCGTGGTCCAAATCGATTTCAATCTTGCTGAGGTCGATGTCCATGTACTTCGTCAGGACGCCGATCATCTCATTGCGCAGCTCCTCAAGCAGCTGCGGCGAGATGTCGGTCCTGTCGTGTATCAAAACGATGCGCAGCCTGTCGCTGGCCTTTCGGCCCGACCGGTCGGCTCCACCGCCAAAGATTTTCCGTAAAAAGTCCACTACGATCTCTCCCCTGTCCGTGACTCCGTGTTCAGCCGTAACGTCCCCTCGCTCAACGCCTGAAACGAAAACTCCCGCCTCGAAAGGGACGGCACGTCGGCTCTCAAGGGCCCTGCCCTTCGCACTCTGCAGACGTCACTTCCCGCGCAGGCCGTTCGTTCGACGCGGCGATCCTTCTGCGGGCTAACGCCGCTTAAACAGGTTCTTAAACCAACGGAAGAGCCCATGGGAAGCGTAGGCATCGAGGTCCATCAGCGGTACCTCCTGCCCCATGAGGCGTTGGGCGATGTTCAGATAGGCCTGGGCTGCCGGGGACTCCGGGGACAAGGTCATCGGCTCGCCGTTGTTGGTGGCGCGGATGACGCACTCGTCCTCCGGGACGATGCCGATCAGCTTAATCGAGAGGACGTCCAGGATGTCCTCCTGCGCCAGCATGTCACCATCCTGGACCATCGTGGGCCGGAGGCGGTTGATGATCAGGCGTATCGGGGCCTTCCCCATGGACTCCAACATGCCGATGATGCGGTCCGCGTCCCGCACCGCCGGGATCTCCGGCGTCGTGACCACGAGGGCCTCGTCGGCCCCGGCCGCCGCGTTCTTGAACCCGCCCTCAATGCCCGCAGGGCAGTCCAGGAAGATGAAGTCGAAGTTCGGCCGCAGCTGACTGCAAAGCTCTATCATCTGTTCGGGGCTCACCGCGTCCTTCGTGCGAGTCTGGGCGGCGGCCAGCAGGAACAGGTTCGGCACCCGCTTGTCCCGGATCAGGGCTTGCTTCAGGGTGCAGTTCTTTTCGATGACGTCAATGAAGTTATAGACCACCCTGTTCTCAAGGCCCATAATGACGTCCAGGTTGCGCAGCCCGACGTCCGCATCGACCGCTACGACCTTCTTGCCGAACTTGGCCAAGGCCGCCGCGATGTTCGCGGTCGAGGTCGTCTTCCCCACCCCTCCTTTTCCGGAGGTCGTGACAATAACCCGAGCTCCCAATAGAAACCCTCCATTCGCTGAAAAAGCATACGCTCATTAAGGAAAGCGGTCATTAATTTTCGTAAAATCGCTAAAAACGACTTGCCAACCGCTCCCGATACCAGCCCTCCGGCCTGTACGGCAAATCATGCCGGCGTCATTCTAATCCCTGAGCCGCCCTGAGAAGAAGGGCCATTCAGAGGAATTTTGCGCTCACGGCTCCACCGCGCCGCTCAGAAACTCGTTCTCGCGGATGATGGGCTCCCCATCCTCGATGACGATCAGGACCGGCTTCTGCCATCCGGCGGTGGAGGGGTCCGCGTAGCACAGCTTATGTCCCAGGCGCACCTGCTGTGCCTCGAAGGAACCGGCCATGACGAAGACGTCCTCGCGGCCTCCGCGGCCGGCGTGGACCAGGCCCTTCAACTTTCCGGACACGATGACGCTTCCGCCGGCGGATATCTCGGCGCCGGAGTTCAGATGCCCCCACAGCACCACATCCCCCTCGGCCTCCACTACCTGGCCCGAACGCATAGAATTATACACAATCCTGACCCTGGGTGCCTCCCACTCCTTTGTGGCCCTGGACGCCTCCTTCGGAGGAGGCGGGGCGGCGACGGGCTCCGTCACTGCGAAGCCCGATCCGCGGAAAAGCTGCAGCGACTTCTCGTTGTCAGAGAGCCAGGCCAGGACGCGAAACCCCTTGCCCCAAACGACCTCCTTCAGGAGCTGAAGGAGAAGCTGCTCCGAACACGCCCTGGACTGAAAGTCGAGGACGATCCCCTCCGAGTCCGGAAGCTGATACGCCTGGGGCGGGATGCGGGACAGGAGCTCCAGGAGCGTTTCCTCGGAGGAGGAAACGGGCAGGAAGATGCGAATGCCGTAGCGCGTCCCCACCATCCGGATCTGAGCGCCGGAACCCCGGCTGAGGCCCTCTGAGCCCGACGAATGGCCTTCGGGAAGCGAGGGAGGATTGTCTTGAACGTCATGCTTATGGGACATCGTCACTCTACTCTTTCTTTTCTCCTTCACTCGATGCGTGGCTCAGCATGTGGGCCAGGAGCTCGCCCACGATGGGCGAGGTCACGCTGCTTCCGTGCTTTCCGGCCTCGACGATGGCCACGACCACGTACCGCGGCGCCTCGGCCGGCGCATAGCCCGCGAAGAGCGCATGGTCGTCCCCGTGGGCGTTCTGAGCCGTTCCGGTCTTGCCGGCAACGGTCACCCCAAACTTCCCGGCGCGCGCTCCCGTCCCGCGCTGCACCACATAGTCCAGCCCCTGCTGCACGAGGGCCAGCTTGGCTGGGGTGAGGTGCATATCCACGGGCGGCCTGTCGTTCAGGCTAGAGAGGTGCGGGGTCACCAGCCTGCCCCCGTTGGCTATCGCCGCATAGACCCGCGCGATCTGCAGGGGCGTCATGAGGAGGTACCCCTGCCCGATGGAATAGTTCACGGTATCCCCCTGATACCAGTTCTCCTTAAAGCGCCTTCGCTTCCAGTCGGGCCCCGCGATAACGCCGGCGCTCTCGCCCGGAAGGTCGATTCCCGTCGGCTCTCCCAGCCGAAAACGATGGGCCCACTTGAGGATGCGGTCTATTCCCATCCGTATGCCCACCTGGTAGAAGTAGACGTCGCAGGAGTGCTGGAGGGCCGTCAGCACGTTCATGGAGCCGTGCCCGCTGCGCCTCCAACAGCGAAAGGTGTGGGAGGCCAGGCGGATGGCCCCGCTGCAGGAAAAGGAGGTGGAGCTCGTGATGACGTCCTCCTCCAGGGCGGCCAGGGACATGAACGCCTTGAAGGTCGAGGCGGGGGGGTAGACCCCGGAGATGCAGCGATCGAGCATCGGCCTGTCGGGGTCTCGGACGATAGCGTTCCACTCCCTCCCGGAAACTCCCCAGGCAAGGGGGTTGTTGTCGTAGGTCGGAGAGGAGGCCAGAGCGAGGATGGCGCCGTTCTTCACGTCCATGGCGACGATAGCCCCCTTATAGTTCTTCAGGAGCTCGACGGCCAGCTTCTGAACCCCCATGTCCAGGGTGAGGCGCAGGTCCGTCCCCTTCGCCGCGGGGCGGGAGTCCAGGACGCGCACCTTGCGCCCCCGCGCGTCCACCTCCAGCGCCTCCTCCCCCGCCTCCCCGCGGAGCTCGGCCTCATAGGCGCGCTCAATGCCGGACTTCCCGATCAAGTCCCCCCCATAGTAGTCGTTTCCGGAGCTCGCCTTGAGCTCCTCCTCCGATATCTCCCCAACGTAGCCCAGGACGTTGGCGGCCATCGCCCCCGCGGGGTACGTGCGGCGCCACACGGAGAGGGGGAAGAGCTCGTGAGGGAAATCCGTGTCCGCCACCAGGTCCGCCATCTGGGGCATCGTCAGGTTTGAAACGAGTTTCATGACCCGATAGGGGGCCAACCGCTGCTGTTTGATCGTCCGCGCCAGGTCCTCCGACGTCATGGGAATCCCGTGGCGCAGGAGCACCGCGCTGAGCTTCTCCAGCTTCTCGGGAGTGTCCAGGTCCAGAGGATAGCCCATGACGTTGAACGTCGTTTCGTTCACCGCCAGGGGAACCCCGTGTCGGTCGAAGATCTCACCACGTGGGGCGGCGAAGCGGATCAGCCGCAGGCGATTGTTGTACGCCAGCCGCACGTACTTGTCCCCCTGAAAGATCTGGCAGAAATAAAGCCCCCCCAGGAGGATAAGGAACGATCCCAGGACGCACCCCAGAAGAAGCTTCAGGCGGTCGTCCAGCAGGTCGCGGATCTCAGGCATGGAGGCTCCTCATGTGCTTCGAGTAAAGGTGCAGGCACAGGAGAAGCGCGGGAAGGGAGCAGAGCTGCTGCACCAGGAAGAAGCCTCCGCTCACGCCGCCGCCCACGATCAGCACCGGGACCAGCGGCGGGAGCACCAGGGACGCCTCCAGCAGGAGGAAGGCCACGAACATCGTGCGCCCCTGAGATGGAATGGCGCTCCACATCCAGAGGACCAGCATCACCACCGCAACGTATCCCAGCGTGAAAAATCCGGGGATGCCAACCCACCTCAGGTCCCACAGCAAGCCGCCCACGAAGGCGGTCCAGATGGCCCACAGGCGCTCCTCCCCCTCCTTCAGCGTGATGAGGCGGTAGACCACCCCCAGCAGAAAGAGCTCCGGGGCCTGCGTCACGCGCAGCAAAAGCACCTCCAGGAGGTCCTGAAACAGCCACAGGCCCACGAACTCCATCATCGGGATGCCCCCTCGGGCTTCGCCAGCAGGGACACGCTGTAGAGCTTTGAGAAATCCGCGCCAGGAGCGATGCGGTACGTGGCGTAGCCGTCCGGGGTCGTTTCCAGCTCCTCGGCGATGACCCCGATGGGCAGCCCCGGCGGAAGCTGTTCGCCGATCAGGGCCGTGCTGACCCTCATTCCCTTCATGGAGCCCCGCCCCGCCGGGATGTAGTTCAGGAAGACGGACCCGCTGCCGTTCCCCATGACGACCCCCAACTCCCTCGTTTCCTCCACCACGACGGGGATCATCAGCGACGGCGAGGTGAGGAGCTCCGCCCACGAGGACAGGAGCGACACGGAGCTGATGCGCCCCGCGAGGTAGCCGTTATGAAATACGGGCAGTCCAACGATGACGCCGTCCCCCTCTCCCTTGTCGATGCGGATCTCGTTCCACCAGGACATGGGCGCGCGAAGCGTTATCCTGGCCACGTCCTTGCTGGCCTCCAGCGCACTCAACTCGGTGCGGATGCGCTCGTTTGCCAGGGTGGAGTTCAGGACGCGGAGTTCCGCGTTCTCGCCCCGCAGCGCCTCGATCTCCGCCTGCATGGCGCTTCGGCTGCGGCCCCAGCTCAGCCAGTCACGAACCGTCTCCCGCAGGAGGACCGCCGGATATTCCGGGAGGCTCAACATCCCGCTCAGAAGGTCCGCTGCGGTTTTCGATATCCCGAGGCTCGCGCCGACTCCCAGGAGGAATAGCCCCAGAATGAGGGCCGTCAGACCGTGGGCCCTTTCCCGGACCTGGCGTCGGTCAAGCATGAGGACACCTCATGGCCCGGCGCAGAAGACGCGGGACGCACACCCATAGACCTGTTCTCGGATGCGGCGCCAAATTCGGCATTCAGCGCGAACCGCGCTCGACGGACATCAGGACGCGCCGCATCGTCCCCAGGTTGTCCAGTATCTTTCCGACCCCTAGGGCCACGGAGAAAAGGGGCTCCTCCGCCACGATCACCGGCGTATTGATCGTCCGCGACAGCCGTTCGGCAAAGCCGCGCATCAGAGCGACCCCACCCGACAGGATGATGCCACGGTCCACGATGTCCTTGGCCAGCTCCGGGGGCGTCTTTTCGAGCGCCACCTTCACCATGTCCTCGATGCTCAGGAAGATCGGCTCCAGAGCCTCCCGGACCTCCAACGAGGACACCATGTCGCTCTTGGGCAGGCCATCCGAGAGGTCCCGCCCCTTCACGGACATCTCCAGTTCCGGGGACAGGGGCAGTGCGGAGCCGATCGTGTTCTTGACCTCCTCCGCCGTCGTCTCCCCAATGAGCAGGGCGTAGCGCTGACGGATCATCGCGATGATGGCGTTGTCCATCGTCCGGCCTGCCGTGCGCAGGGAGCTGGTCACGACGATGCCTCCGAGGGAGATGACGGAAACCTCGCTCGTCCCGCCGCCGATATCGATGATCATGCAGCCGTTAGGCCGGTCGATGGGAAGGCCCACGCCGAGGGCCGCAGAGATGGGCTCCTCCACGACGTAGGCCTCGCTCGCCCCGGCCCCCAGGGTCGCGTCAACCACCGCCTTGCGCTCCACTTCCGTCACCTCCGCGGGGACGGAGATGACCACGCGCGGATGCACCATGAAGGAGCCGCTGCCGCCGGCCCTCCGCAGGCAGTAGCGGATCAGCTCCTCCGTCATGTCGAAGTTCGCGATGACGCCGTCCTGGAGGGGCCAGATCGCCTCCACGCCGCCGGGCGTCTTCCCGGACATGGCCTTGGCCTCCCGCCCTACGGCGATGACCTCAAGCCCACCGCCCCGCGGCAGCTTGCGAATGGCCACCGTCGAGGGCTCGCTGAGCACGATCCCCTTATCCTTGACGTACACCACGATGTTGGCGGAGCCGAGGTCAATCCCAACATCCAGCCCCAAAACACCGGACAGGTACTTGAACATGCTTCTTCATCACCCGCAGTTTTAAACTCAAAGGGCCCCTGCCAACGCGCAGACGGGCTTTCAACATTAAAAGCGCTTAAGACTCCACGGGCCAGAAGGGGTTGTGTGCCCTCTCCTTTCCGATGTTCGTCTCCGGACCGTGCCCGGGCAGGACGCGAAGGTCGTCCGGCAGCTTCGCCAGCCGCAAGAGAGAAGCGTTCAGCTTTGCCTCGTCACCGCCGTCTAGGTCCGTGCGCCCCACGCTGTGGGCGAAGAGCGTGTCGCCGGAGGCCAGAACCTTCTCGTCCCCCTCCGCAATAAGATAGCACACGCCGCCCTCGGTGTGTCCCGGCGTTTCCATGACCCGAGCCTCAATTTTTCCAACCCTCAGGGTCTGTCCCTCCGCGACCTCCTGAAAATCGGTGATGGGGTCGCAGTGAATCCGAAGTGCGGTCTGGAGCGACTCCGGGGGATTGCGCAGGAGGCGGGCGTCGCCGCGCCCCACATAGACCTCCGACCCCACGAGGGACGTGAGGTCCCGGACTCCGGCGATGTGATCGAGGTGTCCGTGGGTCAGGAGAACCTTCCGCAGTTTTAGGTTATGGGCCTTGACAAACTTCAGCACCTCCGAGGCGTCGCCGCCCGGGTCGATGAAGAAGGCCTCGCCGTCCTCGTCCCAGAAAAGATAGCCATTCGTCCACAACGCCCCCAGAGGGAAACGCTTGTATTGCATCTTAAGCACAGCCTCCCGTATCAAAACAGCGCAGAGTTCGCCTTCCCGCCCCATTTACCTTCTGTCCGCAGTGTCCAGGAAGAGCGTGACGGGGCCGTCGTTGAGGATCTCCACCTCCATGTGCGTCTGGAATATCCCGCAGCCCGTTTCCAGGCCATGGGCCCTGACCCTCTCGACAAAGTATTCGTAGAGCTCCCGGCCCTTCTCCGCCCCCGCCGCTCCCACGAAGGAAGGACGCCGCCCCTTGCGGCAGTCGCCGTACAGCGTAAACTGGGAAACCAGAAGGGCAGCGCCACCCACGTCCAGAAGGGAGAGGTTCATCCGGCCCTCCGCGTCCTCAAAGATCCTGAGGTTCACGAGCTTCTCAGCCAGCCAGTCCGCGTCGGCCTGCCCGTCCTCCGCCCCAACCCCCAAGAGGACGCAGACGCCCCTTCCGATCCGGGCCGCCTCAACTCCGTCCACGGAAACCGCCGCTCTCGAAACCCTCTGAACGACCATGCGCATGGTCTCTACCCCCTCGTGACCTCGATGATGTCCTTGACCGCGTTCAGCTTTGCGATGACCCCATAGAGGTGTTCCAAGTCGCGGACCCTCAGCTCGATCTTCATCCTCATCAGGCTGTTGCCGATCGTCGAGGCCTTGATGCCCGAAATGCTGCCCCCTCCAAGCCCGATGGACTGCGCTGCGTCCCGGATCAGGTTGGCGCGGTCCACGGCCTCGGCCTTCAGCCGCGCCGTGTACAGTTTGCCGGAGGGGCGGCCCCAGGAAACCTGCACCACCCGCCCCATCTGGGCGTTCAGGATGTTGGGGCAGTCGATGCGGTGTATCGTGATCCCGCGGGTCCTCGTGGAGTACCCCACGATGGCGTCTCCCGGTATCGGCGCGCAGCAGTTCGCCAGGACGACGCTCACCCCGCCCTCCCCCTCCACGATGATGTCGGAGTCGTGCCGGCGGACCGGAGGGTTCTCCTTGACGAGCGTCGAGAGGTCGTCCGCAGGGTGACGCTGCTGCAGGTAGGCCAGGACCAGCTTCTGCGCCACGGTGCTGGGGCCGGAGGTCCCCGCCCCCACGGCCGCCAGCACGTCGTCCTTCCCGGACAGGCCCAGGTCCCGCGCCACCTTGTTCAGTCCGGGGACGAAGTCCTCCTGGTTCTCGACGGTGAGGCCACGCTTGCGCAGCTCCTTTTCCAGGGCCTCCCAGCCTCGCGCGATCTTCTCGTTTCGATCCGTCTTTTCGGCCTGGCGGAAGTAGTTGCGTATCTTGCTCCTGGTCTTGCTGGAGCGCGCGATCTTGAGCCAGTCCTGGGACGGCGACCCCTGAGGGGAGGTGATGATCTTCACGATGTCGCTGTTGCGCAGCTGAGTGCTCAGGGGGACGATGCGACCGTTGATCATGGCCCCCACGCAGTGGTTGCCCACCTCGGTGTGTACCGCGTAGGCGAAGTCCAGGGTCGTGGCTCCGTTGGGCAGCACGAGGGGCTTGCCCTGCGGCGTAAAGACGTAGACGTCCGACGTCAGGATGTCGCTCTTGAGGAGCTCCAGGAACTCCTCCGGGTCCTGTCCATCCCCCTGCTCCGCCTCCAGCGCCTGACGCACCCACATCAGCTTGGCGTCCAGGCTGTCCGCGGCAGCGCCCTTCGACTTGTAGAGCCAGTGGGCGGCGATGCCGTACTCCGCCAGGTGGTTCATCTCATAGGTCCGTATCTGGACCTCCATGGGAACCCCAAAGGCCATCACCGTGGTGTGCAGGGATTGATACATGTTGCTCTTCGGCGTGGCGATGTAGTCGTCGAACTGGCCGGAGATAGGCGCCCACATGGCGTGGACGATCCCCAGCACGGCGTAGCACGTGGACACGTCCTCCACCAGGACGCGGATCGCCAGGATGTCGTAAAGCTCGTCAACGGAGAGCTTCTTTCGCTGCATCTTCTCGTAGATGCTGTAGTAGTGCTTTGCGCGCCCCTTGATCCTGCAGGGGATGCCCTCCTTGCCCAGCCGCACCTCAAGGGCTTCGATCCCGCGCTTGATGACGCTCTCCATCTCAGGCAGGCGGCGCTTTACCTTCCGCCGGATCTCCTGATAGACGTCGGGCTGAAGGTAGCGGAAGGAGATGTCCTCAAGTTCCCGCTTGATCTGGTAGATGCCGAGGCGATGGGCCAGGGGGGCAAATATCTCAAGGGTCTCCCTGGCGATGCGCTCCTGCTTGTCCCTGCGCAGCGCCCCCAGGGTCCTCATGTTGTGAAGCCGATCCGCCAGCTTGATCAGGACGACCCGGATGTCCCGCGCCATGACGATGAACATCTTGCGCAGGTTCTCCGCCTGATAGCCCTCCATGGACATGAAGGGCAGCTTGCCCAGCTTGGTGACCCCGTCGACGAGGGTCACCACCTCGTCCCCGAAGCCCTCTCGAAGCTCGTCCTTAGTGACGTCCGTGTCCTCCAAGACGTCGTGGAGCAGGGCCGCCGTCAGGCTGGCCAGGTCCAGCCGCATCCCCGCCAGGATCAGCGCCGCGGAGAGCGTGTGGACGATATAGGGGTCCCCATTCGTGCGCTTCTGGTCCGCGTGGGCCCTGGCCATGAACACGAAGGCCCTGCCCAGCTGGTGCATCTGCGAGGGTGTCAGGACGGCCATGGCCTTGGACCAGAGCTCCTGCCAGATCGTCCGCACCGCCTCCGTCAAGCACTGCTTGGGGATCTGGACCAGAAAGGAATCGCGCAGGGCCGCCATCTCCCGAAGGTCCTCGTTGCCCGACAGGGCGGGCACGCTGTTTAAGATGGACCGCAGCGCGTCCCGGTCGGCGTGAATCCCCGAAGGGGAGGGGGCGGAGGGTGAGGAGGCTGCGCCAGCCTCCACGCCGGGCTCCGCTCCCGCCGTCAGATCGTCATCCTTCACTTCCACCGCCTCCTCTCCAAGGGGGGTCAGGCTCAAACCACTACAGCATAGTCCAGAATGAACTGGATCTGCTCCTCGTTCCTCCAGTAGTCCAGGCGCGGATGATAGACCCACCCCTTGATGCCCGACGTGTCCTGCAGGTCGGGGGCAGCGTTGAAGGCCAGGAGTTTGACGTTATCCACGCGGACGGTACTGTGTTTCCCGTCCCTTCCCAGGGGCTCCACCCGGTCCTCCACGCTGCTGGCGCAGTAGAACAGGGGGCAGGGATTGTCGTTCCCGAAGGGCCCCAGTTCCGTGACCGTCCGCCAGTCGTCCAGGGATATCCGCGCCGGGGACAGGTTGATGGCGGAAACGACCTCCTCCTCCACCCCAAGGTCGGCCAGGAGCTCCTCCAGTCTTTCCTCCACCTCGTCCCAATTCTGGGCCAGCACGGAAAATCCGGCGGCATAGCGATGACCGCCCCAGGCGTCCAGCAGGTCCGATATCTCGCTCAGGATACCCACCGCGTTGCCGCCCGCGGGGACCCTGAGGGTTCCCCGAATCTTCTCTCCCACGGGGGCCGCCAGGGCGACGGCACTGCGGCGCTGAGCGCAGATGCGGCTCGCAACGCCGCTCAACACGCCGACGGGCCAGGACTCGTCGAACATCACGTGCCGGTCGTCCTCCCCGTTCTCCCGAATCTTCCCCGCGATGCGCTCGGAGATCGCCTGGCGTCTTCGATTCACCTTGATCAGCTCGCCCGCGCACTCGTAGACCGCGTCGTCGCCGCCCATACCCAAGAGGGCCCGCACGGAAACGTCGGCGCAGGAGATGCGTCCGGGCGCGTTGAGGCAGGGGATCACGCGCATGGAGAGCTGCTCCTCGGTGAGCTGTCGGGCGTTGAGCCCCAGGCGGCTGAAGAGCGCGCTCAGCCCCCGCCGCGGATTCGTCCGCATCAGCCGCATCCCGCGGCGGACGAAGGACCGGTTCAGGCTGTTGAGCGGCATGCAGTCGGAGATCGTCGCGAGGGCCACCAGGTCCAGCGCGTACTTGAGCCAGTCCCGCGGCAGGATGTCCTCCTTCCACGCCCAGCACCAGAGCACCGCCGTGGCGCAGAGCTTTCTGGCCTTTCCTCCGCCGTCCGCGCAGGGGTTGACGATGGCGTGAAAGGCCGGCGCCTCCGCGACGGTGTGGTGATCGAAGACGAAGACGTCCAGCCCGCGCTGCTCCAGGTCCTCCAGCATTTCCGAGTCATTGGTGCCGCAGTCCACTACGACGAGGGTGTTGCAGCCTCCGCGAACGACCTGCTCCAGCACCTCCGCGTTGAGCCCGTACCCCTGGACGTCGCGCCTGGGGATGAAGTACCGGACCTGGACGGCCTTGTGGCGAAAAATCTCCATCGCCAGGACCGTCGCGGAGATGCCGTCCGTATCGTAATCCCCGTAGATCAGCACGTTTCCAAGGGAGCTTTTGGCGTTCCACTTGTCCCGCGCAGCGGCGCTGGCCGCACCGAGGTCCAGGGACTCCAGGAGCCTCTCAAACTTGGGATTCATCCAATCCTGAGCGTCGGCGATATCCATGACCCTTCCCTGCTGCATCATCTGAAGGACCATCGCCGTCAGCTCCGAGCAGGGGATACAGCGCGCCAGGCTGCGGGTGCTCTCCCCCATCTCAAAAAGTTTCAAGTTGGAATCCATACAGGTCGACAACAAAGGCTTATCCCCTCAAGCTCCAGGGGTCATCGCGCACGAGTCGCCGGGCCTCCCCTGAAGACTGCAATTTTATTCCGCCCGACGCCCCGCCGCCGCGAAGGGAGACGGGCGCCCCCGTCCACGGCGCTCCAGAAAGTAGGCCTGAAGCAGGCGAACGCACTCGTCTTCCAAGACGCCACCCTGGACCTCAGAGCGGTGGTTCAGGCGCGTGTCCCGAAGGATGTCGTACAGGGAGCCCCCTGCGCCCGCCCTGGGGTCCCGCGCGCCAAAGACGACGCGGCTCACCCGCGCGTTCACGCAGGCCCCAGCGCACATCGGGCAGGGCTCAAGCGTGACGTAGAGGGTGCAGCCGCTCAGGTTCCAGCCGCCCCTCGTCGCCGCGGCCATGCGGATGGCCTGAACCTCCGCATGAGCGGTGGGGTCGGCCGCCTTGGCGTTTCCGCCCCAGCCCAACGCCCGGCCGTCGTCCACTACGATGGCTCCCACCGGGACCTCCCCGCAAAGCAGGGCGCTACGCGCCTGCTCCAGGGCGCGGCGCATAAAAAAAAGGTCGTCCACTTCGCCTCGTGGCGATCTTTCAAAGCCCCTAGAGGCGAACCTTCAGGACCAGCTTGCGGATCAGCCCGGCCTGCTTGAAGTAGACGTTCGGCTTGTGCGCGTCCTCCGGCATGAAGAGGATGAAGTGCCCAGGAGGCGCCTGAAGGTAGACGCCCTCGCCGCTGTAGAGGGCTACGTCCCGCTCGTCGGAATAGGCTTCCACCTCCTGAAGGCTGGAGGTCAGGGCGTAGCCGAACCACTCCTCACCGCTCAGCGTGACGTGGACGTCCAGGTAGCGCCGATGGGCCTCAAAGAGCGCCTCTCCCAAGAGCCTGGACTTGTTCTCCTGGACGTCGAAGAAGACGTCGTCGCCGTCGATGGAGTGGCGTCCCAGGGGCAGGGCGGAAAGGTCGTGCTCGGCAAGGTAGGTCAAACCCATCCTGACCCGGGGCCCAAGTCCGCCGTAACGGGAAGGGTATCGTATCGTTCCTAAAATCATCGCTCAATCTCCCCAATCAAGTCCGGATGCGTCCGTAACCATCCTCATTAACAAGCTTCGCAGCCGTGGAACGGCCTGCTTAAAGACGCCTTTTGCCCCTCTTCTTCGGGATGCAGCGCCCCCGTAAAGCGAAGGGCCAAACGGCGTCCAATTGGTCTATTATACGCCTTGACGCCCACATCCCCAACAGGCGCGGGGACGGTGGGACGAAATATCCTTCCGAAAAGCGCTCACCCTGCCTCGCGAGCGCGCCTGACCTCAGCGTCCCGCTCTGACACGATGAGCGCCCGGCCGAAGTTGCAGAGGGCGGTCAGGGGGCAGGCGCCGCACTGCGGAGCCCTGGCGCGGCAGATTGCCCTGCCGTGCTCGATCATGTTCACGTGTCCGCCGAGGTAGCGCGAGGGCGGAGTTTCCCTCTCCAACAGGAGGGAGATGTCCTCCGCCGGCGCCCGCTCCGCCGCGAAGCCGACCCGCCGCGCGATGCGCCCCACATGGGTGTCAACGGGGAAGGCGGGAAGCCCCATGTCGAAGAGTAGGACGCAGGCCGCCGTCTTGGCCCCCACCCCCGGCAGCGCGACGAGGTAGCGCCGCGCCTCGTCACGCCCACGCTCCGCCAGGGGGGCGATGGAGTATTCGCCGAAGTCCCGCTTGACGATATTAAGAATCTCAAGGATATGCCGGGCCTTCGTCGGCGCCAGTCCCGCGGGGCGCACCGCATCCTCCAGCTGGGCTGCCCCGCCGCGGACGACCGCATCCCAGGAGGCAAAGCGCTCCTTCAGGCGGGCAAAGGCGGCGTCGCGGTTGCGGTCGTTCGTGTTCTGCGAGAGCACCGTCAGGACGAGGCCCTCCAGCGGCTCCCCGTGCCCCAGCTGCGGCGGGTTCGCCTCGTTGTGCCACAGGGCCTCCAGGTGATCCAGGACCGAGAGGATCCATCGGGACAGCATCCGCTCCGGAGCCAGGGGCTCGCCCTGAGGCCCGGAGGGCGCTGCGGACGCCGCGCTGAGGCGGCTCATCGCCCGCGCCCCCTCCTGGGAACGCGGTCCTCGTCGTCGCCCCGCTCCCTGGCGCGCCGCCCTTCGCCGCTCGAACGCCCCTTCTGCAGCTTGGCGCTGTCCTTCAGCATCCGCTCGAGGCGCGCCCTGACGAGGCCGTGGACGGACCCCTTCGTGTAGGTCCCGTCCTTGTGCTCCCGGCCGGCCTTCGTTCCGGTCAGAAGTTCGATCCCCTCGTCGATCGTGTCCACGGCCCAGATGGAAAAGCGTCCCTCATGAACCGCCTGGATGACCTCCGCGTCCAGCATGAGGTTCCGCACGTTCGCCCGCGGGATCATCACGCCCTGGTCCCCCGTCAGCCCCTTGAGCCGGCACAGGCTGAAGAAGCCCTCGATCTTCTCGTTCACCCCGCCGATGGCCTGGACGTTTCCGAACTGGTCCACGGACCCGGTGACGGCGATCCCCTGCCGGAGCGGAAGCCCCGACAGGGCGGAGAGCAGGCAGTAGAGCTCGGTGGAGGAGGCGCTGTCCCCCTCGATCCCGCCGTAGTTCTGCTCGAAGGTGATGCGCGCCGAGAGCGTCAGCGGCATGTGCCGGGCGTACTTTCGCCCCAGGTAGCTGGAGAGGATCATCAATCCCTTGTTGTGAATGGGCCCCGTCATGCGCACCTCGCGCTCGATGTTCACGATGCCCTCCTGCCCCACGAAGACGTTCGCCGTGATGCGCGAGGGGTGCCCGAAGCGGTAGTCCGTCAGGTCGATCACCGACAGGCCGTTGATCTGCCCCACGACCTCCCCCGTCGTGTCCACGCGGATGGTCCCGTCCACAAAGGCCCGCGTCAGCCTCTCCTGATAGAGGGCGGAGCGGTACCGCTTGTGCTCGATGGCCTTCCGCACGTGCTCCCGCTCGACGCGCTTCCCCTCCCCGGACTGGAGGACCGCCCAGGCGTTGGCCTCCGCCAGGAGCTCCCGGAGCCTCCCCATCTCGGTGGAGAGCCGCTCCTGGTCCTCCGCCTCGCGGCTGGCCCACTCCACGATCTCCGAGAGGGCGTCCGCACCGAAGGGCCGCAGCTTCTCCCGCCTGGCGATGCCCGCCACGCAGCGGGCCAGCTGACGTTCCGAGGCGGCGCTGCGCGGCATGTCCACGTCGAAGCTCGCCTTGACCTTGAAGAGCTTCTGAAACTCCGGGTCGTAGTACTGCAGCATCTCGCAGATGTAGGGGGAACCGATCATGATCACCTTGAGGTGCATCGGGATCGGGCTGGGCCGCAAAGAGGACACGGGGACGGCCCCGTACTGCTCGCCCAGGTTCTCGATGGAGGCCGTGCCGGTGCGCAGCAGGCGCTTAACGGCCTCCCAGGACATGAAGTTCATCAGGACCTTCTCCGCGTCCAGCACCAGGAAGCCGCCGTTGGCCCTGTGGAAGGCGCCGGCGGCAACGCGGCGGAAGTCCGTGTACAGATACCCCTGCCGGCTCTCGTACTCCACCTTGCCCGCCAGGTTGCAGTACGTCGGATTCGTTTCCCAGATCACGGGCGCCCCCTTCTTCGGCGCGTTGTTGACGAAGAGGTTGGCCTGATAGCGGGTGAAGTCGACCTCCGCGGACTCGTCCCTCATCGAGGTGACGAAGGCGCCGAAGTTCTCCACGACGTCCTCCGTCATGCGGGCGAACCACTGGGACAGGGGACCGTTCTCCCTGTAGGCCTCGCAGACGTCCGCCAGACAGGGGGCGATCGCAGCCCGGCAGATATCCGACTCAAGCCGGCTGATGCGGTCCTTGAGGTCCTTCTCCATGTCGCGGATACGGCGCAGGCCCAAAAGCGTCCGCTGGGAGACCTCCTCGGAGAGCTCCTGATAGCGCTTCTGCTCCCTGCTGTCCAGCGCCTCAAACTCCTCCTGCTTGATCTCCCGGACGACCTTCTTGCCCTCCTCGTCCTTCCCCTCCACCAGAGGGATGTTGACGAAGCCCTGCGGCGTCCGCTTCAGCAGAAAATGGTGCTTTGCCGCAGCCGCCTTCAGGCCGTCCATGATGGCCCCCGCCTTCTCCTGAAACTCCTTGACGTACTGTGCCTTGGCGTCCTCGTACTGGCTCTGCTCAAACGCCTTGCTGATCGTCACCTTGAGGTCGTTCACGAGGGCGTCCAGCGCGGAAACCAGCTTCTTTCCTCCCCCGGCGGGGACGGAGATCGCCAAGGGCTCGCCCGGCTCGTCAAAGTTGTAGAGGTAGAGCCAGTCGTCCGGGGCCGGGAGGGCGGCGGCCCTCTTCCTCAGGCTGTCCAGGGCGTAGCTGGTGCGCCCGCTGCCGGGCCGCCCCAGCACGAAGACGTTGTAGCCCCTTCCCGGGACGGAGAGCCCGAACTCCATGGACTCGATGGCGCGCTCCTGGCCGATGAGCCCGGCCGTTCCCGCGCCGGGCGCGGAGATGTCGTCCGTATCCTCCAGCTTCCAGCTGTCCGTCCTCTTGACCTTCCTGAGCTTCTCAGGCAGCAGCTTCCATTTATCCCTCAAATCGTCCCCGCCTTATACTGTCAAGTCGTAAAGCCCGCGCCCCGTGTCCACAGCGCCCCCCGGCACGAAACCGAATCGAGGGGAAGCGCACAGGGCCCCGGTGCATCAGGCAATTTGTTTATTGTACCAAAGATTCGGGGCGCAGCTTCCGCCCTCCCGGTGTCCACGAAAAAATGCCGGCGACAACCATACCGCCCGTCCTGCCCTTTTCACAGGGGCATCCTGCCTAAATTGCGCACCGCGAGGCCCGCTGGCGCACCTGATATAATTGAGGCGAAAAAGGTCTATTGATGGCACAATTACTTCAAAAAGTCACAAATTTCGGAGGTCGTGTCTTGTTTCAAAACATCGTGAACCAAATCCTGTACTGGCTGTGGCCCTCCCGCATCCTGAAGCACTTCAGCAGCTTTCTCGACCGATGGCAGAGGGCGGACGCGCGGGAGAGGGGCATCCTCCTCCTGGTGTTCTCACCCCTGGCCGTCTGCCTCGGCGGACTGCTATTCAGCGTCTTCTCCTTCGTCCTGTTCGTCCTCCCCTCCTTTGTCCTCAGGGTGCTGGGCTGGGGGCTCCTGGCCGGGCTCTGCGACGCGGGCGGAAGCTTCCTCTACGAGCGCGCGACGGGGAAGGGCCCCCGCGCCCGAGCGACCGCCGACCCCGGCGCCTTCCGCGACGCGCCCTACACCGACGTGTCCTTCACCGAAAACCCCGGCTCGGAGGGGGCGGAGGAGCAGGGCCGCAGAGAGGATATCCAAAAACGATGGTTCGAGCGCGTCCGGGGGATGCGTTGGAAAAGATGACGGACAAACTCGTCCGCTTCAGCGTCACCATGCCAGAATCGCTGTTCAGCGAGTTTGAACAGCGCGTCCGCCGCTCCGGCAGGAAGAATCGATCCGAGGCGCTGCGGTTTTTGGTGCGCCGCTACCTCGCCGAGGAGAGGTGGCGCGGGGACGAGGGGGAGGTCTATGGGACCGTCACGCTCGTGTACAACCACCACACTCCGGGCCTGACCGGCGGTCTGACCGAAACCCAGCACCGTCACGGGGACGTCATCCTCTGCTCCACCCACGTCCACGTGGACGGCGACACGTGTCTGGAGTGCGTCCTCCTGCGAGGGGGGTCGACGAGGATACAGAGCTTCATCGAGGCCCTGAGGCGCATCCGGGGCATCAAGAGCCTGGAGTCGGTCATCACGTCGGGGGCCTAGGGGTTTTCCTGCCGCTCCAGCAGGTCCGGCCACAACGGCATCCAGGCCCGCGTCTGCACCAACCCGATGTCCAGGTACACCGCCAGCATGGACCTCCCCGGATAGCCGGAGGAGGACAGTTCCTGCGGTAAGGGGATTTGTATCTGCAGCCGGGTCCGAGGCGCCGTCAGTTCGGGCCCGTGCTCAAGGGCAAAGACCGTCTTGCCCCCCGTGAAGGCGCTGGCCCGCGTCAACGCCAGCGAAGGGACCTCCCTGGCCCACACGTCCAGTTCAAGCCCGTTCATCAGACAAAACCGCGCGAGCGACAGAAGGTCCTCCATCGCGAAGGGGATCGAGGCATCGACGATGACGTTCGTCAGGCTTCCCCGGTGGAGGTGCCAGAGCGAGGGCAGGGCCGTGTGCAGGTCCCTTCCCTGCTCCACCCGTGCCGTCCGCAGGGACGGAGGCAACGCCTGGGAGGCCGGCAGAGCGCGGTGCAGCAGGAGCCCCTCGAACCTGGCCGGCTCCTGCCAGAGGGCCGCCGACCGGATGCTCCTGTTGTTCCAGACCGAGTGTACCAAAACGGGGGCGTCCCGGAAACAGGAGGCGAAGGGGGAAACCAGCGTCGCGTCCAGCAGGAAGCTTTCCCGGTTCGCCTGCATGACAAGCGTCGGGTTGAAAATCCCGAAGAAGCTCTGATTGACCGCCTGCGATGGCAGCATGACCGCCTTCACCATTCGGGAGCCGCTCACGTCCAGGCCGCAGAGGTCCCCCTCGTCCGACGCGAACAGCGCCCAGATATCCCGAAGCCCGGACTGCAGGGGCTCCCCGCGCTCCACCCTCCGCTCGCCCAAGTCAACGCTCAGGCAAAAGACGTTTCCGTCCTCCGCAAGGGCGAA
Source organism: uncultured Fretibacterium sp. (assembly GCF_938030725.1). Classification (GTDB taxonomy): domain Bacteria; phylum Synergistota; class Synergistia; order Synergistales; family Aminobacteriaceae; genus Fretibacterium. The sequence goes on along the minus strand of NZ_CALHIQ010000073.1, from coordinate 3,593 downwards.
GAGCTCGCCGAGCGGTGACCACAGGACGTCCCGCACCAGCGGGACCTCCGCGAAGAAGAAGTCGCGCCGGCCGGAGGCGTTCAGGACGAAGACCCGGCCGTTTCCACGATCGGCGACGGCCAACCAGTCCGCGAAGCCCTCCACGGCCACGGGCTCGAAGAGCATCTCCTCCTCCGGAGGGGTCCAGCGCGCGAGGGGCTTCAGGGTCGCGCGATCATAAAAGGCGACGTCGCGCGACACGGGGTCCGCCACGACGAACTCCGAGGCGGATATCCACGCGGCGTCCGCGACGTGCGAGGGAACGGCTCCGACCCAATCCGGGGACGCCAGGGCATCGGGCAGACCGGAAAAGGATTGGACGTCCCCGCTCACCCCGAAGGTCCAGAAGGTTCCGTCCCCTGTCGGAAGCGCCGCCGCAGGGCGCTCCACGGGGATGGAGCGAAAGGCCCCCTCCCCTCTCGACCTCAGGCACACCTGGTTTCCGAGGGTGTCGGCCAGACACAGGGTGCTCCCCAGGGCCTTGACCTTGCCGAGGCCCTTGATGCTGAAGGGACGGGTGAGCCCCGTCCGCCACTCCGTCTGCAGGTCCGGCTGCGAGAACTGCCAGCGGACGGCGAGGGGGCGGGAGCCGAGGATCATCTGCAGCGTGCGGTCCTGCTCCACGAAGCCCTTCATGATCCGGGGCGCCGTGCCGTCCATGGGGCGCACCTCAAGGTAGCTGGCCAGTGCGGCCTGCGCCTCCTCCCCTTCCCCCATGCGCTGCAGGTTCAGCGCGCTCAGGAGGTAGTAGTCGACCAGGTACGTGTTCGCCTTCAGGGCGCGGTCAAGGTAGTCCTGCGCCCCCCAGTAATCCCGTCCCAGAAAGTACCCGTAGGCCCGGTTGAAGTGCCGCTCCGACTCGTCCAGCTGCGCCCTCGGCAACTCTGCCGCCCAGGCGCGCGGCGCCGTCAGGCACGCCACAGCCGTCATCATCACAAGGATCGTCTTCCTCATCGCTCTGCTCCTCACGCTGTCTTGAACGTCGTTTAAGCTATAGGGGCGACGCGGTGCCCGGGGCAGCGCGAACGTGCGCCGCACGAGGCCCGTCCCTCCTTTTTCGATAGAATTTATTATAGCCCATCGGCCCCTCCCCGCGTCGGCCATCGAAGCGGGGAGATGCCGGTGGGGTGCCCCGGGCGATGTTCGGTCGTCGCAGGATGCCCGAACCGTCCGCGGGGTTCCGCAGGAAGAGATGCAGGGAATGTTAAAATACGTGCGGTCTTTGAATTTCGTTCACTTGAAGCACTTGAAGCGAAAGGAGCGCGCGGTGATGGTGAAAGAACGGACCAGGGTTCCCGTCGAGGGCGGCACGATCAGCGAGCCCCTGACCATCCCTATCGGCGCGGCGATGGGGATGGCGGCCTGCGAAGGAGGTGCGGAGGCTCCCCAGGCCGTGCGGGAGGAGAGGGGCACCGCCGCGTCGTTCTCCAAGGCGGTCCTGCAGAGGGCTCGCGCCGGAGGCGGCAAATGGACGGTGCGGGTCCTGTTGACCCCCAAGCCCGACGCGAGGCAGCTGGAGGAGCTGGCGCGGGAGGCGCGCAGAGGGCTGGGGACGGGCGCCCGCATCGAGGACGGGGTCCTCACCGTGCAGGGGGATATCCCGGACCGCCTGGAGGACTGGCTGAGGAAGCGCGGCATCCCAAGGGTCATTCGGTGACCGAGGGCCCGAACAGGGATTGGACGAAGGAGAGTGCCCATGCAAGAGACGTTTGCACCGCCATTTTGGCATCCTGCGCTGATGGAGGCGTTCATCCTGGATTGGGACGGGGTGTTGGCCAGCACGAAGCTGGATTTTCGCGGCGTTCGTGAAAGATACTTCGGCGGAGAGGCCGTCGTTCCGCTGTTCGAGCGCGCCGCGACGCTGCCGCCGCCCCTGAACGAGGAGGCACGGGAGGCCATCGTCCGCGTCGAGATGGAGGGAGCGGCCTGCGCCGTCCCCGTCGAGGGGGCGCCGGACCTGCTCCGCTGGCTCGAAAAGAACGGGAAGCGCTGGTGCGTGGTTTCCCGCAACTGCCGCGAGTCCATTCAGCTCGCCGCAGAGCGCTGCGGCATCGCGTTGCCTCCCGTCGTGATGAGCCGCGAGGAGGGCGTCGCAAAGCCAGACCCAAGGGCTCTGACCCTGGCGGCCCAACGCCTGAACGCGGCGCCTGCGCGCTGTGTCATGGTGGGGGACTTCGTCTTCGACCTGCTGGGAGCCAGGCGCGTTCCCATGCGGTGCGTCCTGGTGGAGGGCGACGCCGCGGCCTGGGGGCACCTGGCCGACGCCACATGGGACACCATGCGGGGCTTCCTGGAGGACCTTCAGTCGCCCCGCCCGCTCGTCCCGTGGGAGTACCGCGCAGAGGCGGCCCGCAGAGGGGAGGATCATCTTCGCGCCATGGGAAGTGCCTCGTGGCGCATCGGCAGAGGACGGGGGCTCCGCCAGGCGATGGCGTTGGCGCGGAGGGGGGCCGTCCGCCTCGTCGTGCCACCCGACGCGACCCTGAGCGTTCACGAGTGGGAGGGGACGGACCTCCCCGCGCGCCTCATCGGTCAGCCCCTGACGGAGGTGCTCCGCGAGGTTCTGGCGCAGCGGTGGCCTGCCGTAACGGTGTGCCCGGACGACGGGGGACCCGAAGCGGTCGGCCTGCCCCCTGGAGCGGACGTCGAGGAGGCGATCGAAAGCACCCTGTCGCGCCTTCAGGGACCTCAGGACTGATCCGTCACCCGGCCTCTCAGGAGGTCGCAGAGCAGGAGCCACTCCGGCCCCGATACGTCCTCGGCCCTGACGCCCGGCGCCACTCCAGCCTCCCGCAGCAGCGCGCCCCAGTCCGAAATCCCCTTGAAGCCCTTCAGGTTGTTTTGCAGGGTCTTTCGCCGGTGCGCAAACGCCCGGTGCAGCAGTTCGCTCCACAGCCCGTCCGCCAGCAGATCGTGGCGCCGCTCCACGCGGATCTCGACGAGCGCGGACTCCACGCGCGGGACGGGGCGGAAGCAGCAGGGGGGGACGCGCCGGACGCAGGCCGTCCGCCCCATGACCTCCAGCGTCGCCCCAAGGGGGTAGCGCTCCCTGGTGTCCGCGGGGGCGAGGAGGCGGTCGGCTGCTTCCTTCTGCACCATCAGGAGGCAGTAGGCCAGGCCCTTCGGGGCAAGGGTCAGCAGACGCCAGATCAGGGGCGTCGTGATGCTGTAGGGGATGTTGGCGATCACCTTCGAGGGGAAGGGCGAGAGGGCGGCAAAGTCCGTCCTCAGCGCGTCACCCCAGTGAAGGCGCAGGCGCCCCTCCGATGTCGCGGCCAGCGCCTCCAACTCAGGCTGCAGGCGCTCGTCCAGCTCGACGGCGTGCAGGAAGCAACCGCGCTCCAGGAGGGCGCGCGTCAGGACGCCCTGCCCCGGTCCGACCTCCAAGACGACGTCGCCCTCCCCCACCCCTGAGCGCTCGACGATCTCCGCCAGGACGCCGCGATCGACCAGGAAGTTTTGTCCCAGGCGGCGCAGCGCGTGAAACCCGCCCGGCGCCCTGCCGCGGCCCGCCCTCAACGCTCGGCCGCGTCCTTCTTGACGCTGGCGGCGGA
>NZ_CALHIQ010000072.1 GCF_938030725.1 uncultured Fretibacterium sp. | reverse complement strand
AACTTCCCCCTGGCGAACCTGAAGGCGGAGGGGGCCGCGGAGGCCCTGGAGAAGGTCGGAATCGTCAAGGACGCCGAGATTATCGTCTACTGTAACAGGGGGAATCAGAGCAGCCAGTTCGCCGAGGCGCTGGTGAGGGATTTTGGCTTTGACGCCAAAAAGGTGAAGAACTACAAGGGAAGCGTTATCGATTGGAGCAAGAACCCAGCCAACAAACTGGAGCCGGAAGGCCACGAGTAGTTTTTTGCCGAAGCGGGATGCCGGCACACTACCCCCTGGCTTCGGCTCTCTCCTGGGCACTGTCCTCTGTGTGGCCGCGGCGACGATCGGGGGCTTGGCCTTTTCGGCCGGTCGCTATTTCCTCGGGGATGCCGTCGCCTCCTTGGTGGAACGCAGAGGAGTAGGGGATAGGGCCAGCCCCGGTAAAAGGCAACAAAAAGCCCCGATGAGGCTGACGTCAAAACGCCAACCTCATCGGGGCAGGAGTTTGCCGTTAATACTTGAACCGTGTGATGGTTTCCATAATACGTTCGGCCATCACGGCAACCTCGTAGCTGGCCTTTGAGAGGATGCTGATCGAGGCCGCTTGTCCTTTGATGGACTCCGCTGCCTTGAGGGTAACTGCGGCGTTGTCGTTGGCAAGCTGCGAAAGGGTTGAGATGATATCCACCACCTGAGCCTTCTGGTCGTTCATCTTCAATCCACCCTCGTTCAACTCCTTCGAGGTTTGGATGACGTTTTTGATCGCGTTCGATATCCCGTTGAAACGGTCGTTTGTATTCTGAATATGGTCGTTTTGAATCTCCACCAAAGCCTGCGTTTGTTTGATCAGGTCGACGGCCTCCTGCGCTCTGTTGAGCAGTCCGCCGATCGTTCGGGTGATCTCGTCCGTAAAGGTCGAAGTTTCCTCCGCCAGCTTCCGTACCTCCTCAGCCACCACGGAGAACCCCTTTCCTGCCTCTCCTGCCCGTGCCGACTCTATCGCTGCGTTCAGCGCCAGGAGGTTGATCTGGTGCGCGATGCCACGAACCATCTCGCTGGCCTTTGAGATCGCGGAAACGCTCACGCTGGTTTCGGTGATTGCCTCGTACACCTTTGTGGACAGCGCCGTGCTCTCGGAAGCCGACGCATTCAGTTTCTTCAGGGCTTCGATCCCCTCCGATACCAGCGCCGTAACCGTGTCGGCATCTTGCCCCAGAATGGCGACTCGCCTCAGATCCTCGTCGATCAGGTCCCCCAACACTTTGATATTCGAGGCCCCCGCCTCCGCGTCCCGGGCCTGCGTAAGAGCGGCTTCATTCACCTTTCCGATGGAAACATCCAAGCTGCTGGCGACGTCGGCGGTCTGGGTACTTGTGGAGCTCAGCTCCTCTGCCGAAGCGGTCAGGGAGGCCACCGCGTGGGCAACCTCCACGACGATCTTCTGGACCGTTTCGATGAAGTCATCCACATGAGAGGCGATCTCCGCCACCTCATCGCTTCCGGACACGCTGAGGCGCTGGGTCAGATCTCCGGCGCTTTGGGACAGGTCGTCCATCAGGCGACTGATCCGGGACAGCCTGCGGTACAGGATGACAAAGGTTCCAAGGATGAGGAGGATTAAAAGCACCGTGCCTGCGACCACCACATTGAGAGCCCGATTGAAGACACTGGAAATTGCCTCCACCCGCTCAGCCAGCATCTGACGCACAGATTTTTGAAAGTTGCCAACGTAGCCTTCGATTACGTCCTTACTTTTTTCGTAATCCTGGCCAAAAAGCAAGCGCTGAGCCTCGTCGCGATTTCCGTCCTCCAGTGCCTTCATCGCAACGCCCTCCAGCTTGGCCAAACTGTTGGATTCCGCCGCGCCCTTTTCCAGAAGCTCCAGATACTCGGCAGGCGTCCCCAGCTCCTTCAGCCTCGCAATGACCTTCTCCCTGCGGCGCGTTTCGTTGACCTCACGCCAATAGTTGTCGAAATGCTTTTTGTCCTCCGTCTGGACGTAGTAGCGCACCTCCTGCGTCAGATAGTCCGACGCCGCGCTCAGGGAGTGGGAAAGCTCGATAAATTCAAGTTGTTCTTCAAAAGCCTTGCGTTGCTCGGCTTGGCGCAATTGAAGAAAGACTATCCCCACCAAAACAGCCGCGGCAAACACTGCTGTGAACGTCCCGGTCACGAACAATAATTTCCTGATCCTCATGAATAGAAACCCTCCTGTTCAATTTCTTTGAAATGCAATGCTTCACTACTTATATCGGGGAAGACATAAGACCGGCTTCGGTCGGCTGCCTTTGTCGATGCCTCCGCTCGGGAAGCGGGGTGCACTGTGAATCGAGGTAGGCTCGCTTAAACTCCCATGAATTTTATTTCGTGGGAGTACGTCAATGATCTTAGCTAAATTCAAGCCCTAATGGAGCCGGCCGCCGACCTCACGGATGTCCTCGCGGGCGGTTAGCGCCGCTCGGATCGCGACCTCGATTCCTCTGGCCATCATCGCCACAGGCAGGCCGTTTTCTTCTCCCAAACGCCTGGCCTGTTCGGCCATGTATGGAATGTGAATGAATCCCCCTCGGCGCGCGTTGCCTTCTTCCGCCAAGAGGTGCATCAAGCCATAAAAAAGGTGGTTGCATACAAAGGTACCCGCACTGTTTGAAACCGAAGCGGGAATCCCTGCGTCCCGTATTGCCCGTACCATGCTTTTGACGGGCAAGGTGGACCAGTAGGCCGTGGGAGCGCCCTCGATCACGGGCTCATCCACCGGCTGATTCCCGGCGTTATCCGGGATGCGAAAATCATCGACGTTGATGGCGACACGTTCGGGCGTGATCTCAGAGCGCCCTCCCGCCTGCCCCAGCGAGATGACGATCATCGGGTCTTCACGGGCCACGGCCGACCGAAGCATCTCCAAGGAGAGAAAGCGCACCGTAGGGATTTCCTTCGTGACGATTTGGCATCCCTCCACCGTCTTCCCCTCAAGGAGTTTCAGAACTTCGCCAGCAGGGTTGATCGGTTCGCCGCCGAAGGGTTCAAATCCTGTGACCAGAACTTTATCTTGCATCTCCCTGCCTCCAGGCCCGACGGGCCGTTTCTCAGTTAGCTCAACCATAAAAAAAGATCGCTGGCGAAACAGCCGCCGAAAAGCACCGCGCGTTTTAATTTTAAGATTCTACCATGCCGAAAGCCGTTATTTTGGGTTTTTCTTCAAAGACACAGGCAAAAAAGATGAGTCGCCAGATGGTCTTCTTAAAACTGTGATTTGGGGGTATACTTCATTATTTAGCGTATGGGGCCTGGAAGATCGTTGAAAGGATGGCGTATCCGGGACGAATCGTTACCCGACGCTGCGAACTGAACCCATATGCCAGATTTGAGGATAGTTCCGAGGAGGCTGATCCGTTTTTCCCTTAATTATTGCCGCGAGCCCGTTTCTAACTTTTCAAGATGATTTTAAGAAAAGGATGTGGATTCATGCTTCATTTTGTTCTGGCCCTGCTGCCTATAGCGGCGATCTTGATCGGGATGGCCGGTTTCGATCTTCCTTCCAAGGTCGTAGCCCCCGCCTGTTGGCTGATCGCTTTCCTCAGCGGATTGCTCTTCTTCTCAGGCTCCGCCTCGGGCCTTCTTGAAACCAGCGCATCCGGCATCGTAGACGGACTAAGGATCGTCTGGATCATCTTTGCGGCGTTCACCATGCTGCAGGTGATGCTGAAGGCCGGGGCCATGGACCGAATCCGCAACGGCCTCGCTCATGTCACCTCCGACAAGAGGCTGATGGTGCTGTTGCTCGCCATCCCTTTCGGGACCTTTTTGGAGGGAGCTGCAGGGGCCGGTTCTCCCGCGGCGCTAGCGGCTCCATTTTTGGTTGGACTTGGTATGAACCCCGTAATTGCTGCGGCGGCCTGTTTGATGGGGAACTCCGCGCCGGTTAGCTGGGGAGGTGCAGGAGTTACCACGGTCGTTGGCGCGGGAAAGTTTGTGGATTTCATGCAGGCCTCTGCCATGACCGGACGTCTGGCCTGCTTCGAGTACATCCTGCTACCCGTCCTGATGATCGCTTTCGTCTTCGGCCGCAGGGCCTTCAGGGGGATATGGAGAGATATCCTGGTCCTGGGGCTTCTCACGGGAGCCATCAATTTTGCCATCAGCAACGTTTTCATTCAGATTACAGAGCTGACCAGCCTTTTGGGCGGATTTGTGAGCACCCTCCTTTACAGCACCTACCTGACCCTCCGCCGGGAGGACCTTCTTGCCATACCGGCGGAGTATCGTCTGGAGCACACCGAGAGCCAGGAAGCGCACTCCTTGGGGAACTTCCTCTTCTCCTTGTCCCCATACTTCATCCTGTGTGTGCTGTTGGTGGTCGTCCGCCTCTCCGTCCCGCTCAAATACCTGATCGCCTTCGGGGGCGGCTACACGGTTTGGGTTGGCTGCGTCATTCTGGTCAGTGCCGTCCTTGCCTCTTTCATCTTCCGCCATGCCTATTATCTCGTCGAGGCCATGAAGGACTCTTTCAAAAAGGTCGTCCCGGCACTGTTAGCCATGGGCTTCCTGCTGGCAATGGTCAACTGCATGAAGCTCTCCGGTCAGATCAGTGCTCTGGCTAAAACTCTCAGTGCGGCTGCAGGCATCCTGTATCCCATGGCCGCAGTCCTGATCGGGCAGATCGGAGGGTTCATCACAGGGACCAACTTGGGGTCCAACCTTATGTTCAATCCTCTGCACATGGAGGCGGTGAAAACCCTGGCGCTAAATCCCGTCACCGTGGTAGCTGCCCAAAATACAGGCGGCGCGATCGGGAACATGATCTGCCCGAATAACGTCGTGGCGGTCTGCGCCTGTGTCGCGATCCTGGGACGCGAGGGGGAGGTCATCCGGAAGACCCTGATGCCCTCGATCCTCCTGATGTTGTTCCTCGGCCTGCTGGCGATGTTCTACACTTATGTCCTGTTCCCAATTTGAACTGAGGACCAACTCCAGACCTGCCTTGAACCTTGCTTTGCGGGACTGTAGCCCTCGCTTGACAAAAGGACGGGCTGACGGTACAATGCATGACCGTATTGTGCGAGATTGAGGGGCTTCTTCCGAGGGCTTCCGTTTTGCCGGTGTAGCTCAGTTGGTAGAGCGGCTGACTTGTAATCAGCAGGTCACAGGTTCGAATCCTGCCTCCGGCTCCAGTCAAACCAGTACGAAGTGGTGGAATGGCCGAGCGGTCAATGGCAACAGACTGTAAATCTGTCGGCGAGAGCCTACGTTGGTTCAAATC
>NZ_CALHIQ010000071.1 GCF_938030725.1 uncultured Fretibacterium sp. | reverse complement strand
TCTTCACCAACGACGGCCCCGGCTTCGCGAACGCCGTCACGCGGCTGCCGGCCTACCGGGACCTCGCCCCCCGGATCGTCAGCATCATCCCGGAGAACTCTCTCGTCGGCATCCTGATGGACAGCGCCGTGGACCACAGGATCGTTCGGAGCTCCAACAGGGGCCCGACCGCGCACGACGCGCTGTCCTGGCTGGTCAGGGGAAACCATTTCCTCCCGGCGGAGGGGAGGAGCGGCTTCAGCGTGTTCTTCGAGCGGTCCGTGCGGGCCTGGCTTGCGGACCTCTCGGATGAGGAGAAGCGTCGCTTTGTAGAATCCGTCTTCGGCGTCCTCGAGTCCACGGGGGCCCTGACCCTGGAGGAGATGCGACGAACCCCGGTGCGGAGCGCCTTCGCCATCCTCAAAGCCTCGCGGGCCCTCTCCCCCGATCGGCAGAAACAGGTGCGTGCGGTCCTGGCGCGGCTGGCCGAAAAGGGCGGGTCGGTCTTCGCCCAGACGTTCGGCGGGAGCGCGGCAGAGCTGCGCCGGCGCCTGTCCGCGTGGCTGAGGGGCGATCCACAGGGCTGACGTTTCCTTCACCACCCCTCTGATTTCGTTGATTGACTTTTCACCGGCGGTAAGGTATAAGTATCGCGAAGAGTTCTTTAGAGAGGAGGGGCCCCGAATGCGGCGTTGTGGATACACCTGAGGATGTGGCTTGGATGCACGGGATGCATGCCGTGAGGGGATTCCTTCCATAAAGGAGTTATCCGTTCGGGCCAAGCTCTTCAGGAGTTGACGCGCCGGCTTTGTGTGCCGCCGTTCTTTTGATTTCCCCTTGAGGAGAGGCCGCTGAGGCGGGCTCCCTTTTCTTTCGTCCTTCATCCCTTCACGGGTTCTCTTAATTCCATAATTCTCGTCAATCAAGCCAATAGAGGCCTTGAAAATCGCTTTCTCAGTATTTGCAGGGAGAGGTGGGGCTGCGGGCGTACCTTATTGGGGATGTGCTCCCTGAATCGTGCGCAGAGGGAGAGGACCTCGTTTTGCGATGCTGAGCCGAGAATTCTCGAAACCTCATGAGCTTCTTTATCTACGAAAGAAACGCGCGAAGTTTAAAAGCCTTCTCGTGTGTCTTTTAGGGGGAAAGAACTATGCTTTCGCTGCCGAAGAACTTCGAGAGTTACGATGAAAAGAGAAGGAACGCCTTTCTTGCCCTCTACGAGGTCAAGAAGAAGGGGAAGAAGGTCGTCGGGACCTTCTGTTCCTACACCCCTGCCGAGTTGATCCACGCTGCGGGGGCGATCCCCGTCGGCCTCTGCGGCAGCAGCGAACAGGGCATCCTGGAGGCTGAAACGAGACTGCCCAAGACCCTGTGCCCTTTGATCAAGTCCAGCTATGGGCTGGCGATGACCGATCAGTGCCCGTTCTTCTATTTCTCCGATGGAGTGCTTGCCGAAACGACCTGCGACGGAAAGAAGAAGATGTACGAGCTCCTGGGCGAGATCAAACCGGTACACGTCATGAAACTGCCCCAGGGTAGGGATCAGGCCCTCGCCGTAGAATCCTGGACGGAGGAGGTCCGCCTTGCAGCAAAGTTTCTGGAGGACCTATTAAGCGTTGAAATCACCGACGAGAAGCTTCATGACGTCATCGTCTACCGCAATCGCGTGCGGAGGGCGCTGATAGAGCTTTACGAGGTTGCCAAGGCCAAGCCGTCCCCCGTTTCCGGGTATGAGCTGACGACAGTTTCCGAGTCCGCCGACTTTCACTTTGCGGACGACAGCCTGATCGAGAAGCTTGAGGAGAAGGCCAGGGAGTTCAGGCTTCGCGTCCGAGAAACGACGCCGAACCGTCCGAGGGTCCTCCTTACGGGTTGTCCCAACACAGGGCTGCGCGAGAAGCTGATCCGCAGGATGGAGGACATGGGGGCCGACTACGTTTGCTCCGACCATTGCGCCGGGCCAAGGACGCTTCGCTTCATGGTGGACGAGGACAAGGACCCTTACGAGGCACTGGCCGAGCGGTATTTGAAGATCAACTGCTCCGTCATGACGCCCAACAAGGGGCGATTTGGCGATCTGAAGCATCTGGTTGCGGATTACAGGGTCGATGGCGTGGTCGAGGTGGTCCTGCAGGAGTGTCACACCTTTGTCGTGGAAGCCTGGCACACGAAGACGACGGTCTACGAGGAGTTGGGACTTCCCTACCTCCGGCTCGACACTGACTTTTCCCAGTCGGATCGGGGGCAGATCGAAACGCGCCTGGGCGCCTTCATCGAGATGATGGCGTGACGCGGGCCGTGCGGGGAGGGGGGGAGAAGAAGCTTGAACGAACGCGGATGATTGACCTTTGCGTGAGTGAGGACCGTGGCTTTGTGCAGGAGAGGAAGATGAGAATGAAAAAATTTTTGTTTTCGGTGTTGACTTTAGGATTTGGTTTTATCATCGGCACTGCTGCGTTGGCCGTTGCCGCGGAGAAGGACGTGGAACGGGTCATTCGGGTTGCGACGCCTGGAACCTACGCTCCTTTCACCATGTACGATGAAACGACGCAGGAGTGGTCGGGCTTTGAAATCGAACTCTGGCGGTTGATTGGTGAGAAGGCTGGCTGTGAAATTCAATTTATCAGACTCGATATTCC
>NZ_CALHIQ010000070.1 GCF_938030725.1 uncultured Fretibacterium sp. | reverse complement strand
AGGGCGCGGCGGCTGATGCGCGCTTTCTGGCCCGGACCCCTGACGCTGGTGCTGAGGGCGCGGGACGTCGTTCCCCTGGAGGCACGGGGAGGGCTCTCGACGGTCGCCCTGCGAATGCCGAGCCATCCGGTAGCCTCCGCGCTGATCGACGCTGCGGGTTTTCCCCTGGCGGCACCGAGCGCCAACGTCAGCGGGCGCCCCAGCCCTACGGATGCGGAAACGGTGTGGGCGGACCTGCAGGGGAGAATCGAGATGATCCTTGACGGTGGCCTCGTTTCCGTCGGCATCGAGTCCACGGTGATCGACGTCAGCGAGGAGCTTCCGCTCCTTCTGCGGCCGGGAGGGATGCCGGCGGAGGAAATCGAGGACTTCCTGGGCGAGCCTCTGAGGCATCCGGACGGCCGGAGCAGCCGGCGCTCTCCGGGGACGCGGTATCGCCATTACGCCCCAACGATCCCGGTGAGGGTCTGGCATCCGGAGGCCCCCTTTGAAGCGACCGGAATGGAGCTGGAACGGTGGGGCTTCATGGGGCTTACCGTCCCCCCGGCGCACTTCGGGAGGGCCCTGTGCTTTGAGTCGGTCGAGAACTATGCGCGGGGGCTCTTTTCCGGATTTCGTGCCCTCGAAGCGGAGGGGCTGTTGGGGATCGTCGCGGAGTGGCCGCCCGCCTCGGGGGTGGGGCTGGGCCTGCGGGATCGGATCCGCCGCGCGGAACAGGCGTGACCGTTCGGGTAATAAAGCCCTTGCGCTTTCTTCGTTTTCGTTTAAAGTTTTGGCGGAACGCCGTCAGGGGGCCATGGTGAGCGGCTCAGCCGGAGGACGGGAGATCTCTGCCCTGGAGGAATGATTGATGCGTTGGACTATTTTTGCTCTATCCATTGGAGCGGCGGTTACATCCATTGTTCACGGAGTTTTTATACTTTTGAGTTCGCTGTCGGGCGTGCCCTCGACGGACGTTCTCCCCATCTGGCGGGCCTCCATGCCCCTCGCCTCCGTCGTCCCCGCGATGATTGGGGGCCTCCTGGCGTTCAACAGGAGCCGATGGGGTGCCGTCTTCTTCGCCTTGGGGACGGCCCTCTGCTCCTTTGCCCCCAGAGAGATATGGGCCTATGGCGGGATTTACCTCTTCTGTGCCCTTCTTTGCTTCTTCCTGCGTTCCAGTCCCGACCGATACGACTATGACTACGACTACGACGACGCCGAGGATTACGAAGGCGAGGACGAGGAAGCGGAAGACGAGGAGGACGAACGGGATTACGAAGCGGCTTTTGAGCGCAGCCGCCTCCGTGGAGCAAAGCATGAGGCGAAGCCCGCCGCCTCGATAGAGCCGACCGGAAAAGAGGGCCATAAGGTCAGGAGGCGGACCTCCAAGACCTGCCCCACCTGTGGAGCGACCGTGGCCATTGAGCACCGTTTCTGCCCCAACTGCGGGGCGAGCCTCCATATTCCGGTCCAGGTCCAGGAACATCGGGAGGAAACGGTCGTCCCGGAATCCGACCTGACGATGGAAGCGGAGCCCGTCGAGAAGGTCCAGGCTGTGTCGCCGTCCGAGGCGGCTGGGCCGGAAGAGCCTGATCTTGAGGCCGAACGCGCCGCGCCGGAGGCCGGTGGCCTACGCACAGCTTCTCGACCGCTTGCCGTGGACAGGAGCGAAAGAGACGAATACGAGGATGAGGAAGCCCCTCTGTACGAGCAGGTAGAACCTCTCCCGCCCCACAAGGTGATCGTTCGTCCCATCCGGGAGGAGTCGGGCCTTCCGCGCCGCCCCATCGACCTCGACGTTGAGCCCGACGTCGCCTACCACGAGTTCTCGCAGTACGCGCGGCGCCGTAAGAGGCGCCGCAGCTCCGCCGGCCGACGGGTGCTGGGCTTCCTGCTGCTCATGTTCATCGTGGGTGGTACCCTGTGGTTCCTGCTGGGACTCCGGAAGCTTCCCCCGGACGACCTGCCCCCCCTTGTCCAGCCCAACCTCATCATCGAGAGCGAGAAAAAATCGGAGGACATCCCCGTGGTGCAGCCCGTCACCCCCGCTAGGGACCTGACGAGCATCCTGTCTTCCTTCTCTCCAGACCTCTCTCTGAAACGCGGCATCACGACGGGCACGGACGTGAACCTGAGGGAGGATCATTCGACCTCCTCCAAGTCCCTGACGCGCCTTTCGGTGAACACGGTCGTGTCCATAACGGGTACCTGGGAGGGGCAGGCGGGAAAGTTTAAGGGGACGTGGTACCGAATTCGTTCCAACGAGAGGGAGGGGTGGATCTTTGGCCGATACCTTCAGCCGCTGGGCGAACCGCTGCCCACGGGGTATGCCGCAGCCTTCATCATGGCCTTTGGCGGAGATCGCGCCGCCCTGACGCAAAAGCTGGGACAGCCCACCAAGAACACGGACGCCGTCATGGAGTGGGCCGGAGTGAGCGCCGGTTTTTCGGGCGATGAGGTCACGCATCTGAAGGTTTCGACAAAGCGCGACCTGCCCAATAAGCTGAGGGTCGGTATGTCGCAGGAGGCGCTCTTTAAGGCCATGGGGTACCCCACGTCCCTATCTCAGCGGCAGATTCAGTACCGCGAGGGAGGAAAGGCATCCCTGACCTTCCAATTGGGCAAGGACGGACTAGTACAGAGTATCGCGGTGGATACCGATCGATAGATACGCGTCAACGCGAACGAAAAGAGGGGGCTAGGCCCCCTCTTTTCGTATGTGCACGCTCCGATGCGGAGTCTGATTGATTGGCCGAAGGGCGGTGCGCTGCCCGTTAGCCGTTAATCGGACGTCTGGGCGGCAAGCGCCTTTAGACCGTCCTCGAGGAACTGGAGAGGACGATACCCGAGGATGCGGGCGGCTCGTTCGATGGAGGCCGAGGAGTGGCGGATGTCGCCCTCCCGTGCCGGCTCTTGGACCGGCTGGACGGTACGGTCGGGCGCGAAGTTGGCAGCGATGAGCGACAGGAGCTCGTTCAGGGTGACGCTTTTCCCGCAGGCGACGTTGAACACGCCGCCTGTTGCGTCCGGGGCATCGGTCAGGGCTGCCAGCAGGTTGGCCAGGACCACGTTGTAGACGGGGCAGAAGTCCCGCGTCGCCGTCCCGTCCCCGTAGAGGACGGGAGATTCGCCCTTTCGGACAGCATCGATCCAGCGCGGGATGACGGGGGCGTAGGCCCCTTCGGGGTCCTGCCTTGGCCCGAAGACGTTGAAATAGCGAAGGCCGATGCAGTCAACGTGATAGAGGCGGGTCCACAGGTTGGCGTAAAGCTCGTTTACGGCCTTGGTCAGCGCGTAAGGGGAAAGGCAGGCCCCCGTTTCCGCTTCGATCTGGGGGAGGCGTTGAGCGTCCCCGTAGACGGCGCTGGATGAGGCGTAGACCACCCGGCGCGCGCCTCCCTTTCGCGCGGCCTCAAGGACGTTGACGAAACCCTCGGCGTTGACGCGGCTGAACCGCGCTGGGGCCTCTATGGAGCCCGGCACGGACGCCAGGGCCGCGTGGTGGAGGACGAAGTCGGCCCCCTCGGCCGCCTCCAGACACTGTTCGGGGTCGGTGATGGTTCCCTCGATAAAGCGAAGGCGGGCGCCAGAGTCAGGGCCGGCCGCCTCGACGGCGAGCTCAAGGTTTTGCTGACGCCCCGCGCTGAGGTCGTCCAATGCGGTGACCCTCTGTCCCATGGAGAGCAGGGCCTCCACAAGGTGTGAACCGATAAAACCAGCCGCCCCCGTGACCAACCAGCAGTGCTCTTTCCCCTGGAGCGCGGGGAACATCGGGTGAAGCGTTCGATACTGCGACATCGGCTTCTCGCTCAATGACGCCATCTCCTTTTCATCTGTTGTCCTTCCCGGTCGCCACGTCCAGCATCGCGACGTTCCACGTCCCGCTGAGGGACAAGGCGGAGTAGTAGATGCGGCGCCGTCCGTTGCCCAGGGGCACCAGCGAGGAGCGGTAAACCCTCTTTCCCTCAAAGTGGTACGCGGGAGTGAAGGGTTTCCCTTCGACCTTCCATGAAAGCCCGTCGCCGCTTCCGAGGAAGAGCTCTGCCTCGTAGCCACGTTCGGCCGCCGTCGTCAGGAGGATGCGGAGGACCCCCTTGTCATCGGCCACGTCGAGGTGCCATGGGGCGTTCAGGGGGAACGGCGCGCTGACCGCGGTGCGCACCGGATCGCCCCAATGGCGCCCGTCGGGCCCTGAGCGCCGAACGATGAAGCGCTCTCCGCCCTCGCAGTCCACCGTCCAGAGCGCGTACTCCCCGTTCAGGAAAAGCGCGCTTGGCGAGAGAAACTTACGGTCCAGCCCCGTGGGGCGCCTTTCCTCCAAGACCGCCTCGGGCGGCGTCCAGTGGACCCCGTCACGGGAGGTCATCAACAGGATTCGATTCTCCGTTTCCGAGCTGAAGACCGCCGTCCAGCGATAATAGTACAGCAGCTCGCCGTCCTTCGCCAGGAGGAGCGAGGGGTCCGAGTGGAACTCCGCGCGGGCTCCGTTCCGTGGCCTGAGCGGGACGCGGGCCAGGGGAGGGTGCAGCCCTTCCGGGACCGTCCACTGGATGCCGTCGTAGGAAACGCAGAACTCCGGGTTCTCGTGGTAGTCGGTCCCAAGGGGATAGGGCGTCATGGCCATGAGCCACGTCCAGCCTCCGGCCCCCCAGCCCTGGGGGACGTGGAGGACGTCGGGATGCGTGGCCTCGCCGGACCCGTCGGAGGTCGGCAGGTTCAGGAGGATGGGGGAGTGATCCGGAACGGCCCCGTTCAGGCGAGCGAAGGGAGAGCGGAAGGCCCGTTGAGGATTCCGCTCCATGACCCACGACCGAAGCGCCGGAACGCAGAGGCCCACGCGGCGCAGGCCCTTCTCTGCCTCGCGGACGAGGCCGTAGAGCATCTGTCCCGGACTTTTCCCCTTAAGGCTCAGGGCCAGCAGGACGAGCGCCGGCAGCGAGCAGAGCGCCGTCACGGTCAGCCTCATCGGATCGAGAGCTCCTCCCGCATCCTTTGGAACGCGGCAAGGGCCTGCTGCGGCCCGATGTCCGCGAGGCAATCCTTGGGGCAGTCGTAGTTGCGGCAGCCGGCGAGAGGGCAGGTGACGCGGACCTCCCGAAACCAGGGCATACGGAAGCCCATCTCCCAGGCGTCGGTGACGCCGAAGAAGCCTAGCGTCGGCGTCCCGACGAGGGCGGCCAGGTGGAGGGGGCCCGTGTCGTTGCCGACGGCGGCGGTGCAGGACTGCGCCAGGGCCGCCATGAGGGAGAAGTCCGCCCTTCCCACGAGGTTCAACACGAGGGGGCTTGCGAGCGCTCCGGCGATCTCCTGAGCCGTCCGCATCTCCCTCTCGCCGTGGCCGTTCAGGACGACGCCCCACCCCTGGCCGACGAGGGGACGAAGGAAGTCGATCCAGTGAGGGATGGGCCAGAACTTCTGGGGCTTGCTGGCGCCGATGATGCAGAGGAGGCGCCGCGGGGGCAGGGGCTTCAGCATGGCCTGCGCCTCGGCCCTGTCGCTTTCCGTCGTGAAGATGGCCGGTTCGAGGCGGCTGGTGAAGTCCACGCCCAGCGCGTCCAGGTACTCCCAGTGCGTCGTGGTGTAGGCGAACTGAAGTCCGCTGTTGTACCCCAGCCGGATGGGGGCCTTGCTGAGGAGGGCGGTGAGGGCGGCGGCGGCGCCTCGGTGCTGGCTGACCAGCCACTGGTATCGGCCGCGTATCCGGCGGATGACGGAGAAAAAGCTCCAGGGGCGCTTGAGGTCCCAGAAGAGGAGGTCGTCGATGTACGGCTGCCCGCCGAGGATGCCGCCGTATTCCTTCTGCGTAAGGAACGTCAGCCGCGTTCCGGGAAAGGCCTTCTTGAAGGCCCGCGCGCCGGCGGCGCACTGCAGCACGTCCCCGAAGGCGCTGAAGCGAATCCACAACACCCTGTCCCCGTCCTTTGGACGAACGATGCTCATGTTGCCCTACCTCTCTCCGCTCTTTTGCAATTTGCCGTCGCCCTGCGCCGCCTCGAGGATGAGGTCGCGCCACAGAGCGGCGGACCTGGCCACGGAAAAGCGTTCGGCGGCCTGGATCAGGTCCGCGTGAGGCAGGGGATCGAGGAGCGCGTCCCGCATCGCGCGCGCAAGCGCCGAAACGTCGCCCACGGGGACCAGACGTCCCCAGCGGCCGCCCTCCAGGACCTCCCGCGGTCCGCTTCGACAATCCGTGGCGACGACGTTGGTTCCGCATGCCATGGCCTCCGCCAGGACGCTGCCGAACCCCTCGCAACGGGAGGAAAGCACCAGCGCAGAAGCCCGCGCCATCCATGCGTAGGGATTCGTCTGACGCCCCGCAAAGCACACGCAGTCCTCCAGGCCGAGCGTCGCGGTCAACGCCTCAAGGCGTCCCCTCTCTGGACCCTCTCCAAGGAGGACGAGGCGCGCTGCGAGGCCGGCCTCCTCCCGGAAGATTTGGAAGGCCCGCAGCAGATCGTCGTAGGCCTTCAGGGCCACCAGACGGCCCACGGCCAGCAGCACGGGGACCTCCTCTCCTAGCCACGGGTGGTCCACCGGAGCCTTCGCCTGTTCCGGCATGGAGGGGTCCACGATAGGGTTGTAGATGACGCGTGCCTTCTCGGCGGGGACGATGCCAAGGGCCGTCAGGTCCTCCGCGACGCCCTGCGACACGCAGACGACGTAACGGGCCTTACGATAGAGCGATCGGGCGCGGAGCCTCCGCCGCAGGCGGGAGAGCGTCGATCCGCCCGCTATGCGCTGACTGAGCGTGCTGTGCTCCGAGGCGACGAGGGAGAAGGAGAAGCCCCACAGCGCCTTTGCCCACGCGGCCAGCAGGTTGGTCATGTGTCCGAAGGAGAGGACGACGTCCGGCCGAGCCGCCCTCAGGGCTCGGCCCAGTTTGGAGGTAGGGAGGAGCAGGGCAAGGGGCTGGCTGGTGCAGCCGAGTTCATGAACCTCGATGTGTTGCGGAAGGAGGCTGCGAAGGGCCCCACCCCGACGGAGGACGAGGCAGGTGGGGCGGACTCCCAGGTCGGAAAGCCCTTTGGCGAGGTTCACCGCGACGCGCTGAAGCCCGCCGATCTCCAGGTCGGGGCAGAGGAGGAGGACCCTGGGAAATGCCGCTCGTTCTGGAACGTCAGCTTCTTTTTGCCTTGACGCCGCCACGGTCGATGCTCGTGATCTTCAATCGGCGCGTGCCGCGGGGGATCTTGACGTGGACCTCGTCGCCGATGGCGTGTCCGAGGATCGCCTGGCCGACGGGGCTCTTCTGGGAGATGCGCTGAACCGCTGAAGCGCTTTCCTTGTTGGAACTGGAGAGCTCCTCGGAGCCCACCAGGGTGTAGGTATAGTCCTTCTTCGAGTCGAGGTCCCGAAGCGAAACCGTCAGGCCGATGCCCACCCGATTCGTGTCCAGGTTGGCCTCGTCGACGACGTTGACCTTGGAGAGCATCACCTCCAGCTCCATGATGCGCCCCTCGACCCTGCTCTGCTCGTCCTTGGCTGCGGCGTACTCCGCGTTCTCGCTGAGGTCGCCGAAGGCGCGGGCCTCCTCAAGCTGACGGGCGACCTCCAGCCGACGGACCGTCCGAAGGTTCGTCAGCTCGGCCGTCATGCTCTCAAAACCGCTCCGCGTCACCACCGATTGATTGTCGTTCTTCCTGCTCACCACTTGAAGCCTCCTGAAAAGCTCTGTCTTCACGATCCGGTCCAGTTCCGCCGAAATCATTGGCTGGGGCGTATTTTAACATATTTTTGCCCTTCCTGGCGACGGGCCTTGAGCGCGCGCAGGGCGGGGATGGACGTTTTGGATCGCCCCCTTGTCGCGCTCCGCCCTTTGCCCCATGGCGTTCGGCTCCATGGTTTGATAGAATAAACTCAGCGTAAGGAGCGCGTGGGGCTCTGTCCCCCGCCTTCGTGGCCTGGGGGATATTCAAACGTCCTTGGGTCACCGGCTTTAAAACGTCGAATTTTTAAAAGGGGAGATTGCAATGTCGCAGGAGTTTACCAGGGGTCTTTCCTACTCGGTCGCAGACTCGCGCGTCGACCTGGTCAACGCACTTTTCCGTCGCGTCTATCAGTGGATGGCGATCGGGCTGATCCTGACGGCCGTCACCGCCTACGGGGTCGCGTCCAACGGGACCCTGATGAGGATGTTCTACGGCTCGGCGATGCCGCTCTTCGTCGTCGCCATCGCCACGGTGGGCCTTGTGTTTGCGTTGAGTTCGGGGATCCGGCGCATCTCAGCCGGAGCCGCCTCGGCCCTGTTCGTGATCTACAGCGTGTTGAACGGCCTGCTCTGTTCGGGAGTGCTCCTGCTCTACGCGCAGGAGTCCGTGTACTCCGCCTTCTTCTCCACGGCAGGGATGTTCGCCGTCATGAGCGTCTACGGGCTTTACACCCGGCGCGACCTGACGTCGCTCGGCAGCTTTCTGTACATGGGGCTCATCGGGCTCATCATCTCCGGCCTCGTCAACCTGTTTGTCCGGTCCACCATGGTGGAGTTCGTGACCAGCATCGTCGGCGTCGTCGTCTTTCTTGGGTTGACCGCCTATGACACGCAGACGATCCGCCGGATGGGGGATGAGATCGAGGACGGAGAGGACGGCGTGACGATCCGCAAGGCGGCCGTTCTGGGCGCCCTTTCGCTCTACCTCGACTTCATCAACATCTTCCTCTACCTCCTGCGCCTCTTTGGAAAGCGCCGCTGACGGTCGGCCGATATCCTTGGCAAGAAACTGATCTTTAGGTTAAAATAAGCAGGGAGTCCCCGTCACGGCGAGACGGGGACTCCCTGCTTTATGAGGGCAGGTGACTTTTCGGCCGTTTGATGCCGCCTTTGTTGCCATCAGTGGCTGAAGTGATGGAGCGGGCGCCGAGGGTGCAGGTATAATTCAGGGGCGCCGTAGGGCTGACAGGGCCAAAATGACGCCTACTCCGCCGCAGCTTTCAGCGAGCATGGAACTTTATCCCCCGCCAAGCAGGGGGGCATTTCGGTAAAACCTTGAGGAGGGAACAGCATGAGTGACAGAAAGCTGGAGTTCTACGGTGGAGGATGGATGGCGTTTTTACCGTTTGTGATCTTTCTCTCTCTGATCCTTTTGACGACGTTCTTCTGGGGGTCCATCTCCGATGGGGCCCTCTGGGTTCCGGCGTTTCTGGCGTTGATCGTCACCTTCTTTTTCTCCAAGGATAAGGTACATTACGCGGATGTGGTTATCTCCGGCATCGCCAGCAAGGAGGCGATCACGCCGGTGATCTGCTGGCTGTGGGCGGGCGTGTTCTCCCGGTTGCTGCGCGTTTCCGGACTTGCGGCGGCCATTGCCGGCTACGCCGCAGGGCTTGGCGTAGGGAGCACGGCGTTCCTCATCATCACTTTCCTGGCGTCCTGCCTGTTTGCCACGGCGAGCGGTACCGGCTTTGGCACCATCGCGGCGGCCATGGGGGTCCTGTACCCGGCGGGCGTCGAGTTGGGGTGCCATCCCGCCCTGCTGGCTGGGCTCATCATATCGGGTGCCGCCTTCGGCGACAACCTGGCCCCCGTTTCGGACACCACCATCTGCTCCGCCACCTCTCAGGGGGTGGATGTGCCCGGCGTCGTTCGCTCCCGGTTCAAGTACTCTTTCGTCGCAGCCTGCATTACCATCGCGATAGCCGTCTTTCTCGCTACGAAACTGGACACGGCGGCCTCCGCGGTCAGCACGGATTTCTCCTATGACCCCAGGGCCTTCTGGATGCTTGTGGCGGTGCTTCTGACGCTTGTTCTGGCCATGAAGACGGGGGATATCATCATCGCAACGACGATAGGCATTGTGGTCGCTGCGGTGATTGGCGTTGCCGCCGGCCAGTTCGATCTCCTGCAGGTCGACGCCGCCAATCCTGCGAAAACTGCCCTGATCGCGGTTCACGGTGAGGGGCTGGACCGGACGGTGGATGGCATCTTCTACATGGGCCTGGCCAGCATGCTTCAGGTCTGTATCCTGGCGCTGCTCCTCTTTGGCTCCATCGCCATCATGCGCGCCGGCGGTGGGGACAAGAAACTCCTGAACGCCCTTGGCGCGGTGGCCTCCACCGCCTGTGGTGCGGAGGTCGTGATCTCCCTGATGGTCATTATCCTGTCGGCGGTGATGGGGCTGAACGCCCCTGCCATCCTGGCGGTTGGCGCTTCCTTCGCTAAACCGCTGTCGGAGAAGTACGGCTTCACGGGGTATCGGGCGGCTAACCTGCTGGATGCACAGTCCAACACGCTCGTTTACTCCATGCCCTGGACCCCTGCCGTGATCTACACCATCAGCTTTGCGGCGGGGACGAAGGCTCCCCTGGCGGCCATTCAGGTTACGCCGTTCGTCGTTTACGGCTACGTGCTCATGTTCGTGATGTTTGCCTCGATTTTCCTGGGGATTGGCCGGGACGATGGTCGTGAGATACTGAAGAAGAAGGGCCCGCAGGGGGAGTGATTGAAGTTACGGGGGGCGGATGTGCCGGCGTCGGCCCCTGCTCGTGTCCGAACGGGACAATGTGTGGAGAACGCAGATCCGCCTGGAAGCGGCGGATAATTATCGATACATAAATAAATTTACGGAGGCAATGCGCATTCATGGCAGAGAAAACTGCAAGGCCGCGTCGAAGGCCCAAGGCATCCGGCGTCGGGAAGGGCAAGGAGCACCTGAGCTTCATCCCCCTGGGAGGGCTCGGCGAGATTGGAAAGAACATGTACGTGGTGGAGTACGGGGACGACATGATCGTCATCGACAGCGGGCTGATGTTCCCCGACCAGGAGCTTCCCGGCATCGACTACATCGTGCCCGACATCTCCTACCTTGAGGCCAATCGCGAGAAGGTCCTGGCCATCCTCATCACCCATGGGCACGAGGATCACACGGGAGGACTTCCCTACGTCCTGCCGCGGCTGAACGTCCCGCTCTACGGCACCAGGCTGACGCTAGGGTTGATCAAGAACAAGCTGCAGGAGGACCTGCCCAACTTCCGGCCGAAATTCAACGAGGTCAAGGCAGGCGATGTCGTCCAGATCGGTCCCTTCAAGATTCGCTTCATCGCCGTTGCGCACTCCATCCCGGACGGCGTGGCCCTGTCCATCGAAACGCCGCTGGGCCGCATCGTCCACACGGGGGACTTCAAGCTGGACTCTACCCCCATCGACGGGCGCATAACGGACTACGGCGCGTTCGCCGAGGAGGGGGACAAGGGGGTGCTCCTCCTGACGTCGGATTCCACGAACGCTGAGCGCAAGGGATTCACCCCCTCCGAACGCATCATCAGCGGCACCCTGGACCAGCTCTACCGCAATTACAGGTCGCGGCGTATCATCATCTCCTCCTTCGCCAGCAACGTCCACCGCGTTCAGCAGGTTGTGGACGTCGCCATGCGTTTCAACCGCAAGATCGCCTTCCTGGGCCGCAGCATGGTCCGCAACGTGGAGCTGGCCCGGGAGCTGGGATACCTCAAGCTGGACCAGAAGATGATCGTCCCCGTCGAGGACATCGGCAGGGTGCCGGACAACCAGCTGGTCATCATGACGACGGGCAGCCAGGGGGAGCCCTTCTCCGGCCTCGTGATGATGAGCCGCGGGGAACACCGCATGGTCACCCTCGGAAGCCACGATGCCGTGTTCCTCTTGGCGTCCGTCATACCGGGCAACGAGAAGCTGGTCAACAACACGATCAACCGCCTGTTCGCGCTGGGGTGCGAGGTGGTCTACGAGCCGGGCAGGCAGACTCACGTTTCCGGCCACGCCTCTTCGGAGGAGCTGAAGATCGTCCTGAACCTGGTGCGCCCCAGCTATTTCGTTCCGGTCCACGGGGAATACCGCCATCTGGTGCGCCACTCCCAGCTGGCGCAGGAGGTGGGGGTCCCCCCCCGGAACGTCTTCATCATGGCGAACGGCGACGTGCTCACCTTCACGAAGGGAGTCCAGCCGAAGCTGAAGGGGCACGTGCAGTCCGGCGCCGTCCTGATCGACGGAAATGCGGTGGGCGGGATGAAGAGCGACGTCGTGCGGGAGCGCCGGGACCTGGCCGAGGACGGCGTGATGGTGGTCGCTGCGACCCTCGGCGAAAAGGGGGCGCTGGCGGCCCCCCTGGCGATCGAAACGCAGGGCGTCTTCATCTCCGACGACCACAAGCGGGTGTTCGAGGAAGTCCGGGCCGCCGCCGAACGCGGCATCAAGGAGCTTGCGGGCAGTCGCTCCGTCGATCGTGAGGCCGTCGCGAAGGTCATCCGCAGCCGGGTCCGCGACGTCCTGCGGCGCCGAAACTACTCCTACGCCGTAGTCCTGCCCGTCATCTCCGTGATCGGAGAGGACCGTGGCGTGGACGATACCTGGATGGAGAAGGACTTTTTCTAAGGGAATGCAGCGCGCCCGGTTGGCGGGCGGTTCGGCGGATTCTTTCCCCGGTTTGACGTTTGAGGTGATGCAGCGGTGGCTTTTAACGTGGAAACCCTTGTATTGGGCGCCGTGCAGGGGCTCTGTGAGTTCCTGCCCATCAGCAGTTCCGGGCACCTCGCCCTGTTTCAGATGTTCTTTGGCCTTGACCAGGGAGGGCTCCTGTCCTTCGACGTCCTCCTGCACTGCGCCACCATGTTGGCCGTCCTCGTCTTCTTTTGGAAGGACGTCACAACGATCGCCGGGCAGTGGCTGCGGGGGCTCCTCTTCAGCTCGGAACGGGACCGGGAGGGGTGGAGGATGGGCTGGTTCATCCTGCTGTCCTCGGCAGTTACCGCCCTGGTGGGGCTGCCGCTCAAGGGGACGGTGGAACGGGCCATGACCTCGCCCCTTGCCGTGGGCGGCGGGCTGCTCCTGACCGGGACGATCCTCGCCCTGACGCCCCTCTTCGCGGACCGGCAGGGGAAGCTTAGCGCTGCTGCGGCCGTCGTCGTCGGCCTGGCTCAGGGCGCGGCCGTCCTGCCGGGGATATCCCGCTCCGGCGCGACGATCGCGGCGGGGCTTTTGATGGGGCTTGCCGTCGGCGAGGCCTTTCGGTTCTCCTTCCTGATCTCCATCCCCGCGGTCTTGGGGGCGACGCTCCTGGAGCTCCTGAATATCCATCGCGCCGGGACAGTCGCCGCGCTTCCGGAGGGCTGGGCCTGGGCGGCCGCGGTGGCCTTTGTCCTGGGATGGCTCTCGCTTCGCCTCCTGCGCTGCCTGGTCTTGTCCGGGCGGTGGGCGTATTTCGGGTTTTACTGCCTGCTGGTCGGGTCGGCCGCCATCCTCGTGGCCCTGGACCTCTTTTAGGGATGGGCTTTATGACGGAGCGACCTGTTGCCGTGCCTCAGAGCGAGGGACCCCTGCGCGTGCGGCTGGCTTCCAGCAGCCCCCGCCGTCGGGCCCTGTTGACCGACCTCGGATGGGACCTTGAGGTCCTTTCGCCGGACGTGGACGAGTCCCGCCGCCCGGGAGAAGGACCGGCGGAACTCTGTGAGCGCCTTGCCCGCCTCAAGGCCACGGCCTGCGCTGCGGACGACGACCTCCCCGTCGTCGCTGCGGACACCGTCGTCGCAATCGACGGTCTGGTGCTGGGCAAGCCGGCGGATCGCCACGGGGCCTGCGCGATGCTTCGAAGGCTTCAGGGACGGACCCACGAGGTGATGACCGGGCTTGCCGTCTTCTGGCGAGGACGGCTTCTCTCCTGCGTGGAGCGGACCTCCGTCACCTTTCGCCCCCTGAGTGAGGAGGCCGTCTGTGCCTATGCCGCCTCGGGCGAAGGTGACGACAAAGCGGGGGCCTACGCGATACAGGGGCTTGGGGGGCTTTTAGTCTCCGGGATTCGGGGGGACTACTTCAACGTCGTGGGGCTTCCCCTCTGTCGCCTTGGGCAGATGATGGAGTCCCTCGGCTTTTGTCTGAACGGGATGCTTGTGGGGTCCCGGTCCGACGTTTGCGTGGAAAAACGCTCTCCGGTTTCCGAGGGCGAAGTGGAGGTTTGAACATGTTTCGTCGTTGTTTCTTGTGGTTGACGCTCCTGCTTGCTGCGGCTTGTGCCCTCCCCGGCCTGCTGCCGCGATGGCGCGCCGAGAGCGCGAACCGGACGGTGGCGATCGTCACCGATTTTCGGTCGATCCTGCCCCTGGCGCGCAGCGCGGGGCTCTCGACCTCCGAGGCCCTGAGCCGGCTTAAGGGGAAAGGGTTGAGCGGGCTCATGGTGAGTGAGCTGACGGGAGAGGACCTGGAGAACGGGATCGGCCCGGCGGTGATGCTGAGCCTGAGGAAAGGCGCTGGGGAGGGGCAGGGGACGCTGCTCTCCATCATGCCGGAGAGCCCGCACGCCGAACGCCTGTCGCAATGGCTGCGCATCCGCCTTATGGCGTCGGCTGACGCGCTCTCCGCGGGGCCGGTGACCCTGCCGATCCCCGTTAACATGATGAAAAACGTCGGCGTCATCCCGGACGTCGAGGGACTCGAGGCGGCAAAGGCGGCAGAGCTCCCCGTCTTTTATCGCCCCGCTCAGACGCTCGGCTGGCTCGTGGCGAACGCGGCGGACGCACTTCGGGCGACGGCGGACGCCTATCCCATCGCCGCCTTTGCCCCGGCAGGTGAGATCGTCCCCGGCTACCCCGACGTCAGCGCCATTGCCTCCGTTTCCCGTGGGCGCGGGATTCCCGTCGCCTCCGTTGAGTTCTCCCGCCAGGTCGGGGCTGGCGCGCTCGACGCCGCGGCCTTTCCCCTCCTCCTACCCCTGCACAGCGTCACCAACGAGGAGCTGATGGCACGCAACATCACAAGCCGGGCGCTGCGCGAGCGGTTCCTTCGCGCCGCCGTGGAGCGGAGCGTCCGCCTGCTGGTGGTGCGCCCTTCCCCCCAGAACATGGGGACCTCCACCTTCGACGACGTGGTCCGGGAGGTCGCCGCACTCGCCGACGCTCTGATCTCCCATGGCTTCACCATGGGTTGGCCCCGCCCGGCGTTCGAGGGCGGATGGGAGGCCACGGCTCCCTGGCCTGCGGTCGCCCTGGCGGCCCTCCTGCTCCTGATGTCCTGGCGCCTCGCAGCCCGCATGAGCGCCTGCGCGTCGGGGCCGGTGGGGCTGCGCGCCGCGTCGCTCTTTGCCGCCTCGACCGCGATCCTGGCCCTCCTGCTGTTCAAGTTCCCTGCGGCGGCCCGCCTGGCCGGGGCCCTCGCCGCCCCCCTCGTCGTGACGGAGGCCGCTCTGACCGCGCTGGACTTCCAGGGACGCCTGCCTCTGTGGCAGAGGATTGTCGAGGCCTTCGGGATCGCTGTTGTGGGCGGATTGGTCCTGGCCGCCCTCTTCAGCGTCCCGTCCTACATGCTGCGGCTCAAGACCT
>NZ_CALHIQ010000069.1 GCF_938030725.1 uncultured Fretibacterium sp. | reverse complement strand
GAGCTGAGAAAACATTACTCCAGCTTAACTCGCTCCGAGGCCATGCCCCTTGCGGAACAGCTCCATGCCTCGCATGTGATGGGCGACAGCCAAACCTCGGCCGGGGTTGGGGAGGGGGTTGACCTCGATAAATGTAAAGAGGTCCTGAAATCGCCCCCATTGACTGCCGTAAGAGCTCAAAATAAAATCATGATAGCCGAGACGGCAGAGAATGGAGTTAGCGCTGCTAAGTTTGTGGGCCAGGCACGCAATTTTGAGCGCCTAAAAGCAGAACAGATCATGAGAGAAATGGGTTGCAAGGTCTATAACCCCCCCAGCAGGTATGACGTTGGTTTTGTCAGAAACGGACAAAACTACGTTGTAAAAGCAAAAATGTATGAGAAAAGTCTTCGGAACGCACTGGCACGCCTTCCAAAGGGCGATAAAATAATGCTCCCGGACGACGAGTATGAGAAATTCATTCGCAGTGAGAAAACTGCAGACCTGGCGGACAGGGTGATACCGGAATCTCAGGTGACGGGGAAGCCCAATACCAGGGAGAGCAGCCAGCAGGAGCTTGCTCAAACGGTCGAAAAGGACATGAAGGACATCACGGTTGCGAAGAATAAAATGCTCGCCGGCATGAGGGAGAAACTGAAGCGGACAGCGCCTTATATGCTGGGCGGTGCGATGATGGCCCTTTCGGAGAACTGGAACGACTTGAGCCTGGCCTATCGAGGCGAGGCCTCCTGGGAAAGGGCACTGAAGCGGACGGCGGTGGATTTTGCCGGCTATACCGTTACCCCAATGCTCATCGACGGCATCCTCTGCCGGGCCGGGAAACGATTCGCCGCCGTGATGCCGCTCAAAAATGCGGGGATGGGATACACGATAGGCTATTTTTGCTGGGGCATGGGGAAAGAATTCTACGCCTATCAAAACGGAGATATCTCTTACGAAGTCTTCGCCGAGCGAGCCCGGCAGCGCGGCCAAAACGCCGTCGGGTCCGCTTTGATGGTCCCTGTCAATATGCTTGTCCTCAAGATCGTTGTCGCAGCGGGCACAAGTCCTCTTTTCGTCCCTGTCGTCATCGTCGGTGGAGGGATGACTATACAAAGGGCGCAGGAATGGTATGAGCGAAAAAAATGGGAGGACACCGTCTATCTGGAGGATCTCGTGGCTTTCCTGGGCGAGGACCTGATTCGAGAGTTTACGCTTCTGGATCCTGTAAGGTATCCCAGCCTGGCAGACCCGGAAAGACGGGACAATCTCGCAGAACCGGAAGGACGGCCCAGCCTCCTTGATCCGGTACGGAGAGACAGCCTGCTCGATCCTTGACGATGTGATTCAGCGGCCCAGAGGGCACCTGATGGAGCCACAGCGCCAGCCCACGCAAGGGCATCAAGAGCCCCCTTGACGCTGGCCCCCTTGCGGGTATAATAGGTGTGTTGTGCGGGGGTGGCGGAACTGGTAGACGCGCAAGACTAAGGATCTTGTGGCCCTAAAGCTGTGGGGGTTCGAGTCCCCCCCTCCGCACCATGATAACGGTTCAGAAGAGCGGTCAATCTCAAGCGGGATTGGCCGCTGTTTTTTAGCGCAATCCCCTTATTCCGGCAGGAGCCTGACCACCTCCCGACGTCGCCCTGGCCGGCGCGAACGTGACGGCGAAGAGGGTATAAAATACAGCCATGGCGACACAGAGAATGGAGTTGACGGGATGGACGAACGGACGATGCAGGAAAAGCCGGAGCGTTTCGACTACGACGGCTTCTGGAAGGCCCTCATCAGGAGGTTTTGGCGGGAGCTTCTGAGGAGCGCCATTCCCGACCTGTACAAGGATGCGGATCTGGAGCAGGAGGCCACGCCGCTCGACAAGGAACTCCAGGACACCCTGCCGAAGCCGGGCGACGAGGAACAGGTGTCGGCGAAGTTCGTCGATACCCTGCTGAAAATCCCGCTGAAGGACGGCGGCGAACAGTGGGTGCTGCTGCACATCGAGGTTCAGGGCAGGGGCGGTGAGGACCTATCGCGGAGGATGATGCGCTACTACTGCCTGCTCTTCGCGCACTACGACAAGAACCCCGTAGCGCTGGCAATTTTGACCGCGTCGCGTCCGAAGTCGGAAACGCCGGGCGTCTACGACTTTTTACAGTATGGGACGCGCCTCCACTACAGTTATAATTGCGTCAAGCTGTGGAATCTGGACGACGAGGGGCTCCTGGCGAGCGACAACCCGTTCGACCTGGCGCTTTACGCGGCAAAAAAGGCGTTGGCATACGACAACGAGGAGCAGCAGAAGCTGATCTACCTGCTGAAGCTCACCAGGATTCTGGTGTCGAAGGGCTGGAGCCGGGAGGATCGGTCCGACCTTCTGGCGTTTATCGCGAGGGTCATCAACTTGAAGGACAGGGCGCTTTGGGAGCAGTACAGGAAGGGAGCCAGGGAGATAAAGGGGGAGAGCGAGATGATGTCCTTTTGGGATGAGGAGCTGGAGCAGACCCGTGCGCAGGGGCGCGCGGAAGGGCGCGTGATGGGCCATGAAGAAGGACGCCAAGAAGGACGTCTGAAGGGCCTTATGGAAGTAGCGCGCCGGATGCTTGCCGTGCCGCTTCCCGTGGCTCAGATCTCAGAGCTCACGGGGCTGACTTCCCATGAGATCGACGCCCTGAAAAAAGACGCACACACAGGCTTGTCGTAACCCTCAGCGTCCGAAAAGGGGGAGAGCGAGATGATGTCCTTTTGGGATGAGGAGCTGGAGCAGACCCGT
>NZ_CALHIQ010000068.1 GCF_938030725.1 uncultured Fretibacterium sp. | reverse complement strand
CGACCTATGCCGCCATCGAGGCGTTCGCGTCCAGGATACTGGATGCGGGGGCCCTGCCGATCGCCCTGGGAGGGGACCATTCCATCACCCTGGCGGAGCTGAGGGCGGTGGCCGGGAAGCACGGCCCGGTCAGCCTCATCCACTTCGATTCCCACGCGGACATCAACGACGAGGTCTTCGGCGAGAAGTACAATCACGGGACGCCCTTCCGACGCGCCATCGAGGAGGGCCTGATCGATCCCCACAAGTCCGTTCAGGTCGGTATGAGAGGCTCCCTGTACGATGCAGGGGAGTTCAAGCTAGCTGCGGACCTGGGGCTGAAGCTGATCCCGACCCACAAGGTGCGTGAGATGGGGATTCCGGCGGTCCTGGACGAGATCAGGAGGAGGGTGGGGGATAACAAGGCCTTCCTCACGTTCGACATCGACTTCATCGACCCCGCCTATGCGCCGGCCACGGGAACGCCGGAGGTGGGAGGATACTCCACGTTTGAAGCCATCAGCTTCATTCGCGGCCTGACGGACGTCAACTTCGTCGG
This sequence comes from uncultured Fretibacterium sp., assembly GCF_938030725.1. GTDB lineage: Bacteria > Synergistota > Synergistia > Synergistales > Aminobacteriaceae > Fretibacterium. The sequence continues at coordinate 4,775 of NZ_CALHIQ010000068.1, read as the reverse complement.
GTTTGACGTCGTCGAGGTGGCGCCGCCCTACGACGTCGCCGAGATCACTTCCCTCGCGGCCTGCAACATCGTCTTCGAGTTCCTGTCCGTGCTGGCGCTTCAGAAAAAAGAGGGCAGAAGGGCATGACGAGGCACGGGGAGCAGGGAGCGATGCTTCCTGTACGGTAGCAGCCTTACCCCTCGATGAAGCCGTCGCAGCCCGCGGATTTAAGTCGCCGCCGTATTGTTCAGACCGCGGAAGGTGTGTTAAAATCCAAACTTGGCGCACGCTCTCTTGGGGGGCTGTGCGGGGGGCGCTTTTTGGACCTCCGAGCGATTTCAATTTCTAAGGGGCGATGTTTGGGATGCTGAAGAACCTGAGGACGCACATGAAGTGGATCATGATCATAATTGTGGTGACTTTTCTGCTCTCCACGTTTTTGATGTACGAGGGGCGCAGCGGACGCCGCGGGCCGAGCCGCAGCGCGGACGGGACCATGACGGATTATGAGGTGGCGGCGGTCGGCGGTCGGCCGCTGATGCGCTCCGAGCTTGAGAACCGCCTGCGCGCCTACCTGGAGAACTCGGGCCTGCGCAACGCGGCCTCGCTGGACATGCCGGCGGTCTATCAGGCGGTTCTGGACCAGTACGTCCTGGAGCAGCAGTTGGAGAACGAGGTGCGGAAGGCGGATATCGCCATCTCCGACGCCGACGCGGAGCAGGCCATGAAGGCCTACGCCGACTCGGCGTTCCCGACCCGCGAGGCCTTCTACGCGGCCCTGGAGCGGCAGGGGATCAGCAGCGCGGAGTACAAGAAAAACCTGGCCCGCCAGCTGGCCGTCCAGCAACTGCTGCACGTGGCCGTTGGGGACGTCACGGTGAGCGAGGACGAGGCCGTCAAGTTCTACGACTCCATCAAGGATCAGCTCTTCCGCACGCCGGCTGGGGTCAACCTCCAGGTGGCTCGCTTCGGAGCCAGCGCCGACGCCGAGGCGCTGAGGGCCAGCCTGCAGGCAGGAACGGACTGGGCCCAGGCGACCTCCGGGGACGCGCTGGCCTCGATGGACGTCCTCAGCGTCACGCGGGAGCCCCTCTTCCTTCCGGAGTCGGCCTTCACCGGCGCCCTGGCGGAGTTGGCCTCTCTGGATGTGGGGGCCGTCAGCCCCGTCTTCTCCGCCACGAGCGGCGACTTCTCCGTCGCCGTCAAGACGGAGCTCGTTTCGGAGTCCATCCGTCCCTACGAGGACGTCAGCAGCGACGTCCGCGCCTTCCTGCGCAGCCAGGAAGAGCGCCGGAAGCTGAACGACTATGAGGCGGATCTCATGGCGAAGGCCGAAGTCGTGATCTACGATGCGTCGCTCTTCCCAGCCTCTGCGGATGCGGCAGCGGCCAGCTCCGACCAGCCGGCCTCTGACGACGCGGCGACCGATGCCGAGCCTCAGCCGGCTTCCGACGACGCGGCGAAATAGGCGCTCGACGTAAGGTGCGAAAGCTCCCGCCCTTCGGACGGGAGCTTTTTTTGAGGGCGACTCCCCAGGTCCCCCACGATCAACTTCCTGACAATTTGGTCTATTTTTTCTGTTTTTTGTTATAATAATGGCGGTCCTTGGGCCGTTCCCGGTTCTCTCATCTCATTTCGCTCCAATGTAAAATTGGATAAGGAGGCGTTTTTAGTGAAGTTGAAGTCTGTACTGTTGGCTTTGCTGGTTTGCGGACTGTTTGCCCTTCCCGCCCTGGCGGCGGAGCCCGATTTCCACATCGGGATCGTGACGGGGACGGTGTCCCAGAGCGAGGACGACCTGCGCGGCGCCGAGCTGATGATCCAGAAGTATGGCGACACCGCAAAGGGCGGCATGATCACCCACATCACCTATCCCGACAGCTTCATGACGGAGCAGGAAACGACGATCGGACAGATCGTCGGCCTGGCGGACGACCCCAAGATGAAGGTGATCGTGGTCAACCAGGGCATCCCCGGCACGACGGAGGGCTTCCGCCGCGTCCGCGAGAAGCGGCCGGACATCATCCTCCTGATCGGCGAGGGACACGAGGACCCCAGCGTCACGACCGTGGCCGCGGACCTAGTGTCCCAGGGCGACCTCATCAGCCGCGGCTACCTGATCCCCCACACGGCGAAGGAGCTGGGCGTGGACACCTTCGTCCACATCTCCTTCCCGCGTCACATGAGCTACGAAACGCTGGGCCGGCGCCGCGCCATCATGGAGGAGGCGTGCAGGGACCTGGGGATCAAGTTCGTGTTTGAAACGGCTCCAGACCCCACCAGCGACGTGGGCGTGGCGGGCGCGCAGCAGTTCATCCTTGAGAAGATGCCGGCCTGGGTCGAGAAGTATGGAAAGAACACGGCGTTCTTCTGCACGAACGACGCCCACACGGAGCCCCTGCTGAAGCGCATCGCGGAACTGGGCGGCTACTTCATCGAAGCAGACCTTCCCTCGCCGCTGATGGGGTATCCGGGCGCCTTCGGGATCGACTTCGCCAACGAGAAGGGCGACTGGCCTGCGATCCTGAAGAAGCTCGAGGACGCGGTGGTCGCCGCCGGAGGCGGCGGGCGCATGGGGACCTGGGCCTTCTCCCTGGGCTACACCCACACCGCTGCGCTGGCCGAGTTCGGCAAGCGCGTCGTGGAGGGGCAGGCCAAGCTGGACAGCTTGAAGGACCTGATCGCCTGCTACAACGACGTCACGCCGGGTACGACCTGGAACGCGGGCTACTACGTGGACGCTGGGACGGGAGTCCGGAACAAGAAGATGGTCCTCGTGTACCAGGACACCTACATGCTGGGCAAGGGCTTCATGGGAACGACTTCTGTCGAGGTCCCTGAGAAGTACTACAACGTCAGCAAGTAGCGTGCCGCTCCGCCGACCTCGCGCGTTCTCCCGCGGGCTCGGCTTTTCATGGGAGAACGACGGGCCTCGATGAGGCCGAGGGGGGAGTGCGCCCTCCTCAATCAGCACAATTAAGGTTTAATTCTGCGTTTAGAGGTGATTTATTTGTCCGATACACTCCTCCTGGAATTGCAGAACATCGGGAAAGAATACTACGGGAACCGGGTGCTCTCCAACGTGAGTTTCTCGCTCAGGGCCGGGGAGATCCTGGGGCTCGTGGGAGAGAATGGAGCGGGGAAGTCCACGCTGATGAACATCCTGTTCGGCATGCCGGTCATCGCGCAGACGGGCGGGTACGAGGGGACGGTGCTCATGGACGGCAGGCCCGTTCGCTTCGCCTCGCCCCACGAGGCGCTCGAAGCGGGGATCGGCATGGTCCATCAGGAGTTCTCCCTGATCCCCGGCTTCACCGCGACCGAGAACATCCTGCTCAACCGCGAGGTGCTGAACCCCTCCCTGCTGGAGTACGTCTTCAGCAGCCGCATGGCGACGCTGGATCGGGGCTCGATGCGGGGCCGTGCGGAACGAGCCATCCGAACGCTGGGCGTCGACATCAGCCCGGATATGACCGTTGCGGAGATGCCCGTCGGCTACAAGCAGTTCATCGAGATCGCCCGTGAGATCGACCGCAGCAAGACCCGCCTCCTGTTCCTGGACGAGCCCACGGCCGTCCTGACGGAGTCCGAGGCGGAGATCCTGCTGGCGGCGCTCAGAGCGCTGGCGGAGAAGGGGATCGCCATCGTGTTCATCTCCCACCGGCTGCACGAGGTAAAGGACCTGTGCAATCGCATCGTCGTGCTTCGGGACGGGGCGGTGATCCGGGACGCGGACGCCGGGAAGGCGACGATTCGGGAGATCGCCTCCTGGATGGTGGGCCGCCACGTGGAAACGGCGGGGGAGGAGGCCTCCAGTCGCCGCCCTGTCCCCCAGACGGAGCCCGTCCTGAAGGTGGAACACCTGTGGGTGGACATGCCGGGCGAAACGGTGCGCGACGTCTCCTTTGAGGTGCGGAAGGGGGAGATCTTCGGCATCGGCGGCCTGGCTGGGCACGGGAAGCTGGGCATCCCCAACGGCATCATGGGGCTCCATCCGGCCGGCGGGCGCGTGGAATTCCTTGGGAAGCGCGTTCCCCTGAACCGGCCGCGCCGCGCTCTGGACCGCCGCATGGCCTTCGTGTCGGAGGACCGTCGGGGCGTGGGGCTCCTGCTGGACGAGCGCATCGACTGGAACATCACCTTCACGGCGATGCAGGTCCAGGGCCGCTTCCTCAAGGGGATTCCCCACCTCCTCCAGCTGCGGGACGACCGGGCCATGACGGAGGAGGCGGAGAGGTTCATCCGGGCCCTCGACATCAAGTGCACGGGGCCGAGCCAGCGCGCCGGAGAGCTGTCCGGAGGGAACCAGCAGAAGATTTGTCTGGCCAAGGCGTTCGCCCTGCGGCCGGACCTCCTCCTGGTCTGCGAGCCCACGCGCGGCATCGACGTCGGCGCGAAGGAGCTGGTGCTGAACACCCTGAGAAACTACAACGAGGAGCACGGCATCACCATCATCGTCGCGTCGTCGGAGCTCGAGGAGCTGCGCTCCATCTGTGACCGGATCGCCGTCGTGGGCGAGGGGCGCATTGCGGGCGTCCTGCTGGCCTCCAGGCCGGCGGAGGACTTCGGCCTCCTGATGATGGGGCAAAGCGTTGAGGAGGCGGCGGTATGATCAGAAGGTTTATCGAGAACGTGGGGTGGCCGCGCTTCATCATCGGACTCTTCCTGTTGAGCCTCTTCATCGCGGCGCCCTTCGTTGGGGTGCGCGTGGACACGTCGCTCTCGGACGTCCTGGTGCGGTTCGGCATGAACGGGGTGATGGTCCTGGCCATGATCCCGATGGTGCAGTCGGGCT
>NZ_CALHIQ010000067.1 GCF_938030725.1 uncultured Fretibacterium sp. | reverse complement strand
CCTGATCGTTTTGTTTCTGTAGATCAAGTCTTCCCTGATCGTGAATCCCGTCCTTTCCCAGAACGAATTTCCCCCCTGGTTTCTGGCGAACACGACCAGCGCGACCTTGTTGATCCCGCAGCCCTCCAGCGCTTCCATTGCCGTGTTCACCAGCTTTGTTGCAATGCCTCGTTTTCTGTAATCCGGGTGGACGGACGTGTGGTAGATATACCCTCTGCGTCCATCATGTCCTGCCAGAATCACGCCCACGACGCCGCCCTGTTCGATCGCTACAAAACAGGTGTCGGGGTTCCTGGTCAAAAACTTGGCAATCCCCTCCCTGGAGTCGTCCAGGTCGTTCAACCCCATCCCTGAGCAGGACGTCCACAGCGCATACACTTCCTCGTAATCGCCAATGAGCATTTTCCTGATTTCCAAGCGCGTATCTCCTTTCAATTTTCAGTGCAGTTCCGTGCAAAGGACATGGGCGTCTCCACAGCGGTTGGGGCAGGGCGCTCATGATTCAGCGGATGACGCTTCGGGGCGATTGCTGAAGGAGCAAAAAAGAACGATTGACCCAGGTCAATCGTTCTTGCTAATACACTGCTGCCAGTTATCTCAGGCAGGTTCAAACTCATCCTTGCCCACGGAGCAGAGCGGGCACACCCAATCCTCCGGAAGGTCCTCAAAGGCAGTGCCTGGTGCGATGCCGCTGTCCGGGTCCCCCGCCTCCGGGTCGTAGACATACCCGCAGACCTTGCACACGTACTTCTTCATAAAGATTCCCCCCCACTTGTCGCTTTTTATGGCCTTCAAACCTTCAGCAAAGTTTCAAGACCATTCAGCCTTATTATAGCTTAACCGCGCTGGAAGTGGCAAATCGGATCGCCCGTCGTCGCGTGCGGGAAGCCGCCAATTGCACTACGAAGCAGGCTCTGGCGCAGCGAACCGTTAGCTCCCCTGCGCGCCCTGTCGCTCTCCGGGGCCTTTGCGGCAGCGTTCGTCAGTGGATCCGCTCGTCCTTGGCTCGTCAGAGATTCATGCTCAAGAAACCGATTGGAATGGTACAATAAAAAGGCTGAAGGGACTAAAACGATCGAAAGGCTATCTCCAAAAGAGGACCGAGGGGGCGATAACGTGAGCAATTCCTTATACCGGCAGTATCGTCCCCAGAGGTTTGCCGACGTCGTAGCCCAGGATGCGGCGCGGGACGTCCTGACGCACGCGCTTGAAAACTCGCGCATCGGTCACGCCTACCTGTTTTCCGGTCCGAGGGGTTGCGGAAAGACCTCCATAGCGCGGATTTTGGCGAAAGCCTTGAACTGCCTTGCCCCCCTTGGCGTCGAGCCCTGCGGCACTTGCGTCAACTGCATGGCGATTACGTCGGGCAGCAGCCCTGACGTCGTGGAGATCGACGGGGCTTCCAACAACAGCGTCGACGAGGTGCGTCAACTGAAGAGCCAGGTGCCGCTGGTGCCCTTCGCTTCAAAGTACAAGATATATATCATTGACGAAGTCCACATGCTCTCCGCCGCCGCCTTTAACGCGCTCCTGAAGACGCTGGAGGAGCCCCCTTCCTACGTGGTCTTCATCCTGGCCACGACGGAGCCCTACAAGGTGCCCGTCACCATTCGCTCCCGCTGCCAGCACATCCCGTTTCACAGCATTGGGGCCCGGAAGATCTTTGAACACCTCACGCACATCTGCGAATGGGAAAGGACTGCCGCTCAACCGGAGGCGCTCTGGGAGGTCGCCCGACAGGCCGACGGCGCTCTGCGCGACGCCCTTTCCATGCTGGAACAGATCATCAACCGCGCCGCGGGCGAAGTCACCCTGGAGGACGTCGAGGCCGCGTTGGGTGCAGGGAGCCGTCCTGCCGTTGAACGTTGGCTCTCCGCCCTGAAGGGCGAGGGCAGTTCCTCCTACGTGGACTTCACTAAGATGATGGAAGGAGGCTCTCCACAGCACGTCTTTGAGGAGCTGTTCTCCCTCCTGAAGAACCTGTGGCTTGCCGTGCGCTGGCCAAACGTAACGCGCGAGCTGGACGTTTCCGAGCAGGAGAAGAAGTTTCTTGCAGAGGAAGCGCCGCGATGGTCCGCGGAGGAACTGCGTTCCCTGTTGGGAGCTGTCGCGGACCTGCTCGTGCAGGTTCGCCTCGGCGTCAGGATGGATATCGTGACCGGACTTCTGATGCTGGAGCTTTCTCGTATCCTTGACTCGGCCAGGGCCGCGACAAGGCCGCCCCAGGCGACGGTGAGCTCCAGCCCACCGCGCCCGCAGCGCCTCGCCGCCGACCCTGCCGTGGAACCCGTGGAGGAGCCGGCGATCCAGAAAAAAGACCAAGTCCCCGTTCTTCAACCCCCGGCCCAAAGGGAAGCAGATCGGCCTGAGGGGCTATTGGAGGCGGACTGGAAACCTGCCTCGAAGGAGGCCTTCGTCAAGCTGCTGGCCGCCGCCCGTCAGGCGGACTTCGTCCTCTATTGTGCCCTTTTGGACGCTGACATGAAGCAGAGCGAGAGCTCCGTGCTCCTGAACTTGCGGGATCGCTATCCCTACGAGGTGCTGTGCCTCGAACGCTGGCGTTCCAGCCTCCTGGAGCTGCTGACAAGGTCAGCCGACGGCGTGTTTCTCCGCTTCGGGGACGAGGTGTTCGCCTGCACCGGCGGCGAACCGGATCGCGTCAGTGAGGCTGCCGTCGCAGGGCGGGGAGGGGCGCCGCAGCAGCCTCAGAAGGAGGAGGAAACGCTGCGCCCCGCCCCCCCGGAAGAAGAAGCGAAGCGGCC
>NZ_CALHIQ010000066.1 GCF_938030725.1 uncultured Fretibacterium sp. | reverse complement strand
TTCACGGTGACCCAATGGTTCACCTTCTTCTCCACTTCCTGCCCCTCGCTTCGCAGGCGCTCCGTGACGCAGGAAAGCCCCTTCGTCACATAGATCAAGAGGTCCTGCATCGCCGCCACGTCCGGCTTCTTGCCGCAGACGCCGCTTTTGGTGCAGCCCTTTCCGCCCGCCGTCTCCTGACACTGAAAACAAAACATGCTGCAATCCATCTTCATATACCCCCCCATGTTTAGTTCCTGATCTGTTTTTGGCCCCAAGCCCAATGTCCGCTCCTTGCGCTTCGGGCTCGTGGCCTCCTGACGACAGCCTACGAACGTCTTTCTGCAGACACTATAGCCCCGACCCGACGGTTTGTCCGTTGTTATGACAACGAACCCTTGCTGACACCCCATGATGTGGTGAGTTTTTGTCCGGAGGGTCGAAAAGACGCCTTGACGAAACCGGAAATGCCCGCTAGAATACCGTGAGTTTTAGAAATCGATCCATTGGGGGCAGTGAAGTGGCCGTTATCAAAGGGGAAAATTCTAACTCAATACAGAAATGCAGAGGACACACCGGAAAGATTTTTTCCGAGTGTGTCCTTTTTTTATACAGGGCTTTGGAGGCATGACCGCGCGGCGACAGGAGGCTTCCTCTCTGTGTCGCCCAACTTCCGGCTCCTGGCAGACGGGAAGGTCCGTTCTTGGCGTCGGTTTCGTTTTTCGCGGCCGTTCTTGACGTTGAAAGGAGATTAAATGACGATGAGTGGGGAAATGAAAAGTATCGGCGATGAGGCCATCTACGACGCGAGGTCCCTTGGCGTGGGCAGGATGCTGATCCTGGGCCTGCAGCACCTGTTCGCCATGTTTGGGGCCACCGTCCTCGTGCCCCTTTTGACGGGGCTCAGCGTCAGCTCGACGCTCCTCTTTGCGGGGGTGGGCACGCTGCTGTTCCACATGATCGCAAAGTGGAAGGTGCCCGCCTTCCTGGGGTCCTCCTTTGCCTTTCTGGCGGGCTACGCGGCGATCGCGCCGAAGGGCGACCCTGCGCTTTTGCCCTATGCGTGCTTTGGGGTTGCCTGCGCAGGGCTGGTCTACCTCTTGCTGGCGGCGGCATTTCGCGCTTTTGGCGCCAGCAGGGTCATGCGATATTTTCCGCCCATCGTCACGGGGCCGATCATCATCGCCATCGGGCTGACCCTGTCGCAGTCCGCGATAGAGAACTGCTCGAAGGACTGGTTCGTCGCCCTGGTCGCCATCGTGGTCGTCATCGTCTGCAACATCTGGGGGCATGGCATGGTGAAGATCGTCCCGATCCTGCTCGGCGTGGCGGGTTCCTACCTGGCTGCGGTGGCGACTGGCGCCGTCGACTTCAGCACCATTGCAGCGAAGCCCTGGTTCGGCTTCCCCGTCGAATACGATCAAACGGTGTTCTCCATCTTCACCAACGGAACGGTCAACTTTGCCCTGTTGATCTCCTCGGTCATCACCATCGTGCCCATCGCCTTCGCAGCGATGATGGAGCATATCGGCGACATCTCCGCGATATCCTCCACAGTGGGTATCAACTACATCAGGGACCCCGGCCTCCACAGGACGCTGACGGGCGACGGCCTGGCGACGACGGCGGCCTCCCTCTTCGGTGCGCCGGCGAACACGACTTATGGCGAGAACACCGGAGTGCTCACGCTCACGAAGGTCTACGATCCGAGGATCATACGCCTGACGGCGGTCTTCGCCGTCCTGCTCTCCTTTTGCCCCAAGTTCGCGGCGGCCATTGAGAGTATGCCCACGGCGACGATCGGCGGGATATCCCTCATCCTCTATGGCATGATCGCCTCCGTCGGCGTCCGAAACATCGTGGAAACGAACGTCGATTTCTCGCAGAGCCGCAACGTCATCGTCGCCGCTCTGATCCTGGTGCTATCGATCGGCATCAACTACAGCTCCGCCGGAGCCCTCAACTTCACGCTGGGTGGCATCAGCATCAAGTTCTCCGGCATCGCCACCGGCTCCCTGGTCGGCATCCTGCTGAACGCCGTCCTTCCCGGCAAGGACTACAAGTTTGACGATGACGCGCCCAACCCGACGGGGGTCAACCTGGAGATCGCTCAGGGCAAGAGCCTGGAGTGGGGGACGGATGGCGCGAAAGAGCAGGATCCGGCGCTATCCTAAGGAGAAACGCCCCTGCCGCAAGGGTTAACGAAAAACCGTAAAAACAAGGCCACCGGCGATCGTGTAAGCGATGCCGGCAGCCTTGTTAAAACAGGGATACGAAAAAACCCTGCTCAGGGCAGTGAGGGAGAATACTGAAGAACTGAAAGAACGGGCCGTTCCGGTTCTGCGGCAGCTACCCGACGTGCCGTTCAAGCCCAGACAACGGCGGAAAATCCGTGTTCAAAAAAGCAGCATTAACGGGAGAGGAGAGTGGAATCCATGAAGAAATTTCGCGGAAGAGATATAGCGGTTTTTGTTCTGGGGCTAGGCATCCTGGCTGCCGGAGCGTATTTCCTGATGGGCAGCGGCTCCTTCATCAGTACGCCGGCTGCCGCTTCGATGACGCCCGAGGCGCTGACCGCAGAGAATGAGATGTTGATGAAGCAGGTTTATGATGCGTCAATGCAATTGCAAATGATCGCCTATGGCGGCTCGGAACCTGCAAAAGTATGGGTGGAAAAATATTGCAAAGACGGGCGTGCCGCTCCACTTCCGGAGGCTCCTGAAGCCGCCAATGCGGAGTTGAAAGCCCGTGCCCATGATGCACGAATCATATTTGAAGGACTTCAAGCAGATCAGAGAGAAGAAATTCGCTGGCTGACACAGTATTACGGCGAAGAAAATGAAGAAACTCTGAAAAAGTTAGGAATCAAGAGCAAAAAAGCACAGGCTCAGGAAGAGGAACTCGCTAGAAAAGAGGAGGGAATCGCCAGTAAAATTGTTTCCGCTCTCCGCAGCACAAAAGCGGCTCTTATTCTGTATTATGCAGATCATTTGGATGAAATTGGTAAGCAGAAAAATTATGACCTTGGCGCTGTTCTCGACACGCCGGAACACATCCAAGCTACTCTTGGCGTTTATGTAGAGGGTGCTATTGATTACAGCGATGGACACTGGACATTTCAGAGTGAGGGGGACCGGTGGTGGATAGGCTATAAGCTTGAAGGGATATCAGAGGCGAATCGCCAAAGGCTCGTACAAAAAGCTCGGGTGACGGGGCTTTTTAAGGCGCCTGACAGCAACAAAAATTCGTATGATGGCGGGGATTATGATGGCGGGGATGTTGTATTCATGATAGCCAGGTGATAAGGTGGCGGTCCGTGTACTTCTTAAGCGGGGCGGCTTTTGCCGCCCTGTTCTATTCCGGCCGACAGGTCCTGAACGGCCCTCCGTCAATTACATTGGTACGGATACAGGGGCAGCGTTCATAGGGAAAATCACAGCTTGGAATAAGGGTAGCAAAAAACCCCGCTCAGGGCGGGGTTTGTGAATTCTATAAGACGTAGGAAAATCAACGAATGGTGGCGGCGACTGGAATCGAACCAGTGACACTGCGGGTATGAACCGCATGCTCTAGCCATCTGAGCTACGCCGCCCTGAAAGTTGGTTGCGGGGGCAGGATTCGAACCTGCGACCTTCGGGTTATGAGCCCGACGAGCTACCTGACTGCTCCACCCCGCGATGTCGTGTCCGCTGGTGCCGAGCGCGGGACTCGAACCCGCACGGACAAACGTCCACAGGATTTTAAGTCCCGTGTGTCTACCTATTCCACCAGCCCGGCGACACTCGAACATTATATCATCTTTTCTCGATACGTCAAACTTTTTTCAGCCTCTCAGGAATTCCTTGCCCAGTAGCGAGATATCCGCAATCGGGCCCTGAAGGCGTTCAACGGACGAACCGTCCCCAACCAGCATGTCGCCGTGTCCCAACAGGTGCTGCGCCTGGGTAAACCCCTCGCCCAGGATGATCTGGCTGTTGCTCTTGCTCGACACCTTCAGCGCCACACGCATCTGAAGGTTGGCCTTGATAACGCCGGTGACGACCTTCGCGTCCGGGCGTTGTGTGGCCAGCAGCAGGTGGAATCCGGCGGCCCTTCCCTTCTGGCAGAGTCGCTGGATGAAGTACTCGAGGTCCTTGGCCGTCTCCTTGCGCATCATGAGGTCGGCGTACTCGTCGATGATGAGAACCCGTCGCCGCAGCCGCTCTCCGGCGACGGCGTTGTAGTCCGTCAGGTGAGAAACCTTCGCCCTCTCCATGAGCTCATAGCGCCGCTCCATCTCCTCAACGGCTTCCTTCAGGGCCTCCATGGCTTCCTCGACGTCGCAGAGTATCCGCCCCTCCGCCAGGGCCCTCAGTGCCGCCAGATCGACGAAGGTGACTCGCTTGGGATCGATCAGGGTGAAGTTCACGCTGTCCTTCGGCGCGCAGAGCAGGAGCCCAATCACCACGGAGCGAAGCAGGACGCTCTTCCCGCTTCCGGAGGTTCCGCCGATCAACATACTGGTCATGGTCGGTTCCGACAGGTCGGCCCAGAAAACGCTTCCATCCACCCTCATCCCCAGGGGGAAGGCGGCCTCCGAACGAGGTCGGCTCTCCTCGCCTTGTCGGATCAAAGTTTCAAGGGAAAGCACCTGGCGGCTGGACCGTGGGACGTCAACGCCAACGTAGCCGCCATAGGCCTGAATCACGGGGGGCACGGGAAGGTCCATCTGAACTTGAAGGTCGTCCGCCCGGTTGTCTATCTTCTTCACGGTCGTCCCCTTGGCGGCGTTGGGCCGGACCTTCAAGCGTATGAAACAGGGGCCGCAGACGACCCCAGCGTCGGTGACCGACAGTCCAAGGTCCTTCAAGGCCTTAAGCAACTGTACCATACGCTCAAGTCCTTCTGCATTACAAAATATTTCTTGAAGGCCTTTGTCAAGGTCATCACGGGCTTTGCTGCCAGATTCGCTTCCTGGCTTCTCCAGAACAGTTTGAGGAACGGGGGGCGCGTCCCAATCGTTGGCGCAGTCCCCGCTCCACGGACACTGCAGGCAAAGCTCGGAGTTCACCGCCACGGGCAGGGGTAGACGCCGCTCCAGGACGTCGAGGACCACGTCAAAAAGGCCCGGCAGCGCGGAAGTCATGCCTTTGACGTCGGACGAAGGGAAGGTAACGGGATGCTCCTCCTCCAGATAAATGACCTGAACGGTGGGAAGGATGCCCGTCGCGCGATGGATCAGCCAGGCGTAGATCAACGCCTGAGAAAGGGCCACCGTCGGGTCGGAGCACCGATGCCCCTTGAACTCGAACAGGGTCGCCTCGCCGAGATCGGGATTGAACAGCAACGCATCGTAGCGCCCAGAAAGCTTCAGCACCCGCCCGTCGGAGGAAACATAGCTGGCCTGAAGCGTGCGCTCCGGCTCCAAGAACACGTGCATCACCTCGTCGGGAGCGAGGCGCCCAAAGGGGATTTTTGCCAGGAAATCTGCCATACAGCCAGCCCAGACCGACGTCCCACGGGCCATGGATAGGGCCTGTTTTGTGGATAGCCCCGGCGCATACTGTTCCATAAAGGGGCTGAAAAAACGGACGCGGATGAGCTCCTCCAGGCGCTCTCGAATCGGAGCCTCCCCGGCACGCGTTCCGGAAAGGACCGCGCGAATCTCGCCTCTCACGGGGTTTTGGGGATCGGACGCCGCATCGAAGAAGGCTCCGGCGATGTGCTTGTGAAACAGGGAGCCGTACTTCTCGCCGCTCCCCTCGATGCCGACCTTCCAAGCCCCGCGCTCCCCCTCCCCGCGATAGGCCAGAAGCCTGGGGCAGCGCTGGCACA
>NZ_CALHIQ010000065.1 GCF_938030725.1 uncultured Fretibacterium sp. | reverse complement strand
CATCGCTGGGAAAATAAAAGATAATAAGAGTAAAGAACGAACACCGCGACGGTCCCTGGATGGACCAACATCGCAACGTGTCTAAAGGATATCACAAAAAGGAGAAAAGCGTGCGGAAATTCCGTTTTTACAGGTCAAATTCCCCTTCGTCCTTCTCCTCATCCTCCCCTGTATCTTCGACGTCCGCTGGCTGCGCGGCCTCGAAAAGCGCCTCCCCCTCCTCCGTCAGGATCGTCACCCTCCGCTCCGCCCTCTGGAGCAGCTTCTCGCTCTTTTTGACGAGGGCCACCCCCTCTTCAAAAACCGCCAGCGCCTCGTCCATCGACATCGGCTCGGACTCCAGGCGTTTTGCGATCTCATCCAGACGCGCCAGATTTTCTCCGAACGGCATATCCTTTCCCTCCCGCAAGGTCAAACGAGATAACGATCTCCACGTTATTGGTTGCCTTGCGTTATTGTAGCAGGTCGCGGCGCAAAAAACGGACGGGGCGTTTACGGACGACGACATCATCTTCTGCAACTTTTTAAGATCAGTCAGCGATTCTCCAAAAGTTGTGATAAAATTCTAGAGTTAATTTTGAGGATCGCTCGGCGGAGCGGGGAGGCATCGGGAAGCGCTCCCTCCCCCACGCCCGATGCAGGGAGGAAACGATCATGGCAAAGTTCTGTCAGTGCTGCGGGCGCGGGCCCGCTTCGGGAAACGCGGTGAGCCACTCGAACCGGCACACCCGTCGTCGTTGGCTCGTCAACCTTCAGAGCGTTCGCATCGACGCGGGCGACGGTACGACGTTCAAGGTGCGGGTCTGCACCAAATGCCTGAGGTCCGGCTTCGTCCGGAGGGCAATGGCCACCACGGCGCCGGCTGAGGCGTAAACGGATTCGGGGCTCCTGTCGGAGCCCTTTTTTTGTATGTGGTCTGAGCGGCGGTCGCGCCCCCTCTTCACCGAAGCCTGGGCAAAATTTTGGGGCGGCCCTGGCGGACTGCCCCAAACCTGCGTCACTACGCCCTGACGTCCAGTGAGCCGCCAAGCCCCATGGACTTGAGAAGCTGCGCCATCATGTCCTTCTGGGCCTCCATGACGTTCTTCAGCATGGAGGTCTGGACCGCCTGAGCCGTCCGCGCCGAGGCCATCTCCATGGAATACCGCGCGACATCCGCCGTGATGTCCACCATCGCTCACCCCCTTCGGCAGCACCCTGTCCACTTTGCAGGCCAGAGCCGCTTTGTTTATGATAGCACATCCGAACCGCGGCGCGGACGAAATGAAAGCGTTTGAGCTGATCGAGCGGCGCCGCAGCCGCAGAACCCGAAAGGAGGGGGCGCAGAGGTCATGGACGAAAAGGGCGGACTGTTGCTGATCCAGCAGAAGGACTACGATCAGGTGGGCATCGATGCGGCGGTGCGGCGGGCCTTTGACCATTTTGGCGGCGCATCGAGCCTCGTGAAGCGCGGAGATCGCGTGCTCCTGAAGGTGAACCTGGTGGGCAGGCACGCGCCGGAGCGCCGCGCCACGACGGACCCCTCCGTCGTCCGCGCCGTCGCCCGCCTGCTGCTGGACTGCGGCGCAAGGCCCTTCATCGCGGACAGCCCCGGCATCGACGCCTTCCATGAGGCCGCGGAGCGAGCCGGCTTCGCGGGCGTCGCACGGGAACTGGGAATCTCCTGCGTGGAGCTGACGGACCCCGCGCCCCTGAAGACCTCCGAGGACTCCCTCTTTCGGAAGATCGACGTGAGCCGCCTGGTCCTCGAGGCCGACGCCATCGTAAACCTCCCCAAGATGAAGACCCACGGACAGATGCTCCTCACCCTGGGCGTCAAGAACCTGTTCGGGTGCGTCGTGGGGCGCGCCAAGGCCGCATGGCACTTCGACGTGGGCTTCGACCGGGATCGTTTCGCGTCCCTCCTCCTGGACATCGCGGGGGCCGTGGCCCCCTGCCTGACGATCCTCGACGGCGTCGTTGGGATGGACGGAGAGGGGCCCACCAGCGGCCGCCCCAACCCCTGGGGCGTCGTGGCGGCCGCCCGCGACCCACTCCTCATGGACCTGCGGCTTTGCCGCATGATGGGCGTCCGCCTCGAGGACTTTCCCCTGTACCGCGCCGCCAGGCAGCGGCGCCTTCCCCAGTGCGCGCTGAACGACGCGGACGTCGCAGGCGACCTTCCGCCGGACCACGTCTTCAGCGTCAGGCTCCCCGCCCAGGGCAGCCTGCGCCTCCTGCCTCGCCTGCCCTTTTTGGAGCGGGCCATGACGTCCCGCCCCATCCAAATCGCGGAGCGGTGCATCGGCTGCGGGCGATGCGCGGAGGTCTGCCCCGCAGACGCGCTGATCCTCGGCGGCAGAACGCTCCGGTTCGACTACGGCAAGTGCATCCGTTGCTACTGCTGCCACGAGATGTGCCCCGTCCGCGCCATCGCGTTTCGAGAGAGCCCCCTCGTCCGCTTCAGCCGGCAGATCGAACGGTTGGTTGGATGGTTTCGGTGAAAGCCGGTTTGCCCAGCGGAGGCCCTTGTGATAGAATTCTCAAATTGAATATTTTATCGAGAGCACGGGGAGAGAGTCAGCTCGACGATCCTGCGCCAACCTGTTCGATGCGTCGTTCAAGGTGGTCCTGCTGACAGCGATAAGTGGAGCTTTGTCGTTTTTCAGGGAAACGCCGTCCATGGTCGCAGGGGCGGCGTTTCCGTTTTGCAGGGGGCGCCGGACCGTTCCGCAGCCGCGCTGCGTCATAATGAAAGGAGTTGCCGTCACCGTGAAGAAGCTTTTAGACATCCCGACGCCAAGCTACACCTTTGAGATATTTCCCCCCAAGGGCTCGACAAGCCTCGAGGGGACCTACGCCACCATCGACAACCTGGCGAGCCTCGGCCCGGACCTCATCAGCGTCACCTACGGCGCGGGCGGGACCAGCCGCGACAACACCGTGAGGATCGCCTCGGGCATCCAGAACAAGTACAGCATCATGGGCGTGGCGCACCTGACCTGCGTCGGGGCCACGCGGGCAAACATCGGGGAAATCCTGGACGAGCTCACGGCCGCGGGCGTCCGAAACGTCCTGGCCCTGCGCGGCGACCTGAAGGACGAGAATGACCTGGGCGAGTTTCACCACGCCTCGGAGCTCGTCGCCTTCATCAACGAACGAGGCAGCGACTTCGACCTGTTCGCCGCCTGCTACCCGGAGAAGCACCTGGAGGCCCCCAGCATGGGGACGGACCTGCATCACCTGAAGGAGAAGTGCGACCTCGGCGTGAAGGCTCTCATCTCGCAGCTGTTCTTCGACAACGACACGTTCTTCTCCTTCCGGGACAAGGCTCGCGCCATCGGCATCAAGCAGCCCATCATCGCGGGCATAATGCCCATCACCTCGCCCCACCAGATCGAGAAGATGATCACCATGTGCGGCGCCAGCGTACCCGCGCGCGTGCAGCGCTTCGTCGACGCCTACGGGCACAACTCTGGGGCCATCAAGGAGGCGGGCATCGCCTACGCCACGGATCAGATCATCGACCTCCTGGCCCGCGGGGTGGAGGGCATCCACCTCTACACCATGAACCAGGCGGACGTCGTGCGCCGCATCGACGAGAACATCCGCGCCATCCTCTACTCCATGAGGGTCAAGAGGTCCTGAATGCACCCCACGCAGGCCATGATCGACGACGCGCTGCGCTTCATGCGCGTTCCCCTAAACCAGCGCAGCGGAGAGCTCGCTGAGCAGGTGAGGCGGACCTTTGAGGAGCTTGAAGGCGTCGCGCGGCCCCGGGGCGTTTCCCGGCGCTTCCCTTTGGAGCTCCTTGCGGACGGCCTGGGCGTCGCCGTCGCGGGCTTCACCATCCAGAGCCGGGACCTGGCCAGGCTCCTGGCCCAATCCAGCGAGTGCTGCCTCATGGCGGTGACGTTGGGCAGCGAGGTGGACCGCGCCATCTTGAGGGCTCAGGCGCGGGACATGCTGGGAGGCGTCATGCTGGACGCCTGCGCATCCGTGCGGGCGGACGCCCTCTGCGACGAGGAGGAAGGGAAGATCGCCGGGGACCTGAAGGAGGGGGAACACCTCACCATGCGCTTCAGCCCCGGCTACGGCGATGCCCCCCTGCAGGCCTCGGCGGACGTCATCGCGGTTCTGGACGCGACGCGGCGCATCGGCCTCGCCATGACGAAGCGCTTCATGATGACGCCCGTCAAATCCGTCACCGCCATCATCGGCGTGTCGCTTCAGGACACGGACCGGACGCGCGGCTGCGGAACCTGCTCCGGGCGGGAGACGTGTCCCTACAGAAAGAGAGGAGAAGGCTGTGGACTTTGACCTTGGACATCTGAGGACGAGAGGGCCGCGCCCCAAGGAACTGGGGCGGGACATCCTGTTCTTCGACGGGGGCATGGGCACCATGCTTCAGGCGCGGGGACTGAAGCTGCGCGAGCTGCCGGAGTCCCTGAACCTCACCCACCCCGACCTGATCCGGGATATCCATCGGGAGTACGCTGCGGCGGGCGCCGACTTCATCACCACGAACACCTTCGGGGCCAACCCCTTCAAGCTGGAACGAGAGGGGCTCTCCGTGGACGCGGTGGTCCCCGCCGCGGTGCGGCTGGCGCGGGAGGCGGCGGCGGAGACAGGGGCGCTCACCGCGCTCGACATCGGCCCCACGGGGCGCGTGATGGCACCCCTGGGGGACGCCTCCTTCGACGATGTCTACGACGCGGTGGCCGCACAGGTGCGCGCCGGCCGCGACGGGAGCGACGTCGTGCTGCTTGAGACCTTCACCGACCTGCGCGAGCTTCGGACGGCCCTCCTCGCCGTGAAGGAAAACTGTAGCCTGCCCATCCTGGCCACCATGAGCTTTGAGGAGGGCGGGCGCACGTTCTTCGGCGCCACGGTCGCGTCCATGGTCATGACGCTCGAGGGCCTGGGCGTCGCCGCCCTGGGGGTGAACTGCTCCCTGGGGCCGGAGCAGCTCCTCCCCATCGTCCAGGATATTTGCGCGCTGGCCCATGCGCCCGTCATGGTGCAGCCCAACGCGGGCCTGCCCGTGATGCGCGACGGAGCCTCCTTCTACGACGTGACGCCGGACGAGTTCGCAGAGGCCGCCGTCCGGTTCGCGGAGATGGGTTGCGCGATCCTTGGAGGGTGCTGCGGGACGACGCCGGCGCACATTGCGAAGGTGGCCGCCGCCGTGCGCGCCGCACGGCAGGAGGTCGCACCCCGTTCCGTCCCCGACAGGACCTGTATCTGCACGCCGGGCGTCGCCGTTTCCTTCGGCACGGACTTCGTCATCATCGGTGAACGCCTGAACCCCACGGGGAAGAAGGCCCTCCAGGCCGCCATCCGCGCGGGGGACATGGACTACGTGCTGAAGGAAGCGCTGAAGCAGCAGGACCAGGGGAGCCACGTGCTGGACGTCAACATGGGGCTCCCCGACGTGGACGAGCCGGCCATGCTGCGGCGGGCCGTCGAGGAAATCCAGGCGGTGGTCGACCTCCCGCTGCAGCTGGACTCCCCGAACCCGGCGGCGCTCGAAGCCGGCGCCCGCGCCTATAACGGCAAACCCCTCCTCAACTCCGTCAACGGCAAGGAGAAGAGCCTGGAAACGGTGCTCCCCATCGCCAAGAAGTACGGCGCCTGCGTCCTGGGGCTGGCTCTCGACGACGACGGAATCCCCGACTCAGCCGAGGATCGTTTGGCCGTGGCCCGGCGCATCGTCCGGGAGGCGGAACGGCTGGGCATCCCCCGCCGCGACGTCCTGATCGATTGCCTGACCCTCACGGCCTCCGCGCAGCAGGACCTGGTTCGGGAAACGCTCCGCGCCGTGCGGATGGCGAAGGAAGAGCTGGGCGTTTCTACCGTGCTGGGGCTCAGCAACGTGTCCTTCGGCCTGCCGCGCCGGCCGCTGATCAACCGGACGATGTTCGCTGCGGCGCTGATGCAGGGCCTCGACGCCGCCATCATCAATCCAGGGGACATGGGCATGAGGGAGACGCTGGCCGCGTGGCGCCTGCTGAGCGGCATCGACCGGGAGGCCCACGACTACATCGCCTACTGTCAGGCGCACCCGGAGCCGACCGCTGCGGCCTCGGCACCCGTCCCGACGGGAAACGCCGAGGCCTCCCCCGCCGCCGCGGGGGGGCTGGACGAGGCCATCGTCCGGGGGCTGAAGGAGGAGGCCGCCGCGGAGACGGACAGGCTCCTTCGAGACCTGGCCCCCCTGGAGATCGTGGAGAAGCACATCGTCCCGGCCCTCGACTCCGTGGGGCGGGAGTACGAGGCGAAGCACCTGTTTCTGCCGCAGCTGATCAAGTCCGCCGACGCCGCCAAGGCCGCCTTTGAGCGCCTGAAGACCGCTCTAGCCGCCTCCCCTCAAAAGGACGCGGAAACGGCGCTGGGGCCCATCGTCCTCTGCACGGTGTACGGCGACGTACACGACATCGGCAAGAACATCGTCAAGGTCATTCTGGAGAACTACAACTTCAAGGTGGTTGACCTGGGCAAGGACGTGCCGCCGGAGCAGGTCGTCGCCGCGGTCCGGGAGAGCGGCGCGCGCGTCGTGGGGCTCAGCGCCCTGATGACGACGACCGTCGCCAGCATGAAGGACACGATCGAGCGCGTCCGCTCGGAGTGCCCCGGCGTAAAGGTGCTGGTGGGCGGAGCGGTGCTGACGCCGGACTTGGCGCGGTTCACGGGGGCGGACTTCTACGCGCGCGACGCCATGGAGAGCGTTCGGATCGCCTCGGAGCTCCTGAAGGACAAGGGGGCGTGAACCTGGGGAAAAAACGGCCGGGGCGGGTATAATTTTAACGTAGGGCTACCCCTGAAAAAGAGGTGCCCCCGGACTGAACTCCGGCATCCGGGAAGGTTGGGAAGGCCGGCCATTTATTAAGGAGGCAATCGACGTGCGCAGACTCACGCAGAGGGCCGCCCTCCGGGGCGCGACGGCAGCAGCGGCAATCGTCGCTTTGGGGACGCTCCTGCTCAGGGGGCTTGCGCTGCCCTGGAGCGAGGAGGGGGCTCTCTTCGCCGTCTACGGCGCCGGGGTGGGCTTCGCCCTGGCCATCCTGGGCAGCATGGGGCTCCTGTGGCTCTGGGAGCGGAAGAAGCGCCGCGGAGGCGGCCTTTGAGGGAGGGTTCTCCGTCATGTCCATGAAGTCGTCGCCGCGCCGGTTCTTCCTCGCCGCAGCTGCCGCCTGCATCGCCCTCACGGCCCTGGCCGCGCGGCGCCTGGGCGGCTTCCTGACCGTCTATCCAATGTGGCTCCTCTGCTGCAGCGTTTCAACGTTTCTGTTCTACGGCTTCGACAAGGTCCAAAGCAGGCGCGGAGGGTGGCGCGTGCCGGAGGCCGTGCTGCACCTCCTGTCGCTGGCCGGAGGTTTTGCGGGCGCCCTCTGTGGCAGGCAGCTCTTTCGCCACAAGACCCAAAAACCGGCCTTCCTCGTCGTCATCGTCCTCTCGGCCGTGCTGCACCTCGCCTTCGCCCTCTGGCTGCTGACGCGCCAGGGCTAACCCATGGGCGTCCGCATCCTGCCCTACCTTCGGGGCTCCAACCTCTCCTCCCTGATCCGGGAGCTTCTCCCCCTGGGCAACTCCCTGCGCTTTATCGTCCCCTCCCGCAAGGACCGGGAGTGGTGGTTCCTCCGTTCCGGCCAGGGGCAGTTCGGCCCGTTGGGCGAACGGGAGGACATCCTGTGGACCTGGCAGGACCTCTACGACGACATCGCCTCGACGCCCGGCGTGCAC
>NZ_CALHIQ010000064.1 GCF_938030725.1 uncultured Fretibacterium sp. | reverse complement strand
AGCGGGAGACTGATATAATGATTCATCGTTGGGGCGATTAGTTCAGAGGTAGAACGCTTCCTTGACACGGAAGAGGTCAGAAGTTCGATTCTTCTATCGCCCACCAAGCATAACGCCGGAGGACACCGGCTTATTCCATAAACCCCGCCATAAGGCGGGGTTTTCTGTTATCCTTGTGCTGTCGAACGCTGTCGGATTCCCGCCATAGCTACACGTTAGACGTAGAAAAAACCGTAGAAGAAGCACAGCCAACCATGCCCCCTTTCGACGGAGGCCCCTTAAGCAATCGGGAGGATCGCCACACCATATCCAAGTATTACCCAAAACCTGCCTGCCGCGGGCGGTGACATTTTCTCTGACCCCTTATAGGATGACATTACCACTGAGCAACGACACACGACACGCTTCCGGATTGACTTTTCGTTAATTGAGGCTACACTTTATTACATGACATTTAGCTTGGTTTTAGGCTAATTTTAGCGAAGGTTTCGGAGAGGAGATCGTTCGGACGATGGATGAAACTAAGGAAGCGCCTGAAGGACTTGGCTTCAAGATGCCCGTCTCGGAAACGGCGCTTTTGACCCTCTACTTCAAGGCGCAGGAAACGCAGCGGCCCGACCGTCTTATCGAGGACCCCAAGGCGGTCGAGATTCTGGAGAAGCTCGACGTGGACATGTCCCGCTTCCAAAATAAGAAGATGTCACAGATAGGAACGATCATCCGCACGCGCCGGTTCGACCGCGAAACACGGCGAATCCTTGCGGATTGGGAGAGACCGGTGGTCGTTCATCTGGCCTGCGGGCTGGATGACCGCTTCCTGCGGACGGACGCGGGCAAGGGCGTTCAGGTGGACCTGGACCTGCCGGACGTCATGGAGGTTCGGAAGCGTTTCCTGCCCCCTTCGGAGCGCAACCCCCAGATCGGCACCTCGATGTTTGAAACCGACTGGATGGACGAGCTGCTGGAGCGCTACCCGGAGCACCGCTTTGCCTTCATCATGGAGGGCGTGCTGATGTACCTGAACGAGGCGGACATCAAGGGCCTCTTTCAAAATCTGGCCAGGCGCTTCCCCGGCGCAGAGCTACACTTCGACGCGGTTTCGACCTGGATGGTCCGTCACTCCAAGATGCACGACTCGATCCGGGAGTACGGGGACGACGTGCGGTTCACGTGGGGGCTCGACGGCCTCAGGGACATTGAGGGCTGGGCCCCTTCGCTGAAGTTCGTCGAGGCCGAGTACTACATAAACCAGGAGCTGCGCCGCTGGGGCTGGGCCGTCCTGCTGAACCTCATCCCTGGGATGGCCAAAGGGGCCAAGATGCTGCGCTACGACATACGGCAGGCAAACAAGATATAAAGGACGTCAGAAGGGGAAACGATCATGCTCAATGGGTCCGGCATCCTTATCGGCTTAGCTTCCTTCCTCCTCATCGGCCTCTTCCACCCCATCGTCATCAAGTGCGAGTACTATTTTTCCGACAGGGTCTGGCCGGTCTTCCTCGCAGGAGGCGTCGTTTTCTGCACGGCATCCTTGTTTACGGAGGACCCAACGCTTTCCGCCATCCTGGGGGTCGCGGGCTTCACCTCGCTGTGGAGCATCCACGAGCTCAAGCAGCAGACAAAGCGCGTCGAAAAGGGATGGTTCCCCAGAAACCCCAAGCGAGCGCCGAGAAAATGATCGCAATTCAGGGTGACGAGAAGATTCATGCCATACGGCAAAGCCCCACCACGAACAGCAACATGAGCAGCCATTCTGCAACCCGGCAGAGCCACAGCAGAAGTGGCACCAAAAGCCCGCCGTTTCGGTTCATTTTTCACAGGGCCTGACGGAACGAGGGGCGGCCTCCACGGTCGGCCGCCACCGTTCCATCAGGCCAGTCAGCGAACATTTCCAAAGCCCTTTTTCGCCCCTCACTGCTTGTCAAGGACCTCCATGATCTCGCCGATGAACTGATAATGAGGCGGGCGATTCGAGTAGATCTCGCGCATGACCTCCGAGTCGAGATGATCTGGATTGAACTGCTCCCAGTACAGCTTTCGGCAGACAAAGGTCAGGTTCGCCTCACTGAAGACGACGCCCTGCCCATGTCTCTCCGGCGTCAGCGAGGTCATCGCAAATTTATCGCAATCCCGTTTCGATTTCGTTCCGAGCGTCAACAAATCCCGGCGATAGTTTTCTTCAAAGAAAGAAACGGTGAAACAGTCGTTTTTCAACAGGTACTCGCTGGTATATCGCAGAGGGTTGACGTAAATCGTCACGATCAGCCGCCCGTCGCTCCTCGATCCCCAGAGGCTGCCAAGGCTGCCCCAGCCAATGGTACACCCGTCAAAATCCTCCAGGGTGCCCGCTGTCGCCAGCGCCCATTGCTTGTCGAACATGTTGAAAACTTCATATTGCCTGTCGCGAAACTCCATAAACAGTCCCTCGTTTCTTTTTAGAAAATCCCCGTTTTCCATGCGGTAAAGCGAGGCACATCACCTTTTGCCTACAAGTCTAAAGTTATCCTTACCATTAGGATCCCCTGCCGTTTTCCAGTCTCAATACTCGTAATCCGGCGCAAGGAGTCGCATGAGTTCTCTGTCGTGGTGGGACGCCGATCGGACCTCGTTATCGAAGATCATCGTGACACCGCTTTCACGGGTATAGGGCTTCCAATCCGGTATGCCTTCCGCCGCTGGTTTTCCGCTGCGGGCAAAGTTGATCCATGCGTCGCTCATGCGATCCGCCAGCAGCCTGGCGTCCGGCCCGTTGCCCGTGATGGTGTCGGCACGGTCGATGTTGTGGAAGACGAAGGGGATCTCCGCCGTGTGGTAGGAGGTCAGAGCACCGTTCATCACCGGCGACTCCCAACTGAAGACGTAGGCGTACACGGGAGCGCCGCGCTGGTCAGCCTTGTGAGACATGATCTTGAGCATCGGAAGGCGGATGGTCCGCGAGTCGACGTGCACGGCGTCAGCCCTCTTTTTGTTCGGATAGGCCTCAAGGAACGCCTTGACGACCTCCTCCGCCTTGTCGCCGTAAGCCGCCTTGAGCCGCCTGTCCGTCTCCTCCGGGCTCCACGTGTTCTGGTTGTCGAACTGTGCCCGCCCCATATCGCGGAGCTGGTCAACCGCCGTCCACTCCGTGAGGTTCGAGCCGATCAGGAGAGCCACGTCCTTCCCCGCCGCTGCAAAACCATCCTTCGTCACAGGACTCGTCGGCAGAAAATCGCCGTCAACGACAGGTTCCCAGTAAAGGCCGTATCCACCGCCGAGAGGCGCCGGCAGCTTCATCTCTTCAGCGGTCCGCGCAAGCGCCCTCTCCGACGCCTTCACCAGCTCCTCGTAGGGCATGGTCTGCAGCGCTTCAACGTCCCCCGAGCCCATCCCCAGCTCCTCAAGGACGTGATCCGTGATCCTCTCGCTGACCTCACGCGAGGTGAAGGTCACGCCCATCCGTTCCGTCGCGCCGCTCTCCACGATGCCGCGCTTGAACAGGCCCTTCGCCTCCGGCGCCGTCATGAGCGCCAGCACCTTGGCTCCGCCGCCCGACTCGCCGAATAGCGTGACGTTTTCGGGATCTCCGCCGAACGGTGCGATGTTGTCACGAATCCAGCGGAGCGCATCTACCAGGTCCATGACGCCGACGTTGGCCGAGCGCTTATATTTTTCGCCAAAACGCGAGAGGTCGAGGTGCCCGACGATGTTCAACCTATGGTTTACCGAGACGACGACCACATCGCCCCTACGGGCAAGGTTTGCGCCGTCGTAGACCTCCTCGATCGCCGAGGCCCCCGTGGAGAAGCCGCCTCCGTGCAGCCAGACCATAACCGGTCGCTTCCCATCATCGCCGATACCGGGCGTCCAGACGTTGAGGTTCTGGCAATTGTTGTCCTGCCTGAAACTTCGCGGCGGGTTGTCCCAGCCACTTCCCATTCCGCCCAGCCATACCTGAGGGGCGATCGGTCCGTAATTGAAGGCCAGCCTGACGCCCTCCCACGGCGTGACCTTCTCCGCCGGAACGAACCGCTCCTTCGCTTCCGCGTAGGGAACCCCGTGGTAGGTGTAGACGCCGTTTCGCACGTACCCCTGCACCTCGCCCGCTTCGGTCCGCACCACCGCGACGCCGGGCCCGGCCGTCGACGTGCCGGCCGCATCCCCGGGCGCAGCCGCCCGGGCCGCAGCGCCCCCCATCAATCCCACCGTCAAGGCCAACGCCGCAAAGGCAAAGATTCTTCTCATATCCGCACTCCTTCCCCATGTCTTCGGCGAGGGGCTTCCGCCACTCCTCAGCATGACGCAAACGAGGCAACAAAACCGGTTTCTTCGTGCCTGTTAAAAACACTCCTCGAAGATCTGCAGAATTTCCTCGTGCGTCATCCGGCGATAGCTGCCCGGAGCGATAGCGCACGAATCCGCAATTTGCTTCAGGTCCGTCTCCGCGTTCGCCCCGAGCTGACGGAGCGTCGCGGGCAGGCCGATATCACCGATGAACTTCGCCAGCGCCTCCACTCCGGCAAGGGCCAACGCCTCATCGCTTTTTTCCTCCGGCGGGATGCCCCACACGTTGACGGCGAAGCGGCGGAATTTTGGAAGCCCGTCCCTGTAGATATGGCGGTAATAGACAGGGTGCAGGACGGCAAGCCCCTCGCCGTGATTGCAGTTCAGGTATGCGCCGAGCTGGTGCTCCATCTGATGGCACTCGAAGTCCATGCGTTTGCCCAGCTTGATAATCCGGTTCTCGCCCATCGTGGACGCCCACAGGAGGTTGCTCCGCGCAACGCCGTCCTTTGGGTTCTTCAGCGCTGCGGGAAGGTTGCGGATGACGCTCCTCATCAACGCCTCCGAGATGTCGTCCGACACGTTATCCTCGTTGGGCTCGCTGAAATAGGTCTCCATAACGTGCGACAGGATGTCGAATCCGCCGGAGGCCGTCTGCCTCGCCGGGACGCTGTATGTGTAGGCGGGGTCGAGGAGGGCAAATTTGGGATTGCACGCGGGATAGTCCCGGCCGGTCTTGACCTTCAAGCTCTCGTTCGTGATGACGGAGCCCCCGTTCATCTCGCTGCCCGTTCCTGCGACGGTCACGATCACGCCGAGAGGCAGGAGCTCGAAGTCGATGACGCCGGGCTTGGCCCAGAACTCGCTCCAGACGTCGCCATCGTAGACCGCCGCCAGGGAGATGGCCTTGCAGCAATCCATCACCGACCCGCCGCCCGCACCGAGGATCAGGCCGATATTTTCGGACCTCGCGAGGGTCGCGCCCTCCATCACCTTCGCGTAGGTCGGGTTCGCCATGATGCCGGTGAACTCCACGACATTCCTTCCTGCGCCATTCAGAACCCCCATGATATCGTCATAGGCGCCGTTCCTCTTGATGGAGCCGCCGCCGTAAGCCAGCATCACATTGCCCTCGTACGCCTCGAGCAGACGGGGCAGGTGTTCCTTCACGCACCCCTCTCCAAAATAGGCCTTTGTGGAATTCTCGAAGACAAATCGGTTCATGGTTCGTCCCTCCGATGCGTTCGCTGTTTTCACCGGCGAGTCCGACGCAGCCCGCCTTACTCGTGAATTTTCAGCCCGTGAAGCATCCTTACAAAAGCGGGGTCGCCGTGATCCACGATCTCGCTGCGGCCCAGGTCCATCTTCGCGATCG
>NZ_CALHIQ010000063.1 GCF_938030725.1 uncultured Fretibacterium sp. | reverse complement strand
CCGATGACGATGATGTCCGCCCCCCGCGCCTTCTCCAGGGTCGGCGTCAGCGGGTCGCGAAAGGCGCAGAGGCCATTCGTCCAGCTGCCCTTCACCTTGCAGGCGAAGCAGCTGACGCAGCCCTTAAAGGCAGCGTCGTACAGGTGTACCAGCTCAGTTTCCGCCCCCGCCTCCCTCGCCCCCTCCATGGCGCTCTCCAGCATCTTGTGGGTGTTCCAATTTTTGCGCGGACTTCCGTTGACGAACAACGCTTTCATTTCCTTACCCCCCGATTTTCTGCCCCCTCAGGGCCTTAAAACCTATCCTATCTCTCAGGTCCTTTGAGCAAAACGCCGCAGCGCTCCTTTTGAACGACGTGACGAGCCACTGATGTGCCCGCCTGCCACGTGCCTGAGTGCGCTTCCCTTTGACGTTTTTCGTGAATTCAGTGTATTATTAAAAGAACAAGAGAGCAAGTACGCAGTTTTTTCTTTCTTAAAAATTGGGGAAGGGATTGGTGGGCTCATGAAGGGGTCGAAGGATTCAAAAACCGGGGGCTACGTCGCGCGCTGTCCGCTGCTCTACGTGATGGAGCTGATCGGCTCCAAGTGGAAGCTGCCGATCCTCTGGTGTCTGAACGAGGAGGACGGCCTGCATTACAACGAGCTGAAGCGCCGCGTCCATGGGGTGACCAACACCATGCTGACGAAGTGCCTTCGCGAGCTGGAGGAAAAAGGCTTGATCTTCCGCCATTCCCTTGGAAGCGTGCCGCCCTCTGTAACCTATCACCTGAGGGAGGACGGGAAAAGCCTTATGCCAGCCCTGGAGGGGCTGTGTAACTGGGGGATGGCCTACCTGGAAAAGCAGGGGGAGTGTACCTCCCGCTGCAAGTGACCCGGCCCTTCGCGCTGTCCCGCATTTCTCGGCGTGGCGCCGACGTGCAAAAACAAAGGCACCGCACCCAACCTTTGGGCTGGATACAGTGCCTATGCGTCGCTTCCCGTTCGACGGGGCCTCGGAGGACGATTCCCTCGCCACGAACGCGCGGCAAAAGAGGTCACGCCGACGCGCGCCCTCAAAAAAGGCCTACTCCTCCTCCAGCAGGCGGTTCTCCATGATCTGCTTTGCGGGGTCGAAGTCGTCCGAAATCTGCAGGTAGTACTCCGCGCAGTCGATCAGGGCCTCCATGGGCAAAAGCCCGACGACCTCGCTCTCCACGACGCTGACGCCGTAGCGCCGGGCCTCCATCTTCACGGCCTCAAAGGCGCGGTACACCGCCGTCTTCTGATAGTTCACCAGGTTCATCGACACCTGCGCCATCTTCCTGTCGCTCAGGTCCACGCCGATGGCCTTGATGAAGCGATAACCGCCGCTGAGGTTGCGGACTCGCTTGGCGATCTTGTCCGCGATCTCCAGGTTCGGCGTGCTCAGGTTGATGTTGAACGCCACGAGGGGCATCCGGGCGCCGACCGCCACCACGCCCGCCGTGGGGTGTACCCGCCCCGCGGGGCCGTAGTCCGGCGTCCACATCGCCGTGTCCTTCAGCTTCTCAGCCATGCCCTCGAACTGCCCCTTGCGGATGGAGGCCAGGTTCTGGCGGTGCGGCGCGGTGGCGGAGTCCTCGTAGAGAAAGACGGGGATCTGGTAGCGGGACCCCACGGCCTCACCCACCTCCTTCGCCAGACGATCCGCGTCCTCGACCGTCGTGCCGCGGCAGGGGATGAAGGGGACCACGTCCACGGCCCCCATCCGCGGGTGCTGGCCCTCGTGCTTCGTCAGGTCGATGAGCTCGACAGCCTTGCCGAAGGACGCCAGAACGGCCTCCTTCAGGGGTTCGGGCTCACCAATCACCGTCACGACCAGTCGGTTGTGGTTTGGGTCCGTCTGGTAGTCCAGCAGGCGCACGCCTGCCTTGCCGCGGAAAGAGTCCACGATCTGCTCGATCTTCCCCGCGTCCCGTCCCTCGCTGTAGTTTGGCACACACTCGATAAGCTGCTTCATGTACAGTCCTCCTTTAATTTTCTGCACGGCGCCCCTCGTACCGGACCGCCGCCGCCGCGGCCCTGAGCCTCTCAGTCGCCCTGACGCTCCACGCCTCCCCGCCGAGGTTCGAGACGTGCAGCGTGTCTCCCGCCTCCAGAGGCCAGGCCTCTTCCCCGCTTACAGCCTCCGCCGCCCCCTCGAAGCAGAAGATGAGCAGCTCCTCCGCTCCCAGCAGCGCGGCGGCCAGCGCCGCCGTCACGTCCATCCTCAGACCGGAGCCGCCCGTGATGGGGATCATCGTCCCGACGCACCGCCCCTTCCGTAGCATCAGGTTCAGGTCCACGACCTTCCCCCTGGCCTGCGTGGTGACGCCGCCGTCGAAGGCGTAGGGCTCGAACTCCGCGAAGTCCCGCCAGGTCGCGTCGTCGTGGGAGAGGCGCAGCAGGCCCCGCAGGGAGAGGATCACGCGGTCGTAGTCCGGCAGGCTGGTGTAGGTGCTCTCCTCCACCTCTGCCGTGGCGGTGCTGAAGCGCCACAGAAACTTCCGCTCGGCGTAGAGGCTACCCTCCGGGGCGATGGCCAGCTCCGTCGTCCGCCCCCCGCTCCAGTCCGTCACGCGGTAGTCCGAAGAATGAAAAACTCTTACGATGCTCATTTCACGATGCCCTCAGAACTTTCTGGCTAAAAACTCCCGCCCGCTGCCACAAGGCAGCCGGCCCCCATGCGCCGGACAGTCCTCCCCCTCTGTTTGGGTTACGTCTATCGTATCGAAAGGCGTTTCGCTGTCAAGAGGCCCGACAGGGCAAGGACAGGTGATGGAGGAACGACGGCCCGGACGTCGCGAGGCCCGAAGGGTCAAAACGCAAAAACCCCGCTTTTGAGCGGGGTTTTAAGTGTAACCGGACTGAGCCGGATGATCTGCTGGAGCGGACAACGGGGTTCGACTAGAACCCATAAACCAACTTCATAAAATAATTTATAGATACTTAAGGTCGCCCTTAGGCACGGTTTTAGGTACGGTTTTTCTTCTCTTGCTGACAAAAAAATAGCGGGGCCCCGAAGGGCCCCGTTCTACATCAGCGTCGCGATTCCGGCCTTCAAAAACTTCGGCAGGATATCCCACCCCAGCACGCCGGTCAGAACGGCCAGGGCCCCCAGTAGGACCACGAACCCCAGCGCGATGTGTCGCAGTCGATGCGAGGCGTCGTTCACCCGCTGCACGGATTCAGTCAGGGTGACGATGGCCTCCTGCATCTGCGCCATCCGCTCCTCCTGGAGGCTGTCGTGTTTCTCAATAGATTCAAGTTTGGTCTGCAATCTATCCAACAACTTCACGATGCTGTCCTGTCTCGTCACAGTCCGCTCCAATACCTGCGCTACATCCCAAAGCTTACTCTCGTCCATCATTCCACCCCCGCGGTGCGGGCCATATCCCTCAAGCGGTTCATCCACCCCTCCCAGTGTACCTTCTGTTTGGGGTCATTGGCAATGATCTTCTCGTAGTACACCTTGCGCTGCTTCACGATCTCCGCCGCCAGGGTCTTTGGCTCCAGGCTTTTCAGCGCCGCGAAGGTGCGAGGCCCAAACTTCCCGTCGATCGCCAGGTCCACCCCGAGAGCTTTGCACGCTCGCTGGAGAATCCAGGCGAACCCGCCGTGATTAATGCTGACGTCCAGGCAGCACAGCGACACAGGCCAGCGCAGCTCGCCCCAGCCGTAGCGGTCCCAGAAGTTTCTGCGGTAGATCGCCTTTGCCTCGTTCTGCGTCAGCTTACAGATATCGTCATGCTTTACTATCCCAGCAGCATGAGCGCACTTCAGGGTTGGGATGGTGATGCCGAACGCCGTTGGGCCGCCCTTGTCATTCTTGGCGTAGGCTTTTAGGACAGGAACGCCATTCACGTCGTCGAAGTTCTTACCTCCCTCCCACTTGAGCGAGAAGGCGATGGACAACTTGAAGTCGTCCTTGGGCGTCGGGGCTGGCTTCTCCTGTTCAAGCCCGTATTGCTCGGCCAGCGCTGCCAGGCGCTCGTCCAGGGATTTCGCTTCTCCGGCAGCGGCCTTTACCTCGACGAGGGGCGCGTCCATGACCGCCGTCAGCGCCTCGGTGCGTTCTGGGGTCAGGTCCACGTCGTCAAACTTCCAATCCGTCAGCCAGTTCAGCCGTTCACAGATTTTGTCCACCGTCCAGCCGATGACAAAGCCGTCGGCCCACTCCGCCCACCAGGGCAGAACCAGCATCTCGTCGACCTTCGCCACGACCGCGGCGCGCTTCTCCGCGCCGCTCTTGCCCTTCAGGTTCTTCTCCGCCCAAACGACCTGCTCCAGCACCCACGTCTTCATCTTCTGCCACATTTCAGTCATCCCTTCCTTAAAAGAATCGGGCGGCCATTACCTGGCCACCCTTGCGTGCAATCAACTTCGGCATTAATCCAACCACTTGGAAATACGACAAGTGACATAGCTACTTTCATCATAGCCAGGACAAAGCCCGAATAACCCCATCTCATTGACGAGGGTGCAGTACCTGCTGTCTGCTGTTTTGGCGTCAACCAAAATTTTTGGGCTCATTCCGTAAGGGGTTGTCGTGTCTTCGCTGGAAGAGATGCGTACCGTTTTTACCAGCCCTAATAACGCCAAGTCAATATTTAGATATGGGTTGTCACCTCGCTCAATGTCAACTGGGTACTTGGTAGTACGATCATAGGGGAGCGCCCATGGGATGGATATCAGATTATTCATCTCTGGGGTCTTAAGCCGTATTTCAATAATCTCCGTTGAGGAGGCGCTCCACTCCAGTCCATCCACAATCATCGCGTCATTGTTCTGGACGTTAAAGAACCCGAAAAAACCGCGCCATGACATCGAGTGTGTTGTGGTATTGCCAATTCCGTAACCAAAAGCGCCACCCCCTGTGTTTAAGCTGGCTTTCTCGGCTGTCAGCAAATCCAGAAGGAGTCGTCTTTCGTATATGCTCCAATAATGCCATTTGGAATCGAGCTGTCGCAAGTTAAAAATGTAGGTAGGGTCAGTATGCGTTGCATCAACTCCTGGTGTAGAACAGTAGACCCACTTCCGTTCCCCGCTGACCATAACGTATGGATCTATTGGCAGACACGTTCCATGCAGAAAACCGTTCGGACTTCTTGTGAAGGCAGGGTCCAGAAACCAGCCGTCCCCAGTCTGCCTTGTTGCGCTGAACCAGAGATCAATAACCATATCCCCGTCGTCATTGTCGTAGACGCGACACTTCTCCCAACACGGGGGGACAAAAGCCATCTCGCTTTTGACATCCGGGCTTTCCGGCGAGATGACAATGCTCTGCTTTGCGAACGCATAGAGGGCATGAGTATCCCAATACCGTCGAGAGATATTCACGATCTTACCCTCAGGGTCGATGTTGTACACGAAGGGGCGGTTGTATTTCTTCGAAAATATCCGCCGCAGGCCAAAGATCGGGTCGGAATACTCCGGCCGCAGTCCGAACCGCACGGGGACGGCCCAGGGAGTATAGGTTCCGTCCGTCGTTCGCTGCCGCCCTCGTGCGAAGAAGTCCACCCCAAGCGTCGTCGTCAGGTTCAGCCCCGCCGTTGTGTGAAAGGTCAGGTCGTTCGTGCCCTGCGCGTTGTACAGGGTCGTCGCAAACGTGCTGTCAGTGGATACTTGCCAGTCCCCCTTATCGAAGTTCCCCGTCCCTGCCAGAACCTTTGGGGATGACATCCCAAGCACGGGGCTTAAGGCGGGGGCCTCGCCCTGGGGAGCCGTCATGATCGGTGTGGCCAGGATACCCGCCGGGAACTGTACCATCGTCTTGAACATGCTCGGCGCGCTCCAGTGCGACCATCTGCCCTTGCGGTCCTGGTACCGAATCCGGACGTAGTACACCGTGTCCTGCGTCAGGTAGGGGGAGTTATCCGGCTTCAAGGGGACCTGGAACACCGGCGTCCCGCTGAACTCCACCTTCTCGTAGATGGGCGCTGCGAAGTCGTTCGTCGTCGCGATCTGAATGTGTTTCTGGTACATCCCCACGTCGTACGGATGGGCATAGGGGGTCCCCACGATCTGCGGGACCTGGTTGATGTTGGTCTCACCGTTGGCGGGGGAGATGACCGACGGCCGGACCGGCAGCTTCTCCCATTCCTCCTTGGTGAGGTGGTACGCCTCCGTCACCTGGCCGCCCTCCACCTTCCCGCCCTGGATGCTTTTCAGGACGTTGTGCTGGGTGTTCTTGATGATATTAGTGACCTGTTCCTCGTTCACGGTCCCGCCGCCGGCTTCCACCCAGCCGCCGTCCTTGCGTCCATAGGTCTTGCCGTCGTGCGGAGCGTCCAGGATGCCCGCCTGGGTCTGCGTCGCGCCGGTGTCCTCCCACTTGTCGTGGTTCCATATCCAGATAGAACTTGTCGACGACACGACTGCATACGCCCCGGGGACG
>NZ_CALHIQ010000062.1 GCF_938030725.1 uncultured Fretibacterium sp. | reverse complement strand
TTGACTTCGATGGGGAGCTCCTCTCGCATAGGCTCCCGGATCAGCTTGGCGCTGAACTGGTTCTTGTCCTTCTCAAGGTAGGGCACGCTGAAGGAGGCCAGTCCCTGAAAGTTGTTCTGGAAGGTTTCGTTCGTCCGGGACTTCTCCTTCAGGCTGATCACGTCGTTCACCTTGACGTTGCAGGACGGGATGTCCACCTTGACGCCGTTCAGGAGGATATGGCCATGGCTCACCATCTGGCGCGCCTGACGAATGGAACGGGCAAAGCCGATGCGGTAGACCAGGTTGTCCAAGCGGCACTCCAAGTTCTTCAGGAGGGCCACGCCGGTCATCTCCGTGCTCTTCTTCGCGATCTTAAAGTAACGGGCAAACTGACGCTCCAAGATGCCGTAGTAGGCCTTGATCTTCTGCTTCTCCATCAGCTGAAGGGCATACTGCGACACCTTCTGACCGCCCCGGGCGGGCTTCTTGGTGTCCACCCTCTTCATCGCCTTGGGGTGGCCGCAGACGTTGACGCCCAAGTGGCGCGACAGCTTGAAACGGGGTTCTCTCCGAGTTGCCATAAAGACACTCCTTCACTCAAATTTTATCTAAAACTTCAGCGGGCCCCAGAGGCCCTGTTCACACCCAAAGCCAAGTTGTTAGCCCATCAACAACTTTTTGAGTTTATCACCTGTCCATGAAAATGTAAAGGTCAAAAACATCTCCGCTTCGCGATTCCTGCTTCGTCGGCGCTTCCCTAGATGCTGCTGTCCTCGATGAACGCAGGCCAGAAGTTCTCTATCGCCTCTTCGTAGGCCTCGAAGGAGGGCAACTCGATGACCTCGTCGATGAGGACGTACTGCTCAAAGCTGCCCAGCTCCAGCTCTCCAACCCAGTTCTCCACGTCACACACCTTGTTGTGCGAGTAGACGCCCGCCACGCCGTTCACCGTCCTTCAAGTCCTCTGCGTTTCATCATTATACCAGAATACACCAGAATACCGGCGCGGGCCGGAGAGCGCCCACTCAAGGACCTCCGTTCAGGCGCGCACAGCACGCTTCCTTCCCCATGGCGAACAGCACCAGCGGCAGCGCCGGTCCCTTGTCGGCACCCGTCAGAAAAAGGCGCAGCGGGTGAAAGAACTCGCGCCCCTTAAGCCCCTGGTCCTTCATAAAGGCCCCAAGGGCCGACTTCAGGGCCTCCGGGCTCCAGTCCTCTGCCTCCGCAAGGGCTGCCGCGAGAGCCGGCATCCAGGGGGAGCGCTCCCCTTCCGGAGGTCGGGTCAGAAAGGCAAGGGCGTCGCGCAGGTCGGGCAGGAAGGGCCTCTCCTCAAGCATGTCCCCGATCAGCGGCGCGAGGCGATCGGCGAAGGGGCGCAGAGTCGGCGTCGCAGCGGCGAGGTCCAGGGCCAGCTGGGCCCCGCCCCGACGCTCCATGGCCTGCCTCTGCCAGTAGAGCAGGTGCCCTTCGTCGTGGATCGGCGAGGACCGGACGATCGTCGAGAGCGAAAAGGTCGTCGGCAGACGGCTCAGGTCCAGCATCGGCGCGCCCTCCGGAGGGGTCCAGCTCAGCGTCGCCAGGTAGGCGATCAAGGCCTCGGGCAGGAACCCCCGTTCGCGGTACTCGCGAATGGGCGTAGAGCCCGTCCGTTTGCTCAGCTTCTGCCGGTCCGGCGAGAGGACCATGGGGATATGGGCAAAGGCCGGACGCGGCCACCCCATCCGGTCCAGGATCGCGAGCTGGCGCGCCGTGTTGGGGACGTGTTCATCCCCGCGGATAACGTGGGTGACGTCCATCAGATGATCGTCCACGGCGGAGGCGAACAGGTAGGTCACGGTGCCGTCGTTCCGCTCAAGGACGAAGTCGCCGATCGACCCAGCGGGGAAGGACTGTCGCCCGCGGACGAGGTCGTCAAAGGCGATGTCCTGGTCCGGCAGCGCCAGGCGCCAGCAGGGCCGCTCTCCGTCGGCGATGCGGCGAGCGGCCTCCTCAGGGGTGAGTCCGCGGCACCGCCCGTCGTACCGCGGCGGTTCTCCCCGCGCCAGTTGGTCCCGGCGCAGGGCGGCCAATCGCTCCTCCGAGCAGAAACAGGGGTAGACCGCCCCGATCGCCCTCAGATGATCCATCTCGTGGCGATAGAGGGCTCCGCGTTCGCTCTGCCGGAAACTCGCGCTTGAGGGCATGCCCGGCCCCTCGTCCCAATCGAGCCCCAGCCAGCGCAGGTCGTCGATCAGCGCGGCCTCGAACTCCGGCCGAGAGCGCTCCGCGTCCGTGTCGTCGATGCGCAGGATGAAGCGCCCCTCCTCCCCCGCTGAGCGGGCGCACAGAAAGTTAAAGAGAGCGGTGCGCGCACCGCCGATGTGCAACTCCCCCGTCGGCGAGGGGGCAAAGCGCGTGCGGATCATCTTGTCCCGTCCCCGTACAGGGTGGCGGAGGCCCAGCAGGTCATGGAGCCCCCAAGGCCGGGGTCGCCCGTCCCCTCGGCGGACTTCGCCTTGAGGCTGACGCAGTTGGGCAGATCCGGGTTCAAAATTGCCGAGAGCCGCTTTCGCATCTCAGCAAGGTGAGGGCCGAGGCGCGGGACCTGCGCCTGGACCACGGCATCCACCCAGGCAATCGTCCACCCCGCCTCGACGACGAGGTCCACGGCCGTCTTGAGAAGTTCCATGCTGTCCGCATCCCGGTACTCCTCGCTGCTGGCGGGAAAGAGCGTCCCGATGTCGGGCAGGCCCGCCGCCCCCAGGATCGCGTCGGCGACGGTGTGGGCCAGCAGGTCGGCATCGGAATGTCCCAGGAGCCCCAGGGGGGAGTCCTCGATCAGGACGCCGCCAAGGATCAGCGGGCGTTCCGGGACCAGACGATGGACGTCGTACCCCAGCCCCGTCCGGACGGTTGGGGCTCGCCGCCCCTCTGCGATCCTCTCCGCGATGTGCAGGTCGTCGGGCCAGGTCACCTTGAAGTTCAGGCGCTCCCCCTCCACGCAGTGCAGTTCCAGGCCTGAGGCCAGCCACGCCTCGGCCTCGTCCTTCACGGCGGAGCCGCGATCCCGCAAAGCGGCCATCAGGGTCGGCCTGTAGAAGGACTGAGGGGTCTGGGTCATGTAGAGGCCGTCACGATCGACCGCCTCCACCCGCTCTCCGTCAATGCGCTTGATGGCGTCCGATGCCGGAAGGACGGGGACGGCCCCTACGCCCTCGCTGGTTTCCTCCATAAGACGGCGCATCAGGGAGATGCTGATGAAGGGACGGGCCGCGTCGTGAACCATGACGTAGTCGAAGGACGCCGCGTTGAGGCCGCTGAGGACGGACTCAGCCCGCGAGGCGCCGCCGCCCGCCAGGCGCAGCGGGATGCGGGCGCTCTGGCGCCAGGGCGGCGGGGTCACCTCGCCCTTGGGAAGGACCAGGACGATCTCCCCGATGCCCTCCTCCGCCATGGAGGCCGCCATCTCCGCGCTCCATCGCCACATCGGACGACCGCCCAGGAGACGGAACTGCTTTCGCTCCCCCCCCATGCGGCTGCCGCTGCCCCCCGCGACGATGACGAACGAAAACTTCTTCATTTTTCTTCCCCGCCCCCATTTCCTGCGGACACGGCCGTGCGCGATTCAAGCGCCGTGTGCAGCGTCATCTTGTCGGCGAACTCGATGGAGCCGCCGACCGGCAGGCCAAAGGCCAGACGCGAGATCTTCATCCCCTCGCGCATCCCCGGAGCCTCCCTCAACGCGTCGAGGAGGGTGTAGTACGTCAGGTCCCCCTCCATGCGGGGGTTGGTGGCGATGATGACCTCCTTCGCGTCGAGCTCCCGAATGTGCGACAGGAGGGAATCCACGCTCTCCGGGCTCAGGTCCTCGTCGTCGAAGGGGGAAACGCGGTTGTCCAGAACGTGGTAGAGGCCGTTGTAGATCCCCGCCTGCTCAAAGGAAACCAGGTCGTCGATGTCCTCCACGACGCAGAGCGTTTGCCGGTCCCGCAACGCGTCGCTGCAGATCGGACAGGGGTCCCCGCTCGATACGTTGCCGCACCTGCTGCAGACGCAAAGCTCATCCTTCAGGGTGGCGATGCGCCTCCCCAGGTCCTGAAGCTCTGCAGAATCCCTCTTTAAAAGGTAAAAGACCATCCGCCTCGCGCTCTTGTTCCCGACGCCGGGGAACTTCGTAAAGGACAGGATCAGGTCCGCGATAGGGTCCAAGGCCGCCGCCTACACTCCGAGCCCCATGGCGCCGAGGGCACCGGTCACGCTGCCCATCCTCTGGGCGGCCAGCTCCTTGCTCTGCTTCAGCCCCTCGTTGACCGCAGCCGTGACGAGGTCCTCCAGCATCTCCCGGTCGTCGGGCTTGATGACCTCAGGGTCGATGTGGATTCCCACCAGGTCCCCGCTCCCGGTGAACACGGCCTTCACCATGCCGCCGCCCACGCTGGCCTCCACGGTTTCCTCCGCCAGCTTTTCCTGTATCTGCATCATCTGCGCCTGCATCTTCTGGGCCTGCTTCATGATATTGTTCAGCTTCATCGAACCAACCTCCAAGGCAAAATGTCGAGCCGGAAAACCTGAAAGCCCTAAAAGCATTTTGAAAGTATAGCGTCTTTTTCCGTTCCACGCACCATAAAATACAACGAGTCCTGAAAAGTCGCCCTGCTCCCGCTATAATACGATCAAACGACGCCCGCACGTGAAGGGCGCGGGCGTTCGAGGGGAGAGGGGCCCATGAAGCTCTTGTCAGGGGAAAGGATCTTGTGGGGCGGCGCGATGCTGGAGGGGCACGCCCTGCTCTTCGAGGGCAGGGTCCTCGCGTGCCTTCCTGTGGAGCGGACCGACGGGATCGAGGCGGAGCGCGTCGAAGCCAGCGGGCGGTACATCTTGCCGGGCTTCGTCAACGTACACGTCCACGGGGCCATGGGCTACGACGCCATGGATGCGACGGACAAGGCCCTCGACGCCCTGAGCCTGGCCATGGCCAAGGACGGCGTCACGGCCTTCCTGCCCACCTCCGTCACCGCTCCGATGGGAGAGATCGACGCTGCGGTCCGCGCCGTGCGCCGGGGCATGGCACGCCCCCTGCCCGGCGCGGCCATCCTGGGGATGCACCTTGAGGGGCCGTGGATCGACGAGGCCATGCGGGGCGCACACCCGGCGGCCTTCATCAGCCGCTCCCCGGACGTTTCCTGGGTGGTGGAGCGCGCGGACGTCCTGCGCATCGTCACGTTCTCGCCGACGCTGGACCCGGAGCACTCCTTCACGCGCCGCCTAAGGGAACTGAGCATCGTACCCTCCCTGGGGCACACCACGGCGGACTTCGACCTGGCGCTCTCCGCCGTGCGGGCGGGGGCACGCTCCATCACGCACCTGTTCAACGCGCAGCGCGGCCTCCACCACCGAAGCCCAGGGATGGTCGGGGCCGCGGCGGTCTCCGACGTCATGTGCGAGTTCATCGCAGACGGACGGCACGTCGTGCCGGAGCTCTTTGAGCCCGTCTGCCGGCTCATCGGGACGGACCGCCTCGTCCTGATCACGGACTCCATGCGCGCAGCGGGCCTGCCCGACGGGGACTATCGCTTCGCAGGCGGCGTCGTGACGGTCCGGGACGGCCTGCCCGTCAACGAGGACGGGACGATCGCGGGGAGCCTCCTCACGATGAACCGCGCCCTCAGAAACTTCCACCAGGGTACCCGGCGCCCCCTGTCCGAGCTCTCGGCAATGGCCTCGCTGAACCCCGCCCGCCTCCTGGGCCTGACGGGCAAGGGGGAGCTTGCGGCCGGGATGGACGCGGACATCGTCTGCCTCGACGACGATTTCAACGTCAGGGCGACCTTCGTCGGAGGCCGTCAGGTCTTTGGCGCATAGAAAAGGCCCCCCGTCCGCTCCGGAGCGTCGAGCGCCGGAGGAACGGGAGGCCTGAGGACCGTCATCAGCGGGGCGGGAGGACCTCCAGCCAGTACCCGTCCGGGTCCTTGATGAAGTAGATTCCCATGGCCTCGTTCTCAAAACAGACCCAGCCCTTTTCGCGGTGAAAGGCGAGGGCCTTATCGTAGTCCTCCACCCGAAAGGCCAGGTGAAACTCCTCCTCGCCCAGGTCGTAGGGCTCCTTGCGCTCCCTCATCCACGTGAGCTCCAACGTGAAGTCGGTCGTCCCGTCGCCCATGTAGACGAGGATGAAGTCCCGCCCCTCCTTGCGCCGGACCTCGTGCAGGCCAAGGGCCTCCTCGTAGAAGGCCAGGCTCCGTTCCAGGTCCAGGACGTTGAAGTTGACGTGGCAAAATTCAGCCCTCAATGCCGTTTCCTCCCTCGGTTCACGATTCGCCAAACACCCTTATTCCGCCTCAGGGGGCACGATGGCAATCCGGAGCTCGTCGAGCCGGGATTGCTCCACGACGTCCGGGGCCTGCGAGAGCAGGCACTGAGCCCGCTGGGTCTTGGGGAACGTCATGACGTCCCGGATGGACTGCCCGCCGCAGAGGAGCATCACCAGACGGTCCACGCCCAGGGCGATGCCGCCGTGGGGGGGCGTCCCGTAGGAGAGCGCGTTCAGGAAGAACCCAAATCGACGCTTGGCCTCCTCTGGCGAGATGCCGAGGCACTTGAAGAGCCGGGCCTGCACCTCCGGATCGTGGATTCGGATGGAGCCTCCTCCCACCTCGTTGCCGTTCAGGACGCAGTCATAGGCGCGGGCGAGGGCCTTCGACGGGTCGCGCTCCATCAGGTCCCCCTCCTCAAGGACGGGTGAGGTGAAGGGATGGTGCATCGCCACCCAACGCTTCTCCTCGTCGCTCCACTCGAAGAGCGGGAACTTCGTCACCCAGAGGAAGCGCCATTCCTTTTCGTTCATGAAGCCGCGGGATCGGCCCAGGTCAAGGCGCAGAACGCCCAGGATGGTGCAGGCCTTGGCGCGGGAGGCGTCCGCCAGCACGAACAGCGCGTCCCCGTCCTTCAGGTTGGCGATCCGGCAGAGCTCCTCCAACTCCCCTTCGGTGAGGAACTTAACCAAGGGGCCCTTCAGAGCTCCCTCCTTCATCTGAAACGCCGCAAGCCCCGACGCGCCGAACTTCTTGGCGCGGTCCTCGAGGTCCATCAGCTCCTTGCGCGAGAGCGCCGCTCCGCCCGGCAGCGGCAGCGCCCTCACCACACCGCCGCCGTTCAGCACCTGCTTGAAGGGCTCGAAGGAGGCCTTTGCAAAGACGGAGGCCACGTCGCAGAGCTCAAGGGTGACGCGCAGGTCCGGCTTGTCGCTCCCGTAGCGGTCCATGGCGTCCCAGTAGAGCATGCGCCCAAAGGGCGTCGGAACGTCCACGCCCAGGACCTCCTTAAAGAGCCCCTTCATGTACCCTTCGATGAGCTCCATGACGTCGTCCTCGACGACGTAGCTCATCTCGATGTCCACCTGCGTGAACTCGGGCTGACGGTCCGCCCGGAGGTCCTCGTCCCGGAAGCAGCGCGCAATCTGGTAATAGCGATCGAAGCCGCTGACCATCAGAATCTGTTTGAAGAGCTGGGGGGATTGGGGTAGCGCGTAGAACGTCCCGGGGTTGACGCGGCTGGGGACGAGGTAGTCCCTGGCCCCTTCGGGGGTGGCCTTCGTCAGGATGGGCGTTTCCAGCTCGACGAAGCCCCGCCCCTCCAGGTAGCGCCGCGTGAAGGCGTTGATTCGGCTGCGGGTGCGCAGGTTGTTCTGCATCCTCTCGCGCCTCAGGTCCAGGTAGCGGTAGGTCAGGCGCAGGTTCTCATCCACGTCGTCCGTCGCCTCCCCCACCTCAAAGGGGATGGGCGACGCCTTGGACAGGACCAGGAGGTCCTGGGCGACGATCTCCACAGCGCCCGTCTTCAGCGTCGGGTTCTCCGTGCCCTCGGGCCGTATCCGGAGCCTGCCCCGCACCGCGACGCAGTACTCGCTCCTCAGTCCGCCCGCGGCCCCGTGGGTATCTCCCGCCTCAGGGTTGAACACCACCTGAACGGACCCCGTGTGATCCCACAGCTCGATGAAGATGATGCCGCCCAGGTCGCGCCGCCTACGCACCCATCCGTTGGCCCGGACCTCTCTGCCCGCGTCCTCCCTGGAGAAATCGCCGCACAGCTTCGTCCGCTGCCACGACCTGTCAAAAAAATCCCCTCTTGCCGTCTCGCTCCCGCTGGAACTCGCCATCGCATAAGCTCTCCTCTGTGACAAAACTATAACCACTGCAAAAGAACAATCCAGTTGGTTCCCTATTATACTATATTCGCGCTGCGCTACGCCCTTCCCCGGGCCAGGAGGTCCCACAGCTCCTCATGCATGTCCAGCCGTTCTTCCGCGGCCTCACCCTCCGCCGTGTCAAATTGTCCTATAACGCTTGAAGGGATACGCTTCTGAAGGAGGGCGGCCTGAGCAGCCCCCACCCCTTCCTCCGGGACCGCGGCGATCAGCATCCCCGACGAGATCAGGCGCAGGGGATCGAAGCCCAGGGACGCCGCTGCCTTCCGCGTGATGGGAGAGATGGGGACGGCGTCGCGGTCGAGCGTCAGCGGAAGCCCGGCAGCCTTGCAGACCTCCAGGAGCGCGCCCTCCAGGCCGCCCTCCGTGGGGTCGTGCATGTAGTGCGAAAAATCCCGAAGGGCCCTGGCCGCGGGGACGACGGAGAGGTTCTTCCTCCAGGCGCGGACCGTCGCCAGCTCCTCCGCGCTGAGACAGCCCAGGAGGTCCGGCCTGTCGTGCGCCAGGATGGACATCCCCTCAAGCCCGGCGTGACCGGTCACGAGGAGCCTGTCGCCCGGCCGTATCCGATTGATCCCCAGCTGGCAGTTGGTTGGCCCCATCATCGTCCCCACGATGACGGGCCAGTCGTAGCGGTCCGACAGTTCCGTGTGTCCGCCCACCACGGCGATCCCCATGGCCGCACAGGCCTCGTGCACCTCCTGCATGATCCGGCTGACCATGGCGACCCCCTCCCCCGCCGGTATGATCAGCGTCACGATGAGCCAGGACGGCTCGCCGCCCTTGCAGACGACGTCGTTGGCGTTCACGTGGACCAGGAGCTCCCCCGCGCCCTCCGAGGCCCCCACAATGGGATCGGACGCCACGGCGAGGAAGCGCTCGGCGTCCGGCCATCGAATCAGCGCAGCGTCCTCGCCGAGTCCGCCTCCGACGATCAAGTCCTTCCGGGGCGCTCCCGCGTAGCGCAGCACGTTCCGGCGGAGCGCGTCCGGCGACAGCTTCCCCAGCACGACGTCTCCTTCAAACTGACCCATGGAACCATCCCTCCCAATCCTGAAACCCTTAGGGGTCGCTCGACCCCCGCTCTCACACCTTTTTGGCAACGCAGGCTCCGGGGCCTGCGGTAGGTTAACGTGGGTTGATTATTGTAGCAAACGAGCGCCAGCCCGTACAGTCGCACAGGGCGCTGGCCATGAGCAAAGCCGCCCCTCAGGGGGCGGCTCGTTCGCTACCTCGACAAATATTTGGATGGCAGATTCCCTACTTGGAGAGGAGCGTCAACATGACGCCCGCCGCAACCGCGGTGCCGATGACGCCCGCCACGTTGGGCCCCATGGCGTGCATCAGCAGGAAGTGGCCGGGGTACTCCTCCTGGACGACCCGCTGCACGACGCGCGCCGCCATGGGGACGGCTGAAACGCCTGCGGAGCCGATCATCGGGTTGATCTTGCCGCCAGAGAGGACCTTCATGAGCTGGCCGAAGAGGACCCCGCCGACCGTGCTGAAGATGAAGGCGATCAGGCC
Source organism: uncultured Fretibacterium sp. (assembly GCF_938030725.1). Taxonomy (GTDB): domain Bacteria; phylum Synergistota; class Synergistia; order Synergistales; family Aminobacteriaceae; genus Fretibacterium. Next base: position 4,877 of record NZ_CALHIQ010000062.1, on the reverse strand, counting down.
AAGCAGGACGATGATGAGCGTGCGGGCCTGAAGGAACTTGTCGGCCTCCATCGTGGAGCCGACGGCGAGGCCCAGGAAGATCGTGGTGATGTTCAGGAGCTCGTTCTGGGCCGTCTGGCTCAACCGTTCCGTGGCTCCGCACTCGCGCAGCAGGTTGCCGAACATCAGCGTGCCGACCAGCGGCACGCAGGCCGGAAGCACCAGGCCGGCCACGATGGTGCAGATGATGGGGAACAGGACCTTTTCGCGCTTGCTGACGGGGCGGAGCTCGCTCATCACGATGCCGCGGTCCTTCTTCGACGTGAACATCCGAATGAACGGAGGCTGGATCAGCGGGACGAGGGACATGTAGCTGTAGGCCGCAACGGCGATGGCCCCCAGGATTTCCTCCTGTCCCAGCTTCATGGTCAGATAGATGCTCGTGGGGCCGTCCGCGCCACCGATGATGCCGATGCTCGCGGCCTGCTTGATGTTGAAGGCCACGTCAAGGCCGAAGCTTTTGGCGATGGGGCCGACCCAGTTGGCCCCGATGAAGGAGACGAACACGCCGAACTGCGCGGCAGCGCCCAGCAGGAACGTGATCGGGTTCGCGATGAGGGGTCCGAAGTCCGTCAGGGCCCCTATCCCAAGGAAGATGATGATGGGATAGATTTCGTACTGCGCGCCGAAGTAAACGGCCCGCAGGAACCCGAGCGAGGGGTTCTCCGCCGTGGGCATATCCATGATGCCGGACAGGGGCAGGTTGACCAGCAGGCAGCTGAAGGCGATGGGGACGAGGAGCAGGGGCTCAAACCCCTTGCCGATAGCCAGGTAGAGCAGGACGAAGGCGACGATGATCATGACGAGGTTGCCCGTCCCCGCAGGGGAGAACAAGACCGCGAACCCTGATGCCTCAAAGAGCTCGCGCAGCGCTGTGACGTACATTTCCATGCTCCGCATTCCCTCCTAAAGTGCCCTCAGACGCTTTGCCCGAAGGTCCCGTTCGACAAAGAACCACGTTGGAATCCGTTTCTTGAAGCAGTATGAACTAAAATAGCATAAAAGGACAAAAAATGCACGCAGAAACGGAGCCGGACATCGAAAAAGACGAAACTCCGGCGTGCCCTACGGAGCGCATCGATCGGGGACTTATCTTCCCCTGCCTTATCTGCTAAAATGTTTAATTTAGTTATTGTCCTGGCTTCTTTTGAGATCAGCGTTGCGGTCCTGGACTGCCGTTTTACACGACAGCGCGAAGCAGGAATTTTTTGGGGACGGAGTGTCGATTGTGATGAAGAGGAACCGAGAGCTCGCCAAGGGCTATTCGCCCGATGCCATCGAGGAGAAGTGGTATGCGTTCTGGCTGGAGAAGGGGCTGTTCAATGCGGAGCCCGACGCCTCCAAAGAGGCCTTTTCCATTGTGATCCCTCCCCCGAACGTCACGGGGTCGCTCCACATGGGGCACGCCTTCAACAACACCTTTCAGGACATCCTGTGCCGGACGAAACGCATGCAGGGATACAGCGTCCTCTGGCTCCCTGGGACGGACCACGCGGGCATCGCGACGCAGAACGTCGTGGAGAAGGACTTGGCAAAGAAAGGCCTGACCCGCCACGACCTCGGGCGTGAGGCCTTCGTGAAGAAGGTCTGGGAGTGGAAGGAGGTCTACGGCGACCGCATCATCAAGCAGATGAAGCGGCTGGGAAACTCCTGCGACTGGCGGCGCGAGCGCTTTACGTTCGACGAGGGGCTGTCCCGCGCCGTTCGGGCGGTGTTCGTGCGCCTCTACAAGAAGGACCTGATCTACAAGGGCAAGTACATCATCAACTGGTGCTCCCGCTGCCACACCGCCCTCTCCGACCTGGAGGTGGAGTACCGGGAGATGCCCGGAAAGTTCTATTACGTGCGCTATCCCTTCGTCGGTGAGGAGGGATCGCTCCTCGTGGCGACGACGCGCCCGGAAACGATCCTCGGTGACGTGGCCATCGCGGTGCACCCACGGTCGGAGCGGTATCGCGGCATGATCGGGAAAAAGGTCCGCGTTCCCCTGACGGATCGCGAGATTCCCATCATCGAGGACAACATGGTGGACCCGGAGTTCGGGACGGGCTGCGTCAAGATCACGCCGGCCCACGACCCCAACGACTTCCTGGTGGGACAGCGGCACGACCTGGAGCAGATTCAGGTCATCGATTCCGAGGGCGTCATGAACGAGAACGCCGGCAAGTATCGGGGCATGACCTTGGAGCAGGCGCGCGAGGCCGCGGCGAAGGACCTCGACGCGCTGGGGCTGCTGGAGAGGACCGAGGAGATCAAGCACTCCGTCGGCCACTGCCAGAGGTGCGGGACCACCGTGGAGCCCTACCTTTCCGAGCAGTGGTTCGTCCGGACGAAGCCCCTCGCAGAGCGCGGCGTTCAGGCCGTCAAAGAGGGGCGCATCACGTGGACGCCCGCGCAGTGGGAGAAGACGTACTTTCACTGGATGGAGAACATCCGGGACTGGTGCATCTCCCGTCAGCTGTGGTGGGGGCACCGCATCCCGGCCTGGACCTGCGCCGACTGCGGGCACGTCACCGTCGCCGAGGCGGACCCCGCAGAGTGCGAGAAGTGCGGCAGCAGGAACATCGCTCAGGACGAGGACGTCCTGGACACCTGGTTCAGCAGCGCGCTCTGGCCCTTCTCCACGATGGGCTGGCCCGAAAGGACCCCAACGCTCGAATACTTCTATCCCACGTCGCTCATGGTGACGGGGTTTGACATCATCTTCTTCTGGGTGGCCCGGATGATCATGATGGGGCTCGAATTCATGGACGAAGTTCCCTTCAAGGACGTCTACATCCACTCCCTGATCCGGGACGAGAAGGGCGACAAGATGAGCAAGTCGAAGGGCAACGTCATCGACCCCCTCGTCATGATCGACAAGTACGGCGCAGACGCGCTGCGCATGGCCCTGGCAGCGCTCTCCACTCAGGGACGGGACATCCTGCTCTCCTCCGACAAGATCGAAACCTACCGGTACTTCATGAACAAGCTGTGGAACGCGGCACGGTTTGCCCTGATGAACCTCGACGACGAGTCCCAGCCCATCGACCAAACCCATCTGCGCCTTCAGGACCGCTGGATACTCACCCGCTGCCAGGAGGTCACTCAAAAGATCACGAAGTGCATCGACGGCTACGACATCGGCGAAGCTGCCCGGAGCCTCTACGACTTCACCTGGGGCGACGTCTGCGACTGGTACATCGAGATGTCGAAGCCCGCGCTGCGCGGCGACGAGGGGCCGGAGCGCAGGCGAACGGCACAGGGCGTGCTGGAGGAGGTCTTTAAGACGCTCCTTCCGCTGCTCCACCCCTTCATCCCCTTCGTGACGGAGGAGCTGTGGGCCGCGTTCGGCTGGGGCGACACCTCCATCATGAGGGCTCCGTGGCCCCGGCCTCAGGAGGCGCTTCGCTTTGCCGACGTCCACCCCTCCATGCGTACGCTGCAGGATACGGTGTCTGCCCTGCGCAACCTGCGGGCGGAGGCACACGTCACTCCCCAGCAGTGGATGAGCCGTGCGGTGGTCCGGGTGGGCGATCCCGTCGTCGCGGAGATGCTGCGCGACAACATGGGACAGCTCTCAGGCCTCTGCCGCGTCCACGAGGTCGCAATCACCCCGCTGTCCGAGCCGCGGCCCGCGGCCTCACTGACCTCCGTCGTGGGGGATGCCGAGATCAGTCTGCCCGTGGGGGACGTGCTCGACATCCCGTCGGAGATCGCCCGCTTGACCCAGGAGATCGCCTCCATTGAGAAGAACGTGGCGGCCAGTCAAACCAGACTCGATAAGCCCAGCTTCGTCTCCCGTGCCCCTCAGGAAGTGGTGGAGAAGGAGCGCGCGCGGGTGGCTGAAGGCACGGCACAGATCGCCCGATTGAAGGAGAACCTCGACAGCATCAGCCACTAGGTGCCGGATGCAGTGCGCCCCCCACAGGTTGTGGGGGGCGCACTTTTTTGTTTGAGCGGGGGATCAGTTCTCGATTCCCGCGCCGTCGCCGGTGATCTGCTCCATCGTTTCTGGGCTCATCTGGGCGAAGCCCAGCTTCCAGGCGAGGATGGCCGCCTGGGTGCGGTCGCGCAGCTCCAGTTTCTTCAGCATGTGGCTGACGTGGTTCTTAACCGTCTTCTCGGAGAGGACGGTCTTCTGCGCCACCTCCTGGTTGCTCATCCCCTGGGAGAGCCAGTACAGGACCACCTTCTCACGGGGGGAGAGGTCGTCCAGAAGGCTGTTCTCGTTCTTCCTCCTGGAGAAGCTGGTCATCAACTTCCCCGCTACCTTGGGGTCCACGTAGGGCTCGCCGCGGCAGGCCGCGCGAATGGCCGCGATCAACTCCGACCTTCCGGAGGACTTGAGGACGAACCCCTTCACCCCCTCAGCGGAGAGGGTGGCCAAGCAGTCCTCGTCATCGTAGGCGCTGACGGCCACGGAGGCGGCCTTGATGCCTCTGGCCTTGATCTCCCGCGCCAGCTGCACCCCGTCCATCTGCGGCATGTTGATGTCGAAAAGGATGACGTCAGGGCGGTGCTGGCGAAGCAGCTCCAGCGCCTCCTCGCCGTCGGCCCCCTCCCCCACGACCTTGATGTCCGGCTCCAGCTCCAGAATCTTGCGCAGGCCATCTCTGAAGAGCTTGTGGTCGTCCGCTACGACTATTTTGATCATGATCCCCGCACCTCATCTCATCTGCCTTGACTCCAGCTCGGTCCTCTCGAAGGTCGAGTGAAAGTCCTTCAGGAATTTTACCGAGAATCTGGATTTGCACCTTCATTTTTTGCCAAACTATGCTATAGTTACTGGCGTTGACCTGACGCGCGCCTGTAGCTCAGTGGATAGAGTGACGGCCTCCGGAGCCGTAGGCCGGGCG
>NZ_CALHIQ010000061.1 GCF_938030725.1 uncultured Fretibacterium sp. | reverse complement strand
AGCCTTGGTGGGGGCTTTGTCGGGCGCCTTGACGGATTCCTGCTTCGTGGAGGCCGTCTGGGCCGGCTTGGGCGGCCGAACGGGGGTCTGTTCCAGAGATACGCCCCCCCTCGTGGAGAGCTCCGCCGGCTTCTCGACGGCCTTCCGCCTGCTTCGCGTCCTCTTTGCCTTCTCCTTCGTTGCCCTCTCCGCCTGTGCCGCATCCGCCATGTCGCGTTCCTCCGCTTGAGCCCCTCGCTCGTGAGGCTCCCATGATTTTTATACCGGTCATTATTTTATCACCTTTTATGGTTTTCGGAGAGGAAACTTGTCCGGGATCGTTTTTTTAACCGGTATTAAGAACCGTGTGGATCGCCCGGCAACGATTTGATTTAACCGACGTTTCATTTATAATAATAGGCTGTTTCGTCTACTGCGTTTTTGCGGACGGACAAATCTCGATGTGGAGGATTGATCTTCGATGAAGCTGCGCGCAGACCTGCACACGCACACGCTAGCCTCCGGGCACGCCTATTCCACGGTTGGCGAGATGGCGCGCTCCGCCGCGGCGAAGGGCCTCGAGCTGATCGCCATAACGGACCATGCCCCGGCGCTGCCGCAGACCTGCGGATGGATGCACTTTGCCAACCTCCACACCCTGCCACGGGAGGTGTGCGGCGTTACCGTCCTGAGGGGCGCTGAGCTCAACGTCCTCAACCTGGAGGGGGAGACGGACCTGCCGGAGCGGGTGCTGAGGCGCCTGGACTGGGTCATCGCGAGCCTCCACGAACACGTCCTGCCGTCCAGCCCGGAAACGGATTACACCCCTGTCTACCTGGCCCTCGCGGAAGACCCCTTCGTCGACATGATGGGGCATCCGGAGTCGCCGGACTATGCCTTCGACGTGGACCGCGTCCTTCCCCTCTGGGCGGAGCGGGGGAAGGTCGTGGAGTTCAACGAGGCCCACATCTTCACCGGAAGCCAGGAAAACAGGCGGAACGCGCTGCGCCTGGCGGAGGCCTGCGCCAGGTGGGGAGTGACCGTGGCGGTGGACTCGGACGCCCACAGCGAGTGGGACGTGGGGCGCACGTCCCGGGCCGCGGAGATGCTCGCGGAGATGGGGTTCCCGGAGGAACTGGTGCTGAACCTCTCCGCCGAGCGGGTTCTGGACTTCCTGCAGCGTCGTGCGAGGCGTACCGTCTGCGACCCGTCGTGACGGACGTTTCCGGACATCCTGCAAAAAGGCGCTGTCGCAGGTTCCCTTCCGTAGTACAATTACAAGGTGAAATCAATAGGCAGATTGGGCCGCAGCGGACCACGCTCCCGGCACGATCGATCTGGGGGTGTTCCTTGTGTGTCCTGACGAGTTGAACGCGCCTTTGCCGGAGCAGCCGGCGGAAGGCGACGGAGGTTTTTGGTGGACCGTTGAGTACGAGCTCATTCCTGACGAGAACAGGGAGTGGGACGCGGAGCGCCTCTGGACCCTGGCCTCGATGACCGGCGCCATCGGCTCCGAGCTTGTCGAGGATGAGGGCAGGATGACCCTGCGCGCCGACTATCTGAGCTCCAGAGACCCGGACGAGCTGAGCCGGTTGGTGAGCGCCCTCCTGCCGTCCTTTCCGGGGGTGTCCGCAGGAGAGTGCCGCAAGACGGAAAAGCGCGCCTGGAGCACGCAGCACCTCGAGGCGTTCCCGCCCCTCAACGTGGGGCATACCTTCGTGGTCATGGCCCCGTGGCACAGGGATGAGGAGAGACAGGGGCGCATCCCCCTGTACATCTATCCCGCCATGGCCTTCGGAACGGGGTACCACGAGAGCACCCGCATCGCGCTTGAGCTCATGGAGGACGTGGTGCACCGGGGGGACGTGGTGCTGGACATCGGCACGGGCACGGGCATCCTGTTCATCGCGGCCCTGAAGCTCGGCGCGTCGTGGACCGTCGCCCGCGACCTGGACCCGACGACGATCGAGGAGGTGCGCCGCAACATGGAGCTGAACGACCTGAGCCCGGACCTCTGCGACCTGGCTGTGGGGGACCTGCTCTCCGGCGTGCAGGACAAGGGGAACGTCCTCCTGGCCAACATCCTCCTGGCGCCCAACCTGGCCCTTCTGCCGGACGTGAAGTACGCCCTGAAGCCAAAGGGCTACGCCATCTTCTCCGGCATGACGAACCATGAGCGCGGGGCGTTCCTGTCCGTCCTCTCCTCCTCCGGGCTTGCGCTGGAGCGGGAGCTTCACTTCGGCGACTGGTGGGGCTGCCGGGCCCGTCTCGCCTGGGGCTAGGCTTCGTGACCGAAAGGGAGGGGCTTGGCTCCCTTGGGCTGCGGGGCGTCCCGGTGTGGCTTCACGTGCTGGGGTGTCGGTCCAACCTGTGCGAGGGCGACTTCCTGGCCGGAGACCTGGAAGCCAGGGGCGCCTTGGTGCGCCGCGAGCTTGAGGGCGCCCAAGCGGCCGTCCTCGTCAGTTGTTCCGTGACGGCGGAGGCGGACCGCAAGTGCCGTCAGTTGGTGCGCCGCGCCCGCCGTGCGGTGGGGGAGGCGGGCATCGTGGCCGTGTGTGGCTGCTGGGCCCAGGGCGTCGAGGCGGAAGCAGCGCAGGAGCTGGGGGTTGACCTTCTGGTGGGGAACCGCCGAAAGTCCCTGCTGACCGAGGCCCTCGATGCCGCGCTCCGGCAGGGCCGCGCCTTTTGCGACCTGCGGGCGGACCTCAGCGCGGACCGTTCCTGGGAGGAGCTCCCCATGGGGGCTCCCCGGCTTCACTCCCGCGCCTTCATCAAGGTCCAGGAGGGCTGCGACCACTTCTGCACCTACTGCGTCATCCCCTTCCTGCGGGGTCGGTCGGTGAGCCGCCCTCTGGAGGACGTCCTGGCGGAGGTGCGCCGCGTTTCCGAAGGGGGGTGCCGCGAGGTGGTGTTGACGGGAATCCACCTCGGCATGTACGGTCGGGACAGGGAGTCCTCCCTTGCGGAACTGGTGCGCGCCGTGTCGGAGTGCGGGGCCCTGGACCGGCTTCGGCTGGGGTCCCTGGAGCCCTTTTCGCTCGACGGCGCCCTGCTGGACGCGCTGGCGGAGAGTCCCATCTTCTGTCCGCACCTGCACCTGCCGCTCCAGAGCGGGGACGACGGGGTGTTGTCCCTCATGCGCCGGGGCTACACGGCGGACGATTTCGCCCGCGTCTCTGAGGCGGCCCGCAGCCGGCTGGGGGCGGACCTGCACATCTCAAGCGACGTCCTGGTGGGGTTTCCCGGAGAGGACGACGCGGCCTTCCACGGCACGACGGCCGTGATGCGCCGCGTGGGGATGGGGCGGGTCCACGTGTTCCCCTACTCCGAGCGGCGCGGCACCCTGGCGGCCTCCCTGCCCGGAAGGGTGGAGCCCTCCGTGCGGGCGGAGCGTGCCGCGGAGGCAGCTGCGGTGGGGATGGAGCTTCTGAGCCGATACGCACGGCGTTTCGTCGGCCGGACGCTGGAGGTCCTGGCTGAGGGGGATGGAGCGGGCTACACCCCACAGTTTCTGGAGGCGGCCTGGGAGGGCGGCTCCCCGCCCGGACGGACGGTGCGCGTGGCGATGCGCTTTGAGAAGGGGGGAAAGCTTGAGGGATGTCTCGCATGAGTTCGCCCGCCATCGGAATCGACCTGGGGACGCGCAACGCCCTGGCCGCTTTCCTCGACGAGGATGGCGCCGTCAGGCTCATCCCCAACCGCTGGGGGACGACGACGACTCACTCCGTCGTCGGCTGGGAGGACGGGGCCTGGGTCGTGGGCGAGGACGCGGTGCGCCTGGGGCTTCGGGGCGGCAGCGTCTGGTGGGACCTGAAGCGCAAGGTGGGGACCTCCTTTCGGGCCTTCCCCGACGGACGCCCGCGCACGGCTCAGGACCTTCTGGTCCCCCTGCTGGAGGCGCTGCGCGAGGACGCGGAGGTGTGCCTGAAGTCCTTCGTGTCCTCCTGCGTGTTGACTGTGCCCGCCTGCTTCACCCTGCCCCAGCGGGAGGCCATGATCCGCGCGGCGAACGCCGCAGGGCTGAACGCCCGCATCGTGTCGGAGCCGACGGCGGCGGCCCTCGCCTTTGGACGCCAGGGGCGGTTTCTGGTGCTGGACTTCGGAGCCGGCACGACGGACATCTCCGCGGTGGAGAGCGAGGGTGGCGTGTGGCAGGTGCTGGAGAGCGTCGGCACGGACACCGTCGGGGGCTATGAGTTTGACGTGGCCCTGGCGGAGTGGCTGCGCGAGAGCCTCCTGCTGGACAAGTTCGATGCGGGGGACGTGCGCTGGCAGATGCTGCTCCAGGAGGCGGAGAGGATCAAGATCGCCCTGTCCGACTGCTGGTCCATCCACTGGACGCCCCCTGCCCTGGGGGGATGGGCGCCGCCTGAGCTGACGATCTACCGCGAGGACATGGAGCGCCTGATGCGCTTCTCCATCCGGCGCCTGATCCACACGGTGCGTCGCCTGTGGGATCGCTATGAGCCGGAGCACCTGCTGCTGGTGGGAGGGTCGAGCCGCATTCCCCTCCTGCAGGAGATCCTGGAGCGGGAGGTGGCGCTGCCGGAACGGCTCAGCCTCTGTGCAGAGGACGCGGTGGCGCGCGGCGCGGCGCTCTACACGGCGTCGGGGCGGGAGCGGCTTCTGCTGGACGCGCTCTCCGGGGACCTGAACGCGCTCTGGTGCGGGCAGACGCTGACGCTCATCCCGTCGGAGTCGGTGCTGCCGGCCCACGCGGAGGTCACCCTGGAGGCGGAGCGGTCGGGGCACGCGACGCTTGAGATCCACCAGTCCCGAAACGAGCTGCGGGACGAGAGCGTTCGCCTGGGCTCACTGGACCTTGAGGTCGAGGCGGGAGAGCAACTTCGCCTTGCCTGTCTCCTTTCGGCATCGGGTCGCTTCACGGCGTCCCTGACGCGCGGGACGGAGGAGTGCGTGCCCATACCGCTGGTCCTGGAGGGGGCGGAGGCTGACCGCAGCGCGGAGGCAGAGAACGATCGCCGCCTGCGCGAGCTCAAGCTCTCCCTGGTCAGCCTTGAGACGCTGCTGTCGGGCAGTCAGCGGGCCCGGCTGCACCTCTTGTTTCGGCGCGCCGAGGGGGCTCCCTCGGATCCGGAGGTGATGGGGCTTCTGGAGGGCCTGGTGAAGGACTTGAAGCGAGCGGTATCCTGACCTGCGAGACGCTGCGGCGTTCGGTTCCACGTTGTGTTGAGCTTCTGACGGAGCGAGGTCGTTTGTTGCGATGGAGATGAACCTTTTCGGGGAGGTCAGAGCCAGCCTGAGGGCTCTTGGGCTGGAGCCTGGAGCGACGGAGGCGGACGTGCGTTCCGCGTTCCGCCGACTTGCCTTGACCTGTCACCCCGACGTGGTGGGGCAGGGAGGAGCGCTGCGCTTTCAGCAGATCGCGGGCGCCTACTCCCTCCTGAAGGGCCTTGCACCGGATGAGCTGAGGCATCTGTCCGGTGCGGGCTGGCGGCAGCAGCGTTCCCTCGTCAAGAGCCGCGCCTCCACGTTCCTGGACTGGTATCGCAGCCGCCGCGACCGGGTGCGGCAGGAGGCCGAGGAGGCCCGTCGGGCCGAGCAGGCGGAGGAACGGCGGCAGGCGGAGGAGCGCAGCGAGCGGGTGGATCGCGTGCTGGAACAGTACGACCGCAGCCTGAGCCGGCGGCTTGAGCGGATGTCGAAGATCGCCGACGCGGCGCAACTGAACGACGTCCTGTCGCGCCTCAGGTCCTCCGTTGCCAAGGTGCGGCGCCTCGCGCTGGGGCGCGTGGGGACGTTGATCAATCGTCCCGAGGTCCGCCAGGCGGTATCGGACCTGTTGTGCCGGTGGGACGTGGACGAGAAGACGGCCCGGCTGGTGAGTGCCCTGCCCATGGAGGTCGAGGTCCTGCGCCGCCTTGCCGCGGACGTCGCCTCCCGCGCGGGCCAGTTCCCCAACTCGCTGGTCATGAGCCTGCTGGCGCTGCGCCGTCGGGATGTTTCTCCGGACCCGCTCCTGATGGAGCGTTACCTCATTGCGGTCCGGCCTGAGTGCGTTGCCGCGATCCTGCGCTATTGGCCCGACGACAGCGCCCCCTCGGATGCGGCGCTGCGCCGCCTGCTGGGCTCGGAGGACGCACAGGTGCTGGTGCCGCTCCTCGCCGCTATGAAGCAGCGTTTTCCCCATGCCGTGCCCCGCTTCAGGGGGCGATTGAAGGAGCTTCGGGAGCACCCGACCCCTGCGGTGCGGGTGTGGTGCCGCGTCCTCCTGGCTCAGGGGGGAGTTTAGTTCTGCGTGGAACGCCGGGGTAGGGCTGAGGAAGTGCTGAAGGACACCAAACGAAGGGATCCTTCAGCGCTTCCCCTGGAGATTTTGGAGTCTTTAGATGTAAACTTCCTCTTTGTCGACGATGATCTTGTCATCAACGGTAATGGTTGGATGCCACATGATGAGGTCGTAATGCATCGGGGCCTTACGAACGCCTCCCAAAGTGATGCTTGTTCCAATCCCTATATGGGCAGTACTCTTCACCCCTTCGTCCTCCAGCATGATGCCGCACATGCGGCATTTGGGATTCAACCCAACGCCAAGCTCAGCGATGTTGTAAGCATTGTGGTCATTTTGTTCTGCAAGGTTGCGCCGCAGCCGTTCTCCCTGGGAGCCGCCGCCGGAAATCTCAGTGATATATCCTTTTTTTACAGTGATTTTAAGCGGTTCGTTGATGATACCGATTCCGAGATAAGGGATACTGGCATCGCAGACGATGGTCCCCTCTGCGCTGTCTTGCTACAGTTTCTTTTACAAGTTCTTTTATAGACTCTGTGCTTGGCTGATATACGGTCCTTATTGTATTAAGTACCTTAGTTTTTTCAAGTAAGGTACCTACCGGATATGTTTTAAGCTCTTTCTCATATTCAAAACTATAATCCGTTACATCTCCGAATATGATCTTATCTAGCACAACACGGTTATAGGCTTTTATTTTATTAAACTCTATATAAAGTCTGTCCATA
>NZ_CALHIQ010000060.1 GCF_938030725.1 uncultured Fretibacterium sp. | reverse complement strand
TGTGGGCCGTGCTGAACGTCAGCAGCTTCGCCCCCGTCTGCTCGGCGATGGACTGTGCGACCTTTGGGACGACGAACTCCTCGTGAAAGAGGCAGCGGACGTCCTTCTTCTTCATGTACTGGATCACCTGGGCGATGCGCTGCAGGCCCGGCTCGCCCTCGGAGGAACAGCTGTCGTAGGCCGTCACGTAGTTCAGGCCGTAGTGCTTCAGGAAGTAGAGGTAGGCAAAGCGCCCGCCGAACACCAGGGTCCGATGCCTGCCCTTCTTCACGATGGAGGCGAACTCCGCGTCCAGCTCCGCCAGCTGGGCCTTGTAGGCCACGGCGTTCTTCGCGTAGAGGTCCGCGTGCTCCGGATCGGCCGCCGTCAGGCCCACCACGATGTTGTCCACCATCTTTTGGGCCAGGGACAGGTCCAACCAGATGTGCGGGTCGTACTCGTGATGGTGGTGGTGCGTATTCCCGTTCTCGTCGCGGTCTTCGTGGTCCGGTTCCTTCTGAAGGGCGACCCCCTGAGAGGCGTCCACCACGACGAGCTTCTCGTTGTCCAGGCTCTGTACGATGCGATCGGCCCATGGCTCCATGTACTTTCCGGTGAACACGAAGACGTCCGCCTCGTTCAGCGTTTTGACGTCGGACGGCCGGGGTTCGAAGGTGTGGCTCTCCACCCCTGGGGGCAGGAGCATCTGCACCTCCGCCCGATCTCCGGCCACCTGCCGGACGAAGTCGTACTGCGGGAAGAGGCTGCACACGACCAAAAGCTTCTTCTCCTCAGCCCTGGCGCCTCCCGCTGCCAACGCCAAAACCAGGGCGCAAAGGCCCGCCACAAACGTTCTTGAAATCCTCAAACTCGGCAACCTCCTAGAAAAAATTAAGAATAAAATGGAACAAACGGCGCCCCGCGCACGGCCCCCTGCGGGAACCGCTGCGTCAGGAACGCAATTCAACCACGCCCCCGCTTGACGCAGCCGGGGCACCTCCCGTAGAGAACGAGCCGACTCTCGTCGATCGCGAGGTCGTTCTCATCGGCAAAGCGATGGAAGGCCTCACGAAGGGGCTCGCTGTTGATGTGGAGCATCGTCCCACACGTTTCGCAGAGAAGGTGGTAGTCCTCCTCGCCCTCAGTCGGGTCGCCCGAGTACTCGATCAGGGCGGGGCCACCGTCGGGGCCGCGGTAGCGCCGCACGCGCCCCGCCTCCTCCAGCTCGGCCAGAAAGCGGTAGACCGTCGCCTTGCTGACCGGAGTCCCCGACGCCTTGAGGCGATCCGCAAGGGCCTCCGCCGTCAGGTGGTCACCCTTCGCGGCGCTAAGGCACCGCAGGATCAGGTTCTTCTGCCTCGTGCTCCTTCGCAGGTCGCGGGGTGCACCCTCGTCCAGACCCTTCACGCTCTCCCCCTCCTTCAGCGCAACTGAAACTGAGACGCAAAATCAACTCGAAGAAAATACCTCAGCTACAAAGATTTGTCAAGCTTGTTGAGAAAAATTTTGTCGTTGATCAATGATAATATCACCTTCCCGGTAACGCTGTGTCCGAACGCTCTTCATTAAAAATCTGAACCGCCATCTTACTTGGGGTCCACTATGATTGGACCTTTTCGACAGCTAAGGGGACGGCCTTCAGGCCGTCCCCTTTTGCCGGTACTTGGTGCACCGCCGTTGTGCCCCTGCTCGGCACTTCCCCTTTCGCTTCGGACAAGTCCGCAGCCGTGACCACGGGTTCTCCTTGCCTACTTGAAGACGAGTCCCTCGTCGTTCTCAGTCGATTCCCCCTTATCCGAGGGATCTGGGGTTGGAGAAGGCTCATTCTCCTCCGACGGGTTGCCGGCATTGGCCTCGCTTTGTTCCTTGGGCGTTTCTGCGGCGTCATAGTCCGCGTCGTGCGCGTTCTTCGTGCGATCGATGAAGGCCTTGGGCGGGCGGACCTGGACATAGGTGCCGGCGTTGTTGATCATGTACCACAGGCCGTCGAACTCCTTCATCCACACGGACCTGGGGCTGTCGGCCCCGGAGTTTTGCAGGAAGACTCTAAGGTATCCCTGTTCCTGCACCTTCTTGCCTACGACGAGATTGAAATTGTCCGGCGACATCCGGTAATCGTTCTCGGGCGAGGTTCCTTCCGCGAAGCCGCGGAAGATGTGGTGCATCTCGGGGTCCCTCAGGCGCTCCACGAACGTGGTCAGGTTGTACGACTGTTCGATGGGCCTGTCGTAGTGCAGGGCGTAGCGCAGCATCTTCGAGCCCTCGGCCCGCGTCGCCTCGTCGATGTAGCAGAACACGGCCTCAAAGTACAGTTTCACTGCACCCTCCGGCGTCCTGCCCTCCTGCTGATAGCGGGCCTTGAACTCCTGGTAGTTCTGCGGGAGCGCGGCCTGGCCCTCCCGTCCAACGACGGTGAGCAAAACCGACATCATCAGCACGGCGTAAAGTTTTTTCGAACGCATACCATTCACCTCTCAAAGATTCGGCAGCCTACTTGGACCAGTACAAGTCGTTCACGACGACAGCAAGTTCCTCGGACTTGCAGCTGCTCTCCTTCTTGAGCATGAAGACATGTCCGTAATAGCCGTCCTTGCACCGGTATATGGGGCGCCCTTTCAGATTAAAGAGGTAATTCTGCTGCTCGTCCCATTCCTTGATGTTAAGGTTTTCTCGGTTCAGGGAGTAGAAGGGTTTTTTGCAGATGAAACACTCCCACTCCATCAAAGACCCGTTCAGAGTTCCGCTGTCCTTCACGATGAAGAACCGCTGCAGGTTCTTGGAGATGAACTCCATCGTGGCCTCGCCCTCGCGTGTTTTATCGAGGACGTGCGACTTGTAGCCTCCCCGGCACTCCTCGAGCCGCTTCCCACGTTCGGCCAGCTGCGACAGTTTAGCGAGCTGTTCATCCTGTTTCGCAAGCTCATTATCGCTCACTTTCTCCCCTTTGAAGTTGTAAAACAGCTTGTCGCACACCCGACACTTGTACTCCACGATCTGCACCTTCGTCACCGCAAGGGCCGTCCCCGCGGGGAACAGCAGACAGAACAACAGGACCGCCAAAAGGAAGAACCGTACTGTCCGTTTCATCTTCAAAAAACCTCCCTTTTCGTCTTTGAACGCCAAACCGCTTGCCTTCGCGATCCTACACATAGGTTCCCGGCAACAATGTGGCCTCTCCCATTAAGGAGAAACGCCACCCCGAAGAGAGGGAGCACGGTCTTCCATGCACCGCACAATGAGGCACATGCACCCGCCGCACCGCTTCGCAGCATCATGGCAACGAATGACAATTCCCCTTCTTCAATGAAGCGTTATTGGTAAAGTCTAAATCGTTGTCATTCTATAAATGCCCCTCGAGACTGTCAAGGCTGGTATTTCCCACCCGATCCGCAGGTTGCGACAGATTCATTGAGGATGAAGCGCATCATCGGCAGGTCTTTCAATCCTGCCCGTCAGGTGCAGCAGAAAACGTGTAAGCCTGACCCAGCGTGCGTTCTAAGAACTTTGCCTCCTGTGGGGTTGGGCTTCAAGCAGCCGTTGACGGATCGCAAGCGGACCCATATAATGTCAGTAATCTCTTTGCACTGCATTACATCCTCGCCCTTTTCTCTTTGAATGGGGTAGGATGCGAGGTCGACAGTACAAACTGAGCAGGCGATGCCCCCGTTTGGATGGGGGCATGGGGCCGGGCCGCGAAGTGAGCGGCAGCAGAGCACGGTTAAAACCGGCGCATCTGCGGGACAGTGTCGAACGTTCCGCGGGTGCGCCTCTTTCTATCCCGATACCCCGAACGGAGTGCCATAGAGGAGAGATCACACAGCCGCACGGGCGGCGGAACGGAGGCTCTGATATGACAGTCAGCGGAGAAACGGGGACGAAAGGGAAGGGGGCAGGCCCCCATGACGAGAGGGACGTCGTCCGACGTCTCTCCCTGACGGGGATCGTCGGTAACGCGGCGCTCTCGGCGTTCAAGCTGTTTGCGGGCGTCGCAGGGCGATCGAGCGCCATGGTCTCGGACGCGGCTCACTCCCTCTCCGACGTCCTCGCCACGCTCATCGCCCTCGTCGGAGTGCTCCTCTCAAAGCGGGCGGCGGACGACGACCACCCCTACGGGCACGAACGATTTGAGAGCGTCGCAGCCCTCCTCCTGGGCTTGATTTTGCTGGCGACGGGAGGGCTGATCGGGAAGGTGGGCCTTGAGGCCCTCCTGTCAGGAAACGACGCGAGGCGCGGCAGCCCCGGCCTCATCGCCCTCGCGGCGGCGGTCGTCTCCATCGCCGTTAAGGAAGCGATGTACTGGTACACGCGGCGCTGCGCCCTGCACCTCAACTCGGCGGCCTTCATGGCGGACGCATGGCACCACCGGTCGGACGCACTCTCCTCCGTCGGATCGCTCATCGGCATCGCCGGCGCCAGGATGGGGTATCCCGCGCTGGACCCCGCCGCCGGCGTCGCAATCTGCCTCGTGATCGTAGCCGTTGCCCTCAGGACGACCCGGGACGCTTTGGGGCAATTGCTGGACACCTCCTGCGGCAGGAGCTACGACCGGGAACTGGAGAACTTCATCGCCGCACAGGAAGGCGTGGTGCGCGTCGACCTGCTCCGCACCAGACGCTTCGGCAACAGGGTCTACGTGGACCTCGAGATCGCGGTGGACGGCGACGAGTCCCTCCGAAAGGCCCACTCCGTGGCGGAACGCGTCCACCTCCGCGTGGAGCAGCGCTTCCCCGGAGTCAAGCACATCATGATCCACGTGAACCCCGCCGCATGACGCGCGGCCCTCGCCACGCCTACAGCCTCAGCAGGTCCACAGCGGGCCCCGACAGGTATCGGATGAAGGTTCGCCCCACGACGGATACCCTCTCCGAAGGCAACGACGCAATGCCCAGCGTCCGGTGCGCTTCGGGAGAGAGGTCCCGGCTCAGAAGGTTGAAGCGGAAGTTTCGCAGGATCAGCTCCGGCATGATGCTGACGCCGAACCCGTGCTCCACCATGGACATGACGGAAAACTCGTCGTTCAGCGCGTAGCGGACGCGCACGGAAACCCCCGACCGGCGCAGCAACGCCTGTATGTCGTTGTCCGAGCCCTTCATCGGGATGATGAAGGGCTCCTGCGCGATCTCCGGGAGGGTCAGGCTTTCGCGCTCCGCAAGGGGATGCCCCTGGGGGAGGATCACCTTCATGGGGTCCTCCTTCAGGGGCCGGAAGGACAGCCCTTCCGGCACAGGCGCAGAGAGGAACCCGCAGTCGATCTTCTCCCGCCGGATCCAATCGCCAATCTCGTCGTAGTCCCCCGCCCGCAGATCGAACTCCACTCCGGGGCAGCTTCTTTGAAAGTCCCTGATGATCCAGGGGAGCCACTGGGCCGACACGCTCGTAAAGGTGCCGAGGCGCAGCGTGCCGCAGACCACGTCGTTGATTTCGTGAATGGCCTGGGCCAGGTTTCGCTGACGGTTCACCAGCTCCTGAACGGGAGCGAGGAGCCGCCGCCCCCGCTCCGTCAGCGCGACGCCGCCGCTGCCCCTCAGGAACAGGGGGAACCCCGCCTCCCTCTCCAGGGCCGCGATGGAGTGGCTCACCCCGGACTGGGTGTAGTTCAGCGCCTCCGCAGCCCGCGTGATGTTGCCGAGCTCCGCCACCTTCAGAAACACCTCGTAACGATTGAACGTCGATTCCATGGCCTCACCCATTACACGATGTATTGTTAGGCAGTATAAACATTCTATTTCAAAATAACAAGCCGTCCCCTATCATAAAACTTAAGGATAAGCGCACGGGTCCTCCGAGCCCGCCGGTGCAGGAGAACGTGGAAAGGGGCCCGCAGTCCGGGCTTTTTTGGTCGTTTCAGGGCAAAAGGAGCGATGAGCATGAGGACGCTGACGAGTTTTGTGGCAGGACAGCGGGGAATCCGCTGGACGCAGCAGAGGGCAGACGCAGCGCTGGGGCTGGTGGCCATGGCGTGGGGGAGTTCCTACCTCCTGATGAAGATGGGGCTTGAGGGAATCCCTCCCCTTTCAATGATCGCTCTGCGCTTCGGCATCGCCTTCCTGACGGTGGCGCCGATCTTCTCGCGGCAGCTTCGCCGCACCACGTCACGCACCCTCCGGCACGGAGCGATCCTGGGGCTGTTCCTGTTCGGGCTCTTCGCCTTCCTGATGTACGGGCTCAGGACCACCTCGGCCTCCGCAGCGGGGTTCCTGACCAGCGCGACGGTCGTGTTCGTCCCCCTCCTCCAGGCGATCTTCCGGCGGAGGGTCCCTGACGCCGCTACCGTGGTCGGGACGGCTGCGGTGATGGCCGGCATTGGCCTCCTGACCCTTCGGGACGCCATGACGTTGCAATGGGGCGAGCTCCTCTGCCTGGGCGGAGCCCTGCTGTACGCCTGTCAAATCCTCCTGACGGACGTCTTTACACGCCAGGAGGACGGGCTTCTCCTGGGGGTCTGGCAGCTCGCCTTCGCGGCCCTGTTGGGGTTCGCGGCCTCCCTCCTGCTGGAGGACCCCGCCTGGCCGGCGAACGCCGTCCAGTGGGCCGCGGTCCTAGGGCTCGCCCTCCTCTGCAGCGCCTTCGGCTTCGTCCTTCAGCCCGTGGCCCAAAGGTACACGACGCCGGAGCACGCAGGGCTGCTCTTCGCCATGGAGCCCGTGTTCTCCGCGCTCCTCGCCTTCCTCTTTCTAAAAGAAACGCTGGACGCCAGAGGCTACGCCGGCGCGGCCCTGATCCTCGTCAGCGTCCTCTTCGCCGCCAGGGGCAAGCCGTCTCCCCAGGGGGCCACCGCCACTCAGAGCGAGGACGTTCGCTACGCCTGAAGCGACAACGACGCCCGGCTCTCTGGGAGCCGGACGTCGCTCTTTGGCCTGCGGGCCCTTTGTCAGGCAAAAGCGGCCTCAGCCCCCCAAAAAACCGCGCAGGAGTCCCCCGGCCAGCCCGTAGTACGCCACCACGGCAATCAGGTCGTTGACCGTCGTGATGAGCGGCCCCGACGCCACGGCCGGGTCCACGCCAAGCCCTTTGAAGAGGATGGGGATCCCGGAGATGCTGGACAGGGACATGGAGAGAGCCAAAGCCGCCCCGGCGCAGAGCGAGATCGAGAACGCGAAGTGCGCCGCCTCTCCCTTGACGAGGAGGAGGTAGAGACCGATGAAGAGGATCGAGAGGCACCCCAGGATCAGCCCGTTACAGAGCCCTATCTTCGCCTCCTTCGCGACGAGGTAGAGCTTCTGCCGCCCGGTACACTGGTCGTCCATCAGGACGCGGATGGTGACGGCGAGGGACTGGGTTCCGACGTTGCCCGCCATGTCCAGGATGAGCGACTGGAAGGCGACGATGATCGTCAGCCCCGCGGCGACCGCCTCAAAGAGGCCCACGACGCTCGACACCCCCAGCCCCA
>NZ_CALHIQ010000059.1 GCF_938030725.1 uncultured Fretibacterium sp. | reverse complement strand
GCTCCTTCTCGTCCTGGGCGTTGTAGAGGATGTGGAGCAGGCGCGCCCCATCGGGCCCGGTTTGGGGGCGGCAGGGGAAGCTGGCGAAGTGCAGGAGTGCCCGCTCCATGGCCTGCCGTTCCTCCGTCAGCAGCAGCACGACCGGCTCCGTCCGCGCCGAAGGACGGACTGCGGCCTCGGCTGCGGCGTACCTCGTGCCGAGGACGGCGCACCGGATGCGCGCCAGGTTGATCGTCTCTTCCCAGGCCGGCCGCCCCGGGTCGGCGCGCCGGGCCAGGAGACGAAACCGGTCGTCCTTCAGGGAGTATTGAAGCCTTCGGGGCAGGAAGTTCCCGCGGACCTTGCGCCCGTGTCCCGACGTGAAGTGCGCCCACAGGAGCCGCCCCTCCCGGAGGGCCGTCAGGACCGTGCGAAAGACGCTGCGGTACCCCTCGTCCCGGAAGGGGTCGGGGTCGCGGGAGCGGTCGAAGGCGCAGAGGTCTGCGGCCTGGAAGAGCGGCTTTGCCCCAGCCAACTGGTCCCTCGCGCGGCGCAGGGCCTCCGGCTCCAGGAAGAGCCCCATCCGTTCGTCCTCCAGCAGCGCGGCGAGCCACCGCCGCTCCAGCGTGGAGAGCGGGCGGCGGACGGAGCGAAGGCGGGGGATGAAGGAGCGGCCGGTCCCCCGTCGAAAGAGCGGCCATTCCCCCTCCGCCAGGGGAGGGAGAAGCAGGGTGGAGGTTTCGGCGAACCCCCACCGGGCGACGTCCCGTCGGATTGCCTCCGGGGTCAAGGGGCCCTCCCGGTCGGCCCGCTCCAGCAGCCGGGCCCCGATGACGTAGTAGCGCCCGAAGGCCTCGTGAAAGAGCGCGTCCGCTGCCCCGCATCGCGTGCCGTCGTCGCTTGCGGCACCCCCTTTCGGGCCGATGCGAGTCGTTGCTGCCTTCACCACCGGCCCCTCCTTCGGCATCGGGCTGCAGAGGGCAGCCCCGCTGCCGGGGAGGGAGTAGAGCGCCTCCATGCGGCGGAGGTCGTCGTGGAAGCGCCGCAGCATCCGCCGGTTGTCACCCCTCAGGCTCAGGATCCGTCCCGTGAAGGTCCGCAGAAAGGGAAGCATCTCCATGGAGTCCGACGCCCTGCGCTCGTAGACGATCGTCCCGTCGGGTCGCTCCGTCACACTCCCCCCGCGCCCCTCTCGTTTCAGGCGCTCTGCCACGTAGCGCTCCCGTCGTCCCTCCGTGGTCAAGACCATGCGCACCCGCTCCTCTCGAAGCGGGTAGGGAAGGCTGGCTCCCCACAGGCGGGGAAGGAGGGCGTCGAAGGCCTGCCGCTTGACCTCGAAATCGGGGTTCAACTCCCCCAACCGCGCCGAATCCACGCGGTCCAGTCGGATCAGGGTGAAACGCTCGCCCCGATGCAGGACGCCGTAGCGCCGCCCGCTCTGAAGTCCGAACAGGGCCTTGACCGGCGTCCCGGAGACGGTGCGGTCGCGGAGCTTCAGGACGACCCCCCTGCTCTCGGTCGCGGCCGTCAGCAGGGTGAGGAGGACCGCGTCGTCCAGCGTGTGGACGAGGAAGTCGTGCTTGAAGCGAAAGAGGACGTTGACCCGCCCCAACTCGTCCTGAATGCGGGCGCCGAGCTGCCCGAAGGGAGCCGCCTCCGTGAAGAAATCGACGGCCTCCAGCAGGTCCTCGTCCAGGTCCTCCGCGCACAGGGGCGCGAGGCAGTACCGCCGGCGGCGCCCCGAATCGACCTCCTCCACAAGCCCCAGCTCCGCGTACTCCTTCAGCTTCAGGCGCACCGTCGCGGCCCCGAAGACCTCGCCCCAGCGCTCCGCCAGGGCGTCGGCCGCCTCGTCCGCCGCGAGGGGGCCGACGCCACTCAGGAGGTCCAGCAGCAGGAAGTGGAGCAGAATGTCGTTTCGGGTGAAGCTCTTGGTCGCCCACAGGGCGTAGAGCGGGTTGCGTGGCTCGTCCGCGGCGTCCAGGCAGAGGGAGACGGCGCGGCCGCCTGGCGCGGGGGTGCGGCGCATCGAGTCGCCAAGCCAGCTCTCAATGCGTCGGCGCTCGTTGTCGTAGCTCCGCCCCGTCTCGTACTCCTCGCGGGTCCGGTAGCCGAACAGGTAGAAATCCCGAAGATAGTGGCGCGCCCGATCCAGGCTTTTGACAAGTTCCGAAAAACGCATCCCCTTCCCCCCTTCGTCCTGAAATGGGACCTTTATGCCCTTCCTTTCAGCATACCACGCCGCCTCCCCCCGCGTATCCCAAAGTTCGCAAGTTTTTTTGAATGAACTTTTTGTCCCGATCGGTTATCCTGTATTCAGCGCGTCGGGGGACCTCAAAAAAGTCCGGCGGCGCCCTTGAGCACTGCTCCTGGGCGTTCCGCTGAGCCGCCGCGAGGAATCCTGGGGTTGCGGGTTCGAATCCCGCTCCGGTCGGGAGGCCGGATAGCTCAAAGGCAGAGCGCAGGGCTGAAGTTGCGGGTTCGAATCCCGCTCCGGCCGGGAGGCCGGGTAGCTCAATGGTAGAGTTGCGTAGAAACAAAACGACGAAGTCGGAACGATGGGATATGGCGCTTTGCCGGTTCGGTCGGAGTTTTGGCCGGACGCCCCTGAAACCGTCTCGAGGCGTCCGAGGCCCCGTCCCGGACCTGCCGCGGCCCAGGCCTCCCCGATGGGGACGGCTCCGGCCCGGCGTGTCCCGGACGG
>NZ_CALHIQ010000058.1 GCF_938030725.1 uncultured Fretibacterium sp. | reverse complement strand
CGCCAACGCCAACAGCGCACACAGGAACTTTCTCACAACAGATTCCCTCCCTCTCCAAAACAAACTCCAGAAAATTGAAACGTTTAAGGATGGCAGCACCCCGCCGCCCACGCGGCGCAGGTCGCTTATATTATAATATGAGATGTCCGTTTTGACGAAGCCGCCCTCGTCTTTGAATCCGGCCTTTGGATTCGGGGCGCGGCGGCGGGGGAACAGCAAAGGAGCAGGTCACATGAGCGAGCACTGCGATCACAACTGCGATCATTGCGCCGCGGGCTGCGCGGCGCCAGCGGCAAAGGCGGCGACGAAACGGGAGAACAGGGTGGCGCGCGTGGTGGGCGTCGTCAGCGGCAAGGGCGGCGTCGGCAAATCCCTGGTGACGGCCCTCCTGGCCTCAGGGGGCAGAAGACGGGGGATGCGGACGGGAATTTTGGACGCGGACATCACCGGCCCCTCCATCCCCAAGATGTTCGGCCTCCACGAGAAGGTCTTCTCCGATGGCAAGGCCATCCTCCCCGCCGTCACGCGGGACGGCACGGAGGTCATCTCCATGAACCTCTGCCTGCCGCGGGAGGAGGACCCCGTCGTGTGGCGGGGGCCCGTCATCGCGGGGACGGTCACCCAGTTCTGGGAGGACGTGGACTGGGGGGAGCTGGACTGCCTGTTCGTGGACATGCCGCCCGGAACGGGCGACGTCCCCCTGACGGTCTTTCAGTCCCTCCCCGTGAGCGGCATCGTCGTCGTGACCTCGCCTCAGGAGCTCGTGGGGCTCATCGTGAAGAAGGCGTTCCACATGGCCCGCCTCATGAAGATCCCCGTCCTGGGCATCGTGGAGAACATGGCGTACTTCGAGTGCCCCGACTGCGGGAAGCGACACCACATCTTCGGCCGCGGCCACGCGGAGGAGGAGGCCAAGGCCCTTGGCGTCGGCGCCGTGGCCCACATCCCCATGGACCCGCGCTTTGCGGAGCTCTGCGACCGGGGACGGGTCGAGGACCTGGAGGGCCCCTGGCTCGACGGCATCCTGGACGCGATCCAGCGGTCGGGCAAGGGCGCGCGCGCTTAAAATCCGGAGAAGAACCGCCCTGCGGGCCTGCGCGTTACGCGCAGGCCCGCTCCACATCAGAAGACCTCGCGCACCAGGGAGCCGTCGTCGATGGCCGCCTCCAGGGACGGGGCGTCGAAGGTCCGGAGCAGGCGCCCCTCGGCCAGCACGACGGCGAAATCCGCCAGTCGGCGCGCCTGGGTGAGGCTGTGGGACACCAGGACGATGGACACGCGGTCCCTCATGGACAGGAGCATGTCCTCGATCCGCGCCGCCGCGGCCCGGTCCAGGGAGGAGGTCGGCTCGTCCAGCAGCAGGAGCTCCGGCCCCAGGGCCAGCGCCCGCGCCAGGCAGAGGCGCTGCTGCTGCCCGCCGGAGAGGGAGGCTGCGGGGGCGTCCAGCCGGTCCCGCACCTCGTCCCAGAGGCCCGTCCGCTCCAGGGCCTTTTGGAGGGTCTCCCGAACCTCCTGCCTCGACGGCCGCGCGGGGGACGCCAGCTCGAGCGGCAGGGTCAGGTTGCGCCGGATGCTCATCGGCAGGGGGTTGGGGGACTGAAAGACCATGCCCACCCGGCGCCTCAGCTCGTGCGGGGAGGGCGCGCCGTCCCCCCGCGTGGGGCGCATCGCCCCGCCCAGCAGGACGCGGACCTCTCCCTCCTCCTCGTACCCCTCGAAACACTCGTTCAACCGATTGATGGAGCGCAGCAGCGTGGACTTCCCGGACCCGGACCGCCCCAGGATGACGCTGATCCTTCGCGCCGGGAAGCGAAGGTCCAGGCCCTTCAGCACCCGCCGCCCGAAGAAGGATACGGCGAGGCCGCGGAGTTCCGCGCAGGACGAGAGGTCGCTCACGATCCGATCCCTCCCCTCCCGGCCGCGCCCCGCCAGCGCCGCGTCAGGCGCCCCTGCAGCGCACTCGCGCCCAGGATCAGCGCCGCGGAGAGCAGGAGCAGGACGGAGGCCGTGCCGAACCCCTGAGCCAGCTCCTCCGGCCCCGAGTACTGCGCCGCGGTGTAGTAGACCTTGAAGGGGAGCGCCTCGAACTTGGAGGTCAGCCCTGCGGGCAGCCCCGCGTTGGCCACGGCCCCCGTCAGCATGATGACGGCCGTGTCCTCCATGGCGCGCCCCATCGCCAGGATGACCCCGCCCAGGACCCCGGGCGCAGCCGCAGGCAAGAGCAGGCGCAGGACGGCCTGTCCCCGCGTCATGCCCAGGGCGCTGGCCGTGAGCGTCAGCCCCTGGGGCAGCGCCTCCAGGGCGGCCCGGACCGACGTCACCAGCACGGGCAGGACCAAAACGGCGAGGCAGAAGGCCGCCAGCAGCAGGCAGGTGGTCCCCTGCGGCAGGAACGTCCGGCGCAGCAGGATGATCAGTTGAAGGCCGAAGAGCCCCATCACGATGGAGGGGACCCCCGCCAGCACGTCCACGCACCCGCCGATCCAGTCCCTCTCCCTGCGCCCCGCGAAGCAGGCCAGGTAGACGCCGCAGGCCAGGCCCGGCGCCAACGCCAGGGACATCGTGACGGCCAGCAGGAACAGCGTCCCCGCAGCCGCGGGCCAGATGCCGCCCCACACGGGCCGGACCGCGAGGATCGCATCGAGTGGCGGTGTGCTGCCGAAGAACAGCCTCAGGTTCACTGCGGGGAGCCCCCGCACCAGCAGGAAGAGGACCAGCCCCGACAGGGAGAGGACCGTCCCCAGCATCGCGGTCCACCCCAGGGCCAGCAGGAGCTTCTCCCGAAGAAAGCGCGCCCTCATGGCCTGACGTCCCCCGACGCCTCCCGGGACAGGCGCCGGGCCACCAGGCTGAACGCGGCACAGGCCAGGAGGAGCAGCGCCCCCGCCAGGAGCAACGACAGGTGCTCGCCGCCGCCGATGTCGCTCGACAGGACCAGGGCGATGTGGGCCGTGAGCGTCCGCATGGAGCTCAGGGGCGAGAGGGCGAACTGGATGGCGTTGCCGGCCAGCATCGTGGGGATCAGCGCGTCTCCCAGCGCACGGCCCAGGCCCAGCACGGCGGCGGACAGCATGGAGCGCTTCGCCAGGGGCAGGGCGACGCGGCTCAGGCACTCCAGGGGCGTCATGCCCAGGGCGGCGGCGGTCAGCGACGTCTGCGCCACAAGGCTTCGAACCTCGCCGTCCATGACGAAGGTCATGGTGGGCAGGCCCTGAAGCGTCAGGACGAGACAGGCCGCCAGCCAGCAGAAGCCCGTCCCTCCCAGCGCCCCGCGGATGAGCGGCACGAGGACGAAGACGGCGGCGAAGCCGTAGACCACGGTGGGCACCGCCGTCATCAGCCTCAAACACCCCATCAGGAGGGACGCGAGGGGACGCGGCGCCATGCCGTTCAGCATACAGCAGCAGCCCAGCGCCAGGAACCACCCCAGGAGGAGCGAGGAGAGCGCCAGCAGGACTGAGGCGTGGACCATGGGCAGGATGCCGAAGCGGCCCCCCGCCGGGTTCCAGAGGCTCCCCAGGAGGGCCAGGCCTCGCCCCTCCGACAGGGCGGCGAGACCTGAGATCAGGATAAAGGCGATGACGGTCCCCAGGAGGCCCGACACGGAGAGCGCCAGGGCGCGCAGAAGGACGGGGACCTCCCGGTCCCCGCCCCGAACGGCTCCGCAGCGCACGGCGCTACTTCCCCGGCCTGGGGATGGGGATGTAGCCGCTCTTCTCGATGATCTTCGCCCCCGCGTCGCTGTAGATGTAGTCGATGAAGGCCGCCGTGAGGCCCGAAGGGTCGCCCTTGGTGTTCATGAAGAGCTGGCGCACGACGGGGTACTCACCGGACGCCGCGTTCTCCTGAGAGGGGACGTGCCCGTCGATGGCAACCCCGGCGATGGTCTGGTCCAGGTGTCCGATGCCCACGTAGCCAATGGCCCGCGGGTCCTGAGCGATGGCAGTCTTCATAGCGCCGTTGGAGCTCACGACGTTGACCGTAGGGGCCAGCTCCGCCTTGCCCAGCAGCTTATCGGTGAAGGTCTCCCTCGTGCCGCTGCCGTCCTCGCGTCCGTAGACGTCGATGGCTCCAGGCTCTCCGCCCAGGTCCTTCCAGTCCTTGATCTCGCCGGTGTAGATCTTTGCCACCTGCTCCCCCGTCAAGCTCTTGACCGGATTGTCCGGGTGAACCGCCAGCGCCACCCCGTCGATGGCGAAGGGGAAGGTCTTGAGCCCGTACTGCTCGACCTCCTTCTCCTTGAGGGGACGGCCCGTGTTGCCGATGCCGACGAGCCCCTCGCCGACCTGTTTGACCCCGACGCCGCTGCCGCCGCCTGCGACGGTGATGCGGACCTTCGGGTTGAAGGTCATGATGTCCTGGGCCGCCTGAGTCATCACCGGGATGTGGGCCGTCCCTCCGGCGATGTCCAGCGTGCCCTCGAGGTCCTTGAAGGCGTCGAGGGGTTCGGCCTCCGCCACGGGGGCAGCCAGGAGCAGAGCGCAGAGGGCAAAAACTCTTCCAAACGTCTTGAGCATGGTTTTCGTTCCTTTCCGTATCTTCGTCATTTCTCTTGTGACCTTTCGCAACGTTTCTCTCGCTTTGGCCTCGTCGAAACGGCGAGCCGCCTTCCTATTCGGGCAAGCCGCAGCGCACCGCGCGTCCCCGTGGGAGGACGCGCCGGAGGCTTATTCCACTTTCCCATCATCCATCCGTCGACAAGCAGCCAGCCGCAACGAGGGCGTGCACAGCCAGATGTCGGGCAGGGCGGGCAAAAACGACGAAGGATCGATGGATTGGGAACTTGGAACTGCGGGCAGGGTGATCAGGGGGGGATTAAAGGACAGGGGAGCCCGACGAAATGCAGCCCGTGCATCCTCCGTCGATGCGTCAGCTAAAACCGCTCATTGAGCTCCCCTCCTCCGGCTTGAAATGCAGCCTCATTATAGCAGAAAGGCCCTGCGGCACGCGGTGCGCCTCTGGGAGAACATCGATCCGCCTCCCGTCGAGTATAATGTCGGTGAAGGCAGCACAAGCTGAAAGGGACGATAGGGCCATGCCCGGACTGAGGGGAATCGACAACATCAAGAAGGCGATGGAGCGGCGGGAGAGGGAGCGCGACGAGAGCCTGAAGCTCGCCCTCGAGATCGAGAGGGAGGAAACAGCGGGGACACCGCAAGTCGCGGGCGATGGGGCGCCCAGCGACATCGAGCGCCGCCTCGCCGAGCGGCTGGCCGACCAGCGGCGGGCCGCCGAGGAGCGCGCCGCGGCGTGGAGGGGTGGAACGGCA
>NZ_CALHIQ010000057.1 GCF_938030725.1 uncultured Fretibacterium sp. | reverse complement strand
AGGCCTCCGGGACGGACTTCACCTACCTCGTCGGGACGATGATCGAGGTGCCGCGCGCGGCCCTCGTGGCCGACCAGCTGGCCGAGTACGCGCAGTTCTTCAGCTTCGGAACCAACGACCTGACCCAGACGACCTTCGGCTACTCGCGGGACGACGCCGAGGGCAAGTTCCTGTTCCAGTACATCGACAAGGGCGTGTTCAAGGAGAACCCCTTCAGCGAGCTGGACCGGGATGGCGTGGGCGCCCTGATGCGGATCGCGGTGGAGAAGGGCCGGAGCGTTGCCCCCAGGCTCTCGGTGGGGATATGCGGCGAGCACGGCGGCAACCCGTCCTCCATCGCCTTCTGCCACTCGATCCACATGAGCTACGTCAGCTGCTCGCCCTTCCGCGTGCCCGTGGCACGCGTGGCCGCAGCCCACGCGGCGATGGGGACGCTCAAGTAAGCGACGCTGCCTCGTGCGCGGCACGGAGGGCCGGCCCCCCCGGGGACCGGCCCTTCGTCTATGGGAACGCCTTAGTGTTATTTTTATCATAAAATATGTTACCATATCCTCTACTGAGAAAGGCTTCGCCGGGGGCACCGACTTGGGAATCCCGATGGCTCAATTGATTTAACGATGGAGGAATTTTTCTATGAGGCAATTTGCGAGGTGGCTCTGCGCGCTGTGCCTGTTGTCGCTCTGCGGGGCGTCCGGCGCGGCGGAGAGGTCAAGGTTGGTCTACTCGTGGGGCGGCAACGCGGGAGGGGACCTGAATCCGCACCAGTACTCTCCAAACCAGATGTACGCTCAGGACATGATCTACGAGCCGCTGGTCCGCTATGCCGGGTCCGGCGAGATCGAGCCCTGCCTGGCCGAGAGCTGGGAGGTCTCCCCGGACGGCAAGGTCTACACCTTTCACCTCCGCAGGGGCGTGACCTTCTCCGACGGGACGCCGTGGAACGCACGGGCCGCGAAGGCGAACTTCGACGCCGTGATGGCCAACGCGGGACGCCATGAATGGCTGGGTCTGACCGGGGAGATCGAGGGGACGGAGGCGGCGGACGAACACACGCTGCGCCTCGTCCTGAAGGACGCCTACGGGCCGACCCTGGCGGACCTCTCCCTCATCCGCCCCTTCCGCTTCCTGAGCCCCGCGCAGTTCGGGGCGGACGGGGGCACGGCCAGGGGGATCAAGGCCCCCGTCGGAACGGGACCGTGGGTCCACGCCGAGGGCCGAAAGGGGGAGTACGACCTGTTCAAGCGCAACGAGTCCTACTGGGGCAGGAAGCCTGAGCTTGCGGAGGTGCTGGTCAAGGTGGTCCCGGAGGGGGAGTCGCGCGTGGCGGCCCTCGAGACGGGGGACCTGGACCTGATCTTCGGGGCCAGCGGTCAGGGGGCTGCCCAGATCAGCCTCGAGGCCTTCAAGCGCCTGGAGACGACGGGACGCTTCGAGACGGGCGTCTCGAACCCCAGGGCCACCCGCACCCTGGCCGTCAACTCCGCGAGGGGGGCGGGCAGGGACCTGGCGGTGCGCAGGGCCGTTCAGCACGCCATCGACCGCGACGCCATCGTCAAGGGGGTGTTCCTGGAGGTGGAGCCCCCCGCGCCCTTCCTCTTCAGCACGGCCATGCCCTACTGCAACGTGGGGCTCGTCCCCTACGAGTACGACCTGGAAAGGGCGAAGGCGCTCCTGGAGGAAGCCGGCTGGAAGCAGGAGGGGGACTACCGCTCAAAGGACGGCCAGGAGCTGGCGTTCGACCTCTGTTTCATCGGCAGCGACGCCGTGCAGAAGACGATCGCCGAGGTGGTGCAGTCCAACCTCGGGAAGGCCGGGATTCGGGTCAGCCTGATCGGGGAGGAGAGCGACTCCTACTTCAAGCGCCAGCAGGACGGGGAGTTCGGCATGATCTTCAACGACACCTGGGGCGCCCCCTATGAGCCCCACGCGATGTGCGCCTCCATGCGGGTTCCTGCCCACGCGGACTGTCAGGCCCAGTCCGGCCTGCCGATGAAGAAGGAGCTCGACGAGAAGATCGGTCGGGCGCTTCGGGCCACGACGGACGCGGAACGGTCCGCGCTGTACAGGGACATCCTGACCACCCTGCACGACCAGGCCGTCTACTTCCCCATCTCCTACAAGACGCTGGTGAAGGTGTACAGGAAGGGGTTGGCGGGCGTCGAATTTCCCGCCTTCGTGAACTCGGTGCCCTTCGACGCGATGTCCTGGGAGTAGGCGGCCCGCGATGCTCCGCTTCATCGTCAGGCGCCTCCTCGTCCTGATTCCCATCCTGATCTGCGTCTCGATCCTGGTGTTCCTCGTCCTGAGGCTGGCCAGAGGAGACCCGGCCATGGCCTACCTGAGGATGTCGAACATCCCCCCCACCGAGCAGGCTCTGGCCGAGGCGAGGCGCGAGCTGGGACTGGACCGGCCGATCGCGGAGCAGTACGCTGCGTGGGCCGCGAAGGCCGTCCGGCTGGACTTCGGCCGCTCCTACGTGACGGGCAAGCCGGTGCTCCAGGAGGTGCTATACTACCTTCCCGCCACGTTGACGCTGGCCGGGTGGGGGCTTCTCTTTACTCTCCTGGTCAGCGTTCCCCTGGGGGTGGCCGCAGCGCTCTACAAGGACCGGCTGGCCGACCACCTCACGCGGGCGCTGGCCTTCGTCGGGGTCTCCATGCCGAGCTTCTGGCTGGGCTACCTGCTCCTGTACCTCTTCTCCGTCAAGCTGGGGTGGCTGCCCCCTATGGGGCGCGGCGGCGCGGCGCACCTGGTCATGCCGGTCATCACGCTGTCGGCCATGTCGATCGCCGTCAACGTCCGCTTCCTGCGGGCGAACCTGCTGGAGCACATGCGTTCCCGCTCCGTCTTCTACGCCCGCGCCCGCGGCCTGACGGAGCGGCGGGTGGTGTGGGCGCACGTCATGAAGAACTCCATGATCCCCATCGTCACCGCTACGGGCATGCACCTGGGGGAGATGCTGGGAGGGGCCGTCATCGCGGAGAACGTCTTCGCCTGGCCGGGACTGGGACGCTACGCGGTCCAGTCGGTCCTGAATCGGGACTACCCCGTGCTCCAGTGCTTCATCCTCCTGATGACCGTGATCTTCGTCTTCTGCAACCTCTGCGTTGACATCCTCTACGCGCTGGTGGACCCGCGCGTCCGACTGGAAGGAGAGGCCCGATGACCGCCCGACTGTTGCGCAACAAGGTCTTCTGGGTGGCCGCGGCTCTGCTCCTCCTGATCGGTCTGGCGGCGCTCCTGGGCCCCTGGATGGGGCTGCCGGACCCGCAGGAGGTGGACCTGGCGGCCAAGCTGCTGCCGCCGAGCGCGGGACACCTGCTGGGGACCGACCACCTGGGGCGCGACGTGCTGTCCCGCCTGATCTTTGGCTCCCGCGTTTCGCTGGGGTCCGTCTTCCTCATCCTGCTGCTCATCGTGACCTTCAGCACCTTTGCCGGGAGCGTCGCGGGCTTCTTCGGCGGGGTGCTGGACTCCGCCATCATGCGCACCTGTGACGTGTTTCTGACCTTCCCCACGATCATCTTGGCCATGTTCTTCGTCGCGGTGCTGGGCACGGGGCTGACGAACGTCATCGTCGCGATCTTCTTCACGCACTGGGCCTGGTACGCCCGCATCGTGAGGGGGATCGTCATCTCCCTGAAGAACCGCGAGTTCGTGCTGGCCGCGCGGGTCGCCGGGACCAGCCGGTGGCGCATCGTGGCGCGCCACATCCTGCCGGCCCTGGCCCCGCAACTGCTGGTGCTCTCCACCCTCGACAT
Organism: uncultured Fretibacterium sp.; assembly: GCF_938030725.1. GTDB lineage: Bacteria > Synergistota > Synergistia > Synergistales > Aminobacteriaceae > Fretibacterium. The sequence continues at coordinate 47,736 of NZ_CALHIQ010000057.1, read as the reverse complement.
CGGACACATGATGCTGCACGTGGCGGGGCTTTCCTTCCTGGGGCTCGGCGTCCAGCCCCCGACACCAGAGTGGGGCAGCATGATCAACGACGCGCGCCAGTACCTCTGGACCCAGCCGCAACTGCTGCTCTATCCGGGGCTGGCCATCTTCGTCAGTGTCATGGCCTTCAACCTGCTGGGCGACGCCATGCGCGATGCGTCCGACTTCGACTTCGTGGAGGCAGAGTCATGAGCGCGCCGCTGTTGGAGGTGCGTGGCCTCCGGATCGAGACGTCGGAGCGAGCCGCAAGGCCCCTGGTCCGGGACGTCTCCTTTGCGGTCTGCCGCGGGCGCGTCACCTGTCTGGTGGGGGCCAGCGGATCGGGCAAGTCGCTCTCCTGCACGGCGGTTCCGGGCCTGCTTCCACAGGGCGTGAGGCGCACGGGGGGGGCGATCCGCTTCGAGGGGCGCCCGATCGACGCCCTTCCCGCCAGGGAGCTCCGCGAGCTTCGCGGGACGCGCATCGCCATGGTCCTGCAGGACCCCATCAGTTGCTTCGACCCCCTGTTCTCCATCGGCTCCCACTTCAGGGAGACCCTGGCGGCCCACGGAGGGGACTTCGGTTGGCGCGGGCGGGCCGAGGCTGCCCTGAGGGAGGTCGGGCTTGAGGACGCCGGTAAAATATGCCGCGCCTACCCCTTTCAGCTCAGCGGGGGGATGCTCCAGCGGGTGATGTTGGCCCTGGCCCTGTTGAACGACCCCAGCCTGCTGATCGCGGACGAGCCGACGACGGACCTGGACACCGTGGCCCAGCGACGGGTACTGGACCTGATCGACGCCGCACGGCGCCGTCGGGACATGGGGGTCCTCCTGGTGACGCACGACTTCGGCGTCGTGGCCCGCGTGGCCGACGACGTGGTGGTGCTGGAGGAGGGCGCCGTGGTGGAGGCCCGCCCCGTCGGGGAGATCTTCAGCTCCCCGCGGCATCCGGTGACGGTCGCCTTGGTGGAGGCGCACCGCGCGCTCTGCGCGCGCCTTGGCCTGCTGCAGGAGGGAGGGGACGAACGATGAGCGCGCTTCTGTCTTTAGAGGGCGTTTGCCGCACCTACCGGCGCGGGGGGCTCTTCTCCCGGGCGGAGGCTCTGCACGTGCTGCGCGGCGTGGACCTGGACCTTTCGGAGGGGGCTTCCCTGGGGCTTGTGGGGCGCAGCGGGTGCGGCAAGAGCACTCTGGGACGGGTGATCCTGGGCCTGGAGCGCCCGGACGCCGGGACCGTGCGGTTCCTCGGGGAGGACGTGGCTTCTCCCGCGCGGCGCGCCGAGTTTCGGCGCAGCGTGCAGGCGGTGTTTCAGAACGTACGGGACTCCGTGAACCCGCGGATGACCGCCGGGGAGATCGTCGCGGAGCCGTTGCGCAACTTCTTCAGCCTGACGAAGAGAGAGGCCGTGGAGCGGTCCCGCCCCCTGCTGGAGCAGGTGGGGCTGAAGGCGACGGACGCGGACAAGTACCCCTCGCAGTTCAGCGGGGGCGAGCTCCAGCGGGTCTGTATCGCCCGCGCCCTGGCGCCGAACCCGCGCGTGGTGGTCTTTGACGAGGCGGTCAGCAGCCTGGACATGCTGGTGCAGGCGCGGGTGCTGAAACTGATCGAGCGCATCCGCGACGAGCAGGGGCTGGCGTTTCTCTTCATCTCCCACGACCTGAGGGTGGTGGCCGGGCTCTGTCGCGAGGTGGCGCTGATGGCGGACGGCATGATCGCCGCGCGGGGGTGCTCCGTCAAGGAACTGGCGGCGACGGGACACCCCGTCATCGAGGAGCTGCTGGCCTCCCTGCCCCCTGCGTTCCCGCGCCGCTGAGGGGAAGATTCGTCGTATAATACCCCCGTACGCTGATGCGGCTCGCGCTCCGCTCCGGCCGAACGCGGGCCTTATTTTTGAAGGGGGGACGGAGCGCAATGAGGTTTGGAAGGGTGGAGCGCAGGAGGGCAACGGCTGCCGGAGGTGCGGGAAGATGAAGCACAGTGCCATCGCAGGCTACGCCGCCGCGCTGACCAGCATCCTGATCTGGGGCACGACCTTCATCGTATCAAAGGTCATCCTGGAGGACTTCAGGCCGGTGGAGGTCATCCTGATCCGCATGGTCCTGGGCCTGATGGCGCTCTTCCTGGCGTCCCCCCGCCTCCCGCGGGTCCGGACGGTGCCGGAGGAGCTCTCCTACGCCGTCGCGGGATTCTGCGGCATCGTGCTCTACTTCCTGCTGGAGAACACGGCCCTGACGTACGGCCTGGCCTCCAACGTGGGGGTCATCATCTCCGCCGCCCCCTTCTTCACGGCGACCCTGAACCGCCTCTTCTACCGTTCGGACCGGCTCCAGGTGCGGTTCTTCGTCGGCTTTGCCCTCGCGATGACGGGCATCGGCCTCATCAGCTTCAATGGGGTCCGGATGCAGATCTCGCCTCTGGGGGACCTGCTGGCCCTGGGAGCGGCCGCCAGTTGGGGCCTCTACTCCGTGCTGGTGCGGCGGGCCGGCGGCTTCGGCCTCAGCACCCTTCAGGCGACGCAGCGCATCTTCCTCTACGGCGTCCTGTTCCTGGCGATCCTGTCGCCGTTCCTGGGCCTCAGACCGAACCTCGCCCTCCTGGCGCGGCCGAAGTTTCTCCTCCCCTTCCTCTACCTCGGACTGGGGGCGTCGGCCCTGTGCTTCTTCGCGTGGAACTTTGCCGTCGAGGCGCTGGGGCCGGTGCGGACCAGCGTCTCCGCCTATTTGATCCCCGTCGTGGCCGTGGCGGCAGGCGCCCTGGCCCTGGGAGAGCCCGTGACGCCTTTGTCCCTTCTGGGGACGGTGCTGATCCTGGGGGGCCTCGCCGTCTCCGAGTGGAGGGCGGGAAGGGGCTCTGACGGCGGCGAAAGAGCGACAAAAAGGCGACAATAATGAAGGAGGCGCCCTGGGGCGCCTCCTGACGAAACGGGCGGGAGATGGACTGCGCCCCTCTTAACGGTTCAGGTACGCCGTGACGCGGTCCTTGACGCGCCCGCCGTCGGCGCGGCCCGCCGCCAGGGCCAGCACGGCCTTCATGAGCCTGCCCATGTCGCGGGGTCCGGAGGCTCCCGTGTCCTGGGCGGCCTGACGGACCATCTCGTCCAGGGCTGCGTCCTCCAACTGGGCCGGGAGGTAGGGCTCCAGGATCGCCGCCTCCGCCAGCTCCGCTTCCGCGCGGTCCCGCGCTCCGCCGGCAGCGTACTGCTCCGCGGCCTCCCTGCGCTGCTTGATCAGGCGTCGGATCACCGCGTGCACGTCCTCGTCCGCGATCTCCGCGTCGCGCCCCTTGTCGGCCGCGAGCTTCTGCAGCTCCGTCTTCAGCATCCGCAGGGAGGAGAGGCGCCTCTCCTCCCTCGCCTTCATGGCGGCCATCAGGTCGGCCGCGATCCGATCCGTCAGCTTCATCGCGATCACACTCTCCTTTCGCGAAAAGAAAAAATGGGGGCCTCAGCCCCCATCGACACGCAAACTAACCTGCGTTCCTGTGCCTCATGCTCTTGCGCTTCCGCGCCGCCTCAGCTCGCTTGAGTTTCTTGGCGTCGCTGGGCTTCTCGTAGTGCTCGCGCTTGCGGGCCTCACGCAGAGTCCCCACCTTGGCCACTTCCTTTTTGAAGCGCCTCAGCGTATCCTCAATGTTCTCTCCTTCTTTGCGGGTGACAGTCGTCATGAACAGATCCCCCCTTCCTCTTCTCCGACTAGCCCGGAGGCCAGCCGAAATTGCGTCCCGACAGCAGATGAATGTGAAGGTGAGGTACCGTCTGACCGCTTCCTTCTCCCGTGTTGATGACCATACGATAGCCATCCTTCTCAAGGCCAAGCGAGAGCGCGACCTTCACGGCGGCGCCCATCAGGACGCCCCAGACGGCCGAATCCTTCACCTCGGCCGAAGATGCTACGTGACACCTTGGGATCACCAGGAGATGCGTTGGAGCCTGGGGTGCAACATCACGAAAGACCACGACGTCCTCGTCCTGATAGACGAAGTCCGTCGGTATCTCGCCGCCTGCGATCTTGCAGAAAATACAGTCGCTCATGATTTCCACCCCCTTTGCAAAGCCTGCAGCCGAACGCGACCGCCGCATTCGTAAAACGTTACGAAGCAAGCCATGCCACCTTTACAGGATATACAATTCTATAACATATTCGCGCAAGATACAATAGAACGCAGGAGGCAATCTGCCCCGGATGATATAAAATTGAGTTCACCTGAATTTTGTGAAAGGTGGAGGATGTTGCAATGGAGGGCGTGAGCGTTCGGGATGAGGCGCGGGAGCTGAACGGAGAGATGGTGAGCTGGCGTCGGCACATCCACCTTCATCCGGAGGTGGGGTTCGACGTCGGGGACACGGCGGCCTTCGTCGTTGAGCGGTTGAAGGAGGCGAGGGCCGAGGAGGTCCGGACGGGGGTCGGGAAAAGCGGCGTCACCGCGATGATTCGGGGTGCCCGGCCCGGGCGCACGCTGGCGCTGCGCGCGGACATGGACGCCCTGCCCGTCGCGGAGGCGACGGGGCTGCCCTTCGCGTCCGCGCACCCTGGACGGATGCACGCCTGCGGGCACGACGCGCACACGGCCATGTTGCTGGGGGCGGCTGTCCTGCTGGGGCGGCATCGGGAGGACCTGCGGGGCGCCGTGAAGCTGATCTTCCAGCCGGCGGAGGAGATCGGGATGGGAGCCATGGCGATGATCCAGGACGGCGTCCTCGAGGACGTGGACGCCATCGCCGGGCTGCACACGGGCAGCCTCTGGAACGGTGCCGATGCGGGCGAGATCGGCTTCAAATCAGGAGCCGTCATGGCCGCGGCGGATGTCTTCACCATCGAGGTGAGTGGGAAGGGCGGCCACGGGGCCCAGCCGGACCGCTCGGTGGACCCCATCTCGATCGCCTGCCAGATCTACGCTACCCTCCAGACCGTCATCAGCCGGGAGACGCCGCCCCTGGACCCCGCCGTGCTGACCGTGGGGAGCTTCCAGGCGGGCTCCGCCCCCAACGTCATCCCCGACTCCTGCACGATGAAGGGCACCATCCGCTCCCTCTCGAAGGAGACGCGCAGCTCGTTGCAGGACCGCATCCGGACCATTGCCGAGGGCGTCGCCGCAGCCATGCGCGGCAGTGCTCAGGTCGCCTTCAGGTATGGACCGCCCCCCGTGGTCTGCGACCCCGGCATGACGGAAAAGCTCGTCCGCGCCGCGGGAGCGGTCGTGGGGCCGGAACACGTTCGCCCCATCGACGAGCCGGCCATGGTGAGCGAGGACATGGCCTTCTACATGGAGAAGGTGCCGGGCGTGTTCTTCTCGCACCCCGCAACCTTCGGCGGCGGGCTGGACTTTCCCCATCACCACCCGAAGTTCACCGTCAACGAGGACGTGCTCTGGACGGGGGCCGGGACCTTTGCGGAGTTGGCGCTGACGTGGCAGGAGGCGTAGGGGCCGCCCTGAGGAGCGGTCCCATGAGGAAGGACGGAGGGGCTGCTGTGGAGGACATTCGGGAGGCGGTGCGCGCGGCGTACAGCGCGGCCATCGAGGGACGGGAAGCGGGGTGCTGCACGGACCCCGATGCCGTCACGGACATGACTCAGGGCAACTACCGTGCTGCGGACCTCGCAGGGACGGGGGAAGCGGCGGAGCAGTCCTTCGGGTGCGGGGACCCCGTCCGCGCGGCGCTCCTCAAGCCGGGGGAGCGCGTGTTGGACCTGGGGTGCGGCGCAGGGCTGGATCTGATCCTGGCAGCCCGGGACGTGGGGCCGTCGGGCCAGGTCTACGGCCTGGACATGACCCCCGCCATGCTGGCCCGCGCCCGAAAGAACCTCGCGAAGCTGGGCTTGAAGAACGTCACGCTCCTGAAGGGCCACATCGAGGCGCTCCCGATCTTCGACGGCGGGGTGGACGTGCTGCTCTCCAACTGCGTCATCAACCTGTCCCCGGATAAGGACGCGGTGTTCGCCGAGGCGTTTCGGGTGCTGGCGCCCGGCGGCCGCTTCTGCGTGTCGGACGTCGTGCTGCTGCGCCCCGTTCCGGAGATGCTGCGCAGGAGCAAGACGGCCTGGAGCGGGTGAATCGCCGGAGCTCTTCCGTCGGAAGAGTATAGGCGAAAACTTGAGGCGGCGGGGTTCGTCCACGTCAGCGTCAGACCGACGAAGCCCCATGAGATCAATGCAGACGTCGTTCGACAGGAGGCGGGAAGCCTGAGCGCGGAGGACGAGGCGGCCCTTGCGGGGCTCTCCGCCAGTGCGCTCATCACGGCGGTGCGGCCCTAGCCCATCAGGGCGAACGAGACGTCGTTGACGTTGGTCCCCGTGGGGCCCGTGATGATGAGGGAGTCCACGGCCTTCAGCGCAGTCCATGCGTCGTTGTCCCGCAGGACCGCCTCGACGTCCATCCCGCTGGCCTCCAGCGCTTCCGCCGTCGTCCCGTCCACGATGCCCCCGGCCGCGTCCGTGGGGCCGTCCGTGCCGTCCGATCCCACGGAGACGACCACGACGTCCCGAAGCCCCCGTATGCCGCGGCACGCCGACAGGGCCAGCTCCTGATTGCGTCCGCCCCTGCCCTTTCCCGTCACGCGCACCACGGTCTCGCCGCCCGCGATGACGGCACAGGGCGCTGCGATGGGGCGACCGCTGGCGCGCACCTCCCGCGCGACGGCGGCCAGGAACGCGCCGGCCTCCCGCGCCGTGCAGGAGAGCGTGGAGGTCAGGAGCAGCGGCGCGTAGCCCAGGGCTGCGGCGGCCCTCCCCGCCGCCGCGCAGAGCGACGCCACGCTGCCCGCCGCTACGGCCGTGGCGTTGTCCAGTTTTTTGGGCGTTTCGCGTTTCATGGCCTCCGTGAGGCGGGGGTGGAGTGCCAGCCCGTACTTCTCCACGACGCGCAGGGCGTCCTCCGACGTGGAGGCGTCGGGACAGGCCGGCCCCGACGCGATGCTGTCCAGACGATCCCCCAGCACGTCCGACAGGGCCACCGTCAGGACGCGGGCCGGCGCGCAGAGCTCGGCGAAGCGCCCTCCCTTCACGGCGGACAGGTGCTTGCGGACCGCGTTGACCTCCACGATGTCCGCTCCGCTGGCCAGGAGCTGGCCCGTCACGCCCGCCACGTCCCCCAGCGTCACGCCCTCCGCCGGCAGCTCGAAGAGCGCCGACCCGCCGCCCGATACGAGGAACAGCACCGTATCCTCCGGCGACAGGCCCCTCACGCGCCTCAGGAGCGCCTCCGTCCCTTGGACCGCGTTCTCGTCCGGCACCGGATGCCCCGCCTCAAAGGCCTCAATGCCCCGCATCTCCCCCAGCGAATGGCCGTATTTGGTGATGAGGACGCCGCCGGCCAGCCTGTCTCCCAGTAGCTCCGAGGCGGCTTTCGCCATGCGCCACGCCGCCTTGCCGATGGTGGCCAGCACCACCCGTCCTCGCCCCGCCTCCCTCAGCCGGGCAGCGAGCTCTCCACGCCCCAACGCCTCTCTCACCGCCGCTTCGGGCAGCACGGCGTCAATGGCCTGCCTCACGATCTCCAGCGCATCCTCCCGCAGCTTATCCATCCCGCGCACCTCCCCGACGGCTTGGGACGAAGCGTCCCACGTTTCTTCATTATAGCCTGCAATGACAAGGACACGCGCGACATCCCGTTGCGTGCTCCACGCATCGGTGCGGGGCCTTCGTCAGGCTGATTTTTTTCTGAGCGGATCAGCGGGCACTCAACGGCTTACCGCAGCTCCTGGACGGCCTTTTCGATCCTCTCACAGGCCTCGACGAGCTCTTCGTAAGCGGCCGCATACGAGAGGCGCAGGTAGCCCTCACCCTCCGACCCGAACGCACTTCCCGGAACCAGCGCCACTTTTGCGTGGTCGAGCATGTACTCGGCGACCTCGGCGGACGAGCGGCCCAAGCTCTTGACGTTGACGAAAACGTAGAACGCGCCCTTCGGATTGTTGCAGCTCAGGCCGTCGATCGCGTTGAGCGCCTTGACGACGTAATCCTTGCGCCTTTGATACTCGCGGCGCATCGCCTCGACGTCCTCGTCGCATTCGCGAAGGGCGACGACCGACGCATCCTGGACGAACGACGGCGCGCACGTCACCGTGTATTGATGAACGCGCACGCACGCCTGAACGATCTCGCGCGGGGCGCACAGATAGCCAAGGCGCCATCCCGTCATCGAGTACGCTTTGGACATGCCGCCCAACGTGATCGTCCGCTCCTTCATTCCTGGCAGCGAAGCGATGCTCACGTGCTCCACTCCGTCGTAGATGAGCCGTTCATAGATCTCGTCCGACAGGACCAGCAGATCGTGTTTCCGTGCCGTCTCGGCAAGGCGGTCCAGGGTTTCGCGCGAAAAAACGCCTCCGGTCGGGTTGCTGGGATCAACGATGACCAGCATTTTCGTTCGGCTCGTTATCTTGCTCTCGAGCTCCGCGAAGTCCACTTGATAGTCGTTTTCCTCCTTGAGGCTGTACGTCGATGGAACCGCTCCCAGGGATTCCGGAACGTGGATGTAGTTCAGCCACACCGGATTGGGGACGAGGACCTCGTCGCTCGGGTTCAGAAACGCCGCCATGCCGGCAAAGGTTCCTTCTCCGACGCCGACGGTAACCAGGACTTCGGACGGGTCGTACCTCACGTGGTTCTTCTCGCGCATCTTGTCGGCGATTGCCGTCCTCAGCTCTGGCGTCCCATAATTCGACGTGTAAAAGACGTGTCCCTGAGCCAGGCTCTCGGCCGCTGCGCGCTTGATCCTCTCCGGCGTATCAAAATCCGGACGGCCGATCTCCAGGTGGATCACGCGCTCACCCGCCTGTTGCATCTTCGTCGCCTTCTCCATCATCTTGCGTATGCCGGAGAAGGGCAAAAAGTTCATCCGTTCTGCCGTAACGTAGTTCACTGCCGTCTCCTCCTTGCCGTCAGCTATTGTAGACATCGCGGTTCAGCGCTCCCTCTTTGGCGTTCACGATCACGTTGACCGCCGCGTCACCGATGACGTTCAGCGTGAGGAGCGACATCTCGACCGGGCGGTTGATCGCGACGACCAGCGCGTAGCCGACCAGGCACGCCTCGGTCGTAAACCCCAGGCCGGCCATGACGGTGAAGATCATCGTCGTTCCTGCGACCGGAATGGCCGGCGTCCCCGCGGCTGCGCATATCGTCAGGACCGCCATGATGACGAGCGTGGCCGGCGTTATCGGGATGCCTGCACTCGTTGCGATGAACGTCACCGCCACCATGTGCATGATCGAGGTTCCGTTCATGTTGATCGTCATGCCCAGCGGAAGCACGAAGCTCGTTATCTCTTCGCTGCATCCGAGTTCATCGAGGTTCGTGCGCATGTTGATCGGCAGAGTCGCCGCCGACGAGTTCATCGCGAAGCCGAACACGCCGACCTTCGCCATCTTCCTGATGAACTTGAACGGGTTCAGGCCGGTCAGCAGAAAAATCCCTATCGGGTAGACCGTCAAGAGCACCAGGAAGAGCGTGAAGATGGCGGTCCCCATGTAGGCGGCGGCCGGTTTCAGGTATTCAACGCCGTAGACGGCGAACGTGCGGGAGATCATGCAGAAGATCGCAAACGGCCCCACTTTGTTGAGCAGGAAGGTCAGCCACATGTTGATGACGTCGCTGAGGCCCTCCAGAACGTTTTTGAGCGCCTGGGCCTTTTCTCCAAGCTTGTTCATGCAGATTCCCAGGATGATGGCGATGACCACGACCGCAAGGATTCGCGTGTTGACGCCCATGACGTTGACGATATTGTTTGGTATGGCATCGACGATGACGCCAAGCGGGTTGTATGGAGCGATCTGGGCCGTCTTCGTGACCTCGCCGCCCGGAAGAACCACCGTAAACCACCCCATCCCCCGTGCCCCGTAGGCGATCGCTCCCGCTATCAGGCACCCGACGGCGTAAAAGCCTAAGAAGCCGATCAACGAACGGACGGCAATGCGTCCAAGCTTCGCGGCCTCGGAGATGCTGCACATCGCGAGGCTGATCGAAACGAGGACCAGCGGAACGATGGCAAGCTGGAGGCCGTTCATGAACACCTGGCCGATGATGTAGAACAGTCCGAGCGATCGGACGCCTTCGGGGCGCGTGATGTCCTGAAACAGCAGGCCGTTGATGAGCTTCCACGTCCCCTCGCCGCCGTTTGACAACAGGTATTCCCTCAGGAACAGGCACCCGATGCCGACGACAAGACCACAAACGAGCGCAATGAGCATCCTGTGAACGATAGTGGTTTTTCCCTTCATTTGCCGCATCCCCCTTGGATATGGTTTTGTGACCGTAATGCCCAATATAACAGGGTTTTTGGTTTAAGGAAAATTGATTTTTTCTTTGTGAAATATTCAAGAAATTTATCTAAGTTGTCTTCACGCAAGATGTCAAAGGGGTCATGGATAAGGCCTATTGTGGAATGGTGACACGTCGTCTTTCGGAAGAATGTGGGTTGGAGCCGGTCGTTCCGCCCAAGAGCAACGCGAAGAAACCATGGTCGTATGGTGTAGGGCTTTACAAGAAACGGAACGAGGTCGAACGTCTTTTCTGCAGGGACAAGAGGTTTCGTCGTATTGCTACGCGGTACGATTAAGTTGGATTTGGATGTTATTTTCCTGGGCTTCCTGTTTTTTGTTTTTGTTTTCGATCTCTTGCTTTTGTGTTAACACGACTAGTATAGCACCACTTATTTGTCGCTTAAATCTGCTTGGGGTTACTCAACGATAACAAACGATGCAGACTTTAATCTGATAGATTAGCTATATCGTGTGAAAGCTGTTCCTGCGCTTTTCTATACTTCTCTTGAAGTGTCAGGAAGTCTTTCAACTTTGTTTGAACAAAGGCTTGCTGTTCGTCATAGGGAATATAATCAACATAATAATCCTTGAACATATTCGGCAATATAGTCAACTTTGATGTTCCGTCCGCTAAGTCAGAAACGATTTGTTTTCTAATTGAAGCAAAATAGCAATTGTAGAACTCTAAGCTAATCGGATATTTTGGGTCATGTTTACTTGTCAAAACAAGACATAGATTACTTGCAATAAATTTTCCATTGACATAGTGACTGCGACCTAAAGAACCCGCTGCGCTAACTGCATAAACAATCGCTTCTGTATCAAGCGCATAATCTGTATGTGTTTTCCATTCTTCGCCTGCAGTTACGAAGGGATAGTCGCCGTCAATATTGCTTTCACTCGCAAGCGTTCCTTTAGTAACATGAAATAGCGTGCTAACTTTTACCATTTCGTAATTGCTGTTTCGCCGCGTTTGAACGCCTGCACAATTCAAAATACCGTCTTTGTATATTTTCTTCTTTTGGCAAACCCCCATTATCTCTCTTGAATTAGATATTGCGTCAAAGATTGTATCCTCTATTTCAGGCCACGTTCCATTTTTATCAATGCGCCCTTTATGCTGAATGCTTACAAAACCGTCATCGTCAAGGTTGTAGAAAAGCACGTCATCAGTTTCAATATGCGGCGTTTTCGTAAAACCAAAAATAGACGTGTTCACAGTCCGTTTTTGCTCAGAAAACAACTTGTCAGGCATTTTAATAACATAATCCAGCTTTGCCATAGATAAAACTTTTTCAGTCAGATCTCCTTGATTATGTGTCATGGTAGGTGTGGGCATAATGATAACAAGTTTGCCGCCCGGCTCAAGGTACTTCAATGCTTGAATTGTAAACTTGATAGGGTTGTTATTCTCATAAGGTGGATTGATAATAACCCTTGTTGGCTTCATGCTCCAAATGTATTCAAGTAGTTCTTTGTCTCTATTATTTACAATTCCGCCTTGCGTTTCATCAAGCAGACTACTTCTGTATAGCAAATTAGTTCTGCCATCGCCATGCAGGAACATATTTGAACACGCAAGGGCAAAAAGAACAGAGTCAATTTCAAAGCCGATAAGTTGCTTTTCTTTGATGTTTGTAATTCTCCTTTCATCGCCTTTTGCAAGCGCGATCATTGTTTCCATAGCTTCCATAAGAAAACCGCCAGAACCTGCGCAAGTGTCTAATACCACATCATTTACAGACAGTCGCGCTAATCTAACCATTAGTTCCTTTATATGGTCGGGTGTTAAGATAATGTTCTTGTTATCTACTTTCCCCGCACGGGAAAGAAAGATTTTATATGCACGCGCTAAAATATCCTGCTTTTCTTCATTTTGAAAAGGGTAGAAAATTTTTTTTTCAATAATATCTATGATTTTCTTGTATTCTTCAAGGGTATAGTCAATATTCTTGATAAACGAAAACTTGTCGCGCCAGCTAAACTCTTTAGACAGGCTGTTGATTTTGCTTTCAAGTTCAGTCGTTATAGCTTCAAGGATAGCTTTATTAAGATTATGCGCTTCAAGAACTGTTGCTTTTGTTGTAGCAACTTCCTCTTTTGACGGGGCTTGAATGTTCTTGTAGGTACTTCTGAAATTATTATTTTTTAACGCTATCATCAGTCCGGAAAAGAACAAGCTACGGTCGGTATCGCGAACCTTATTATTATTGTTAAAACGCTTATTTAAGTCCTTTAACACTGTTATAAGGGCTTCAGTCGTAACACTTTTGCCGTATTTTGTCTTGACATACTGCTTTTTGATCGCCGGAATAGAAAGCAGAGTGTTTTCTTGTGGGAACGATTTAATTTCAGTCATTCCCATAAGTTTCAAGTAATAAGTCACAAGGATGTTTTCCTGTGACTGTCCAGATACACTTATACCGATAATATCCTTATGTATCTTATTGTTTATCATGTAATACTGTACTTCGTCTTGTGCTGCTGCGTGATCTGTAGCTTTGGCCTCAACTATAATGCAATAGTCTCCGCTATCACAGAAAAAATCAGGGTATCCACTATAAGACGTACCCTTTTTTGAAGTAAAGCCATAGCCGGACGGTATAGCTGATTTTTCTATGAAAGTGCTTGCTCCATAAAAGTCGCGAAAAATATTTTCCGTTATCGTTTCGCTAACTTTCTTCTTTGTCATGACTCCGCGCCGCCTTTCTCTGTTTCGTCTATGATTTCCACGATATCATCATCAAGCCCGCAGTGCGGAGCAGTAGCAACTTTCGCTAAGCTGTTCATTGCAACGATTTTATCTTTTCAGGTTCCTCGCTCCTCGCCATTTTATTTATGGATGAGCCGTCAGCTCCCTGACAATTTTCCTGTAATCTTTCATGTTCACGCTCCTGGGTTGTCCTGTTGACCCCTGCCGCTTATCCTACCACATGTGGGGGATAATGTGGAGGAAAAGTGGGGGATATTTTCAGGAAAACAGGGGAACGCCTGCGTAACTGCGGTATATAGTGGTTCTGATTTTAGTCGTTTGGCCACCCAGGGGAGAGCGACGCGCGGCGGTGGGGCCGCGCGCCCCCTTTGGAGAGCCTTCCGGCAGCCGTTCGCTCTCGCTCACGGGCCGTCAGTCCCTCCCGCCAAAGACCTCCCCGATCTTTATCGGGAATTTCAGGTCCCCCAGGTATTCCTCGACGGCGCTCTCAAAGAGGGCTACGACCCTGTGGCGCGTCAGTTTTGGAGCCTGCCGCTTTATTTTGTAAACGCTGCGGTTGGGAGGGGCGCTTTCTATCTCGCTGACGTAGAGGCGCCGCCCCCTCGCCAGCTCGGCAATGACGGATTCCGGGGCGATCACCCAATGGTCGGGCTGGCTCCACAACCTGTCGAGCATCGCCACCGTATCCACCGAAACCCTTGGGCGGTACACGCCTCCTGCGCAGATCCCGCGCCAAATCTGGTAATTGTCGTCCCAGCTCATGAAGATCTCCTTTGAGGTATCGAGTTCGTTCATGCGAACGACCGGCTTCGAGACGACCGGCTCGTCCGTTTGCGCGAGGTAGAGCCTCTCTTCAAAGATCTTGTCGGACCGGATGTTCTTGTACGGCAGGTTGTGGTAGACGAATGCCATGTCGATGTCGTGATTGGCCAGGAGCCCGTACAGTTCCCTGGACTGATGGGTATGGACGGTCAGGTTCACCTGCGGTTTCGTCTTGAGAAACCCCTCGTACAGGGGCGCGAGGAGGACGACGTTCATGCTGTCCGTGCAGCCGATCGACAGGGGAACCCTGTCCTCGGCACCGCTGAGGTTTTGCGTCTCCTTCCACAGCGAGACCCATCGCTCGGCGACCGGGATGAAGTCCAGCCCTCGCTCGGTCAGCTCGACTTGCTTGCATCCTTTTTTGCGAATCATAAGAGGAAAGCCCAGCTCCGCCTCGAGGGAGTTCAGCCTGTGCGTGACCGTCGGCTGGGTCAAAAACAGCATCTTTGCGGTTTGCGTAACGCTTTTTGTGTTGACGACCGTGAGAAAGGTCTCTATGTCCGCAAGGTTCATTCGATCCGCCTCCCCATCCCAAACATAAATTTCATTTATTATCATAGTAAAATTTATTCATTTTGCAATCAAAAACTTTCACTATATTATATCTGCATCGATACCGCGGCAGGCTTCTTGCCGCCGCCAATTCTATTGCACGGGGGGACGGGTTATGCCAGCAGGTTGCAGGATCAGGAGAAATTTTGTGAGGCCTTCCAGGGAGTTGGTCGAGGCGTTTCGCGGCATACCGGTGGCGAACATCGACGACAACATGGGGCGGATCGCGGCCGTGGACGCGGGCGTTTATCCGTTGAACCCAAACGTCAGCCTGCTTGGCGTGGCGTTCACCGTCAACGCTCCGGCCGGCGACAACCTGCTGTTTCACAAGGCTCTCGACATGGCGGAGCTGGGCGATGTGATCGTCCTCGCGAACAAGGGCAGCATGAGCCGCTCGCTGTGCGGCGAGATCATGAGCAGCTACGCCAGGAGCCGCGGGCTTGCGGGGATCATCATCGACGGCTGCGTCCGGGACAGCCGCGCCCTCGCGAAACTCGACTTCCCGGTATACGCGAAGGGGGTGACGCCCAACGGCCCCTACAAGAACGGTCCGGGCGAGATGAACTTTCCCGTCTCCTTTGCCGGTGTCGTCATCCATCCCGGCGATATCGTCATCGGCGACGGAGATGGCGTGATCGTCGTGCCCCCGGAGATCGCGAGGGAGATCGCTGGAAGGGCGCGCGAGTACCATGCCGGAGAGGCTCGCCAGCTCGAGGGGATCCGTTCCGGAGGCGGATGGCCGCGCCCGTGGGTTGACGAAAAACTCAGGGAAGTCGGCTTCGAGTTCGTGGACTGAGTGAAAGATGCAGGACGTTGCGATAAAACAGGCAGGGGATTCCGCAGTCCTCGTTGAGTTCGAGAACGAGATTGGGATCGAGACCAACGCCAAGGTCCGCTCGCTGATGTTCTCGCTCGAACGGCGCCCTTTCGCCGGGATGCGCGAGTTGACTCCGGCCTATCGCTCTCTGCTGATTCAGTACGATCCCTGCGCTGTAAAGAGCGGTGCGGTGAGGGAGTTCGTAGGTCAAAGCCTTGCGAACCTCCGGAGTGTGACGCTTCCGAAGCCGGTGATCACGGAGATCCCGGTGATCTATGACCCGGAGTTTGCGCCCGACATAGAGGAGATAGCGAGGATTGAGGACAAGACGGTCGAGGAGGTCATAAGGATACACAGCGGCAGCGATTACTTCGTCTACATGCTGGGCTTCGCGCCCGGACACCCGTACACGGCGCGTTTCGAGAACCCGTTCTCGTTCAAGCGCCGTGAGAGTCCGCGCGTGCGCATCGACGGGGGCAGCGTTGTCGTTCAACTCGCGCTGAGCAACATAATCCCCTTCGACCAGCCGTGCGGCTGGAACATCATCGGGACAACGCCGGTCCTTGTCTGCGACTATCGCAGGGAAAACCCTTTTCTGCTGAAGGCGGGACAATGGATCCGCCATATCCCGATCGGTCGCGACGAGTACTTCGACATCAAACGCCGAGTTGAGCTCTCCGAGTACGTCTGCAGGACATACGAGAAGGAGGGGACCCCGTGATCATCGAGAATGGAGGAATTTTGACCACGGTCCAGGATGGCGGGCGGTTCGGGTACGAAGCGTTCGGCGTTTCGCCGTCAGGTCCGATGGACAGGCGATCGTTTGAGATAGCCAACGTCCTGGTCGGCAACGATCGAAACGAGGCGTGCCTTGAGGTAACCGTGATCGGGCCCTTGATCTCATTCGCCGAGAACGCGGTCGTGGCCATTACCGGGGCCGATATGCGCCCGCTCCTGAACGGCGCTCCGGTTCTCAATTACCGCGCCTTCGCCGTGTGCCCCGGCGACACGTTGAGGTTGGGCGCCGCTGGGGTCGGATGTCGCGCTTATCTGGCGTTTGCGGGCGGATTGGATGTCCCCCTCCTGATGAACAGCAGGAGCACGATGGTCGGCAAGGGCTTTGGCGGGTACAGGGGCCGCAGGCTGAGGCAGGGAGACGAGGTCGGCCTGCTAAAGGACGCCGCCTGCTTCCCCGACCTGTCCGGGCGGGTCGCCGAGCCGGACCTGATCCCATCCGGTGAGCGCGCCTTGAGGGTGATCTTGGGGCCGCAGGACGACAGGTTCACCGAAGAGGGGATCGCAACGTTCCTGAGCTCGCGCTACACGATTGGAGCGGACTTCGACAGGCAGGGCTATCGGTTGGAGGGGCCGAAGATTCGGCACGTTACCGACGGCAACATCATCTCGGACGGCATCGTGTTCGGCTCCGTTCAGGTGCCGACCTCCGGAGACCCGATCGTCATGATGGCCGAACACCAGACCGTCGGCGGCTACGCGAAGATAGCGACCGTCATCACCGTGGACCTGCCGGTCCTCGGACAGTGCAAGGCAGGTGACGCGGTTCGCTTTGTGAGGACGAGCGTCGAGGAGGCGGAACGCCTGGCCGAGGCGAGCCGTCGTGAGCTGGATGCTTTGGCCGCAAGGATTGAAAAGAGCTCCAGGCGTCCGGCGCGTCGTTCTTTCAAGGTCACCGTGGACGGCAGGGCGTACAACGTCACCATCGAAAGAAAGGAGGATTGAAGCGATGTTTCGGATAGACTTGAACAGCGACATGGGTGAAAGCTTCGGAGCGTACACCATCGGCGGCGATGAGGAGGTGATAAAATTTGTCACCTCGGCGAACGTCGCCTGCGGCTTCCATGCCGGCGACCCGATGGTGATGGACCGCACGGTTAAAATGGCAAGGGAGCGGGGCGTTGCGGTCGGCGCGCACCCCGGCTATCCCGACCTCCAGGGCTTTGGTCGAAGAAAGATGGCGCTCTCCCCGCTTGAGATAAAGAACGATATGAAATATCAGATCGGCGCTTTGAAGGCGTTTGTGGAGGCCGAAGGGATGAAGCTCCAGCACGTCGCCCCGCATGGTGCGCTCGGCAATCTATGCCAATACGACCGCGACGCGTCGCGGGCGATCTGCGAGGCCGTACGCGAGGTGGACGATTCGCTGATCGTCTACTACTGCGCCGGCGCGGTCCTTGGCGAGGAGGCGGAGAGCGCGGGGCTCGAAGCAAAGGCCGAGATCTTTGCGGACAGGGCTTATCAGGATGACCTGAGTCTCGTGCCGCGCAAGACGCCGGGTGCGATGATCACTGACGAGGACGTCGCGATCGCGAGGTGCATCCGCATGGTCAAGGAGGGAAGGGTGACGGCGTTGAGCGGCCGCGAGCTCGAGATCAAGGGCGACACGCTGTGCGTGCACGGCGACGGTCCGAAGGCTCTCGATTTCGTCAGAAAAATCCGCAAAGCCTTTGAGCGCGAGGGGATAGCGGTCTGCAATTTCCAAGGCCGAGCAGCAATATAAGATAATATTAAGAGATAATGAAAAAGAACGGAGGTTCCGATTCCATGTCCCCTGAAATCGTCGTCCTTGACGGATACACGGAAAACCCCGGAGACCTGAGCTGGGGAGAGTTGGAGAAGCTTGGCGCGCTGAAGGTCTATGACCGCACGAGCCTGACCGATGAAGACGAGGCCATTGCGCGCATCGGCGGAGCGGAGATCGTGCTGACCAACAAGACGCCGATAACGGAGAAGGTCATCGACGTCTGTCCGAACGTGAAGTTCATCGCCATGCTCGCAACCGGCTACAACGTCGTCGATTCGGCTTACGCGAAGGAGCGCGGCATCCCGCTGTCGAACGTCCCCGCCTATGGGACGGCCTCGGTCAGCCAGTTCTCGATAGCGCTGTTGCTTGAGCTCTGCCACAGGATCGGGCTCCACGACAAGACCGTCCACGAGGGCCGATGGGAGCGCTGCGCCGACTTCTGCTACTGGGAGACCCCGCAGATCGAGCTCGACGGCAAGACGATCGGGATCATCGGCTTCGGCAGGATCGGCCAGCGGGAGGGCGCGATCGCGAGGGCGCTGGGCATGAAGGTCCTCGCTTACGACCTCTACCCAAACGACTCAGGCAGGAGGATAGCGGAGTACGTCGAGCTGGACGCACTCCTTGCCCAATCCGACGCAATCTCGCTGCACTGCAACCTGACGTCCGAGAACGTCGGCCTCATCTGCAGAAATACGATCGCAAAGATGAAGGACGGCGTGCTGATCGTCAACAACGCGCGCGGCCAGCTCGTCAACGAACAGGACCTTGCCGACGCGCTGAACAGCGGCAAGGTGGGCGGTGCGGCCCTGGACGTCGTGTCGAGCGAGCCCATACGCGGCGACAACCCCTTGTTGTCAGCGAAGAACTGCGTGATAACGCCCCACATCTCATGGGCCTCCATCGAGAGCAGGCGGCGCATCATGGAGTGTACGGTCTCGAACGTCAAGGCCTATTTGGAGGGCAGGCCGGTGAACGTCGTCAACGGGCTGTGACGTACTCTTTAAAATACTGACAGGAGGGGATATTGCAGCGCGGGGGCGCCTGCTTAGGCAGGGCCCCCGCGTTCTGTTACCTTTGAGCGGGTCATCGGAGCAGCCCGAAAGGCCGGCGCGCGCCCGCACTGTGATAAAATAGAAACGCTTTATCCTGATGCTGTCGATTCCATCCGTTGGTGCCGTTCGGGCCGACCTCCCTCGCGGGCGAAAGTCCCCGCAGGGGAGAGGAGGGCCGATTCGGCAAAGGTGCGCGCGTCGCCGCGCAAGAGAGGGGAGATCGCACGATGAAAAGGTCTTTTCGTTTCGCTTTCCTGATCCTGGCCACCCTGGCCCTTGCCGTGGGGCCGGCGGCCGGTGCCGATAAGGCCGGCTGGCCCGACCAACTGCGCTTCATGGCCGGACCTCCTGGGGGCAACTGGTTTGCGCTGGGCACGGCCCTGGCGGACATGTGGACGGGCGCGGGCCTGCCCCAGACCACCAGCAGCTCGGGCGGTGGCGTCGCCAACATCGTGAACGCCAACAACGCCAAGGGGGACCTGGGCTTCTCCGTGACCTCCATGGTCGGGGCGGCCACCCAGGAGGGGGGCGTGGACTTCACCAAGGGCCAGAAGATGGAAAACGCTGTCATCATGGCGAACCTCTACACCCAGTACACCTACTTCATCATGCGCCGGGATTTCGCCGAGAAGAACGGCGTCAAGTCCCTTGGAGACGTGATCGACAAGAAGCTCAAGATGCGCTTCGCCACGTTGAAGCCCGGCACGTCGTCGGAGTTCATCGTCAAAGCCCTGTTCGACAAGGGGTATGGATTT
Source organism: uncultured Fretibacterium sp. (assembly GCF_938030725.1). GTDB lineage: Bacteria > Synergistota > Synergistia > Synergistales > Aminobacteriaceae > Fretibacterium. The sequence goes on along the minus strand of NZ_CALHIQ010000057.1, from coordinate 28,203 downwards.
GACTACAAGAAGACCTTCGAGGAGTGGGGTGGCACGGTGGAGTACGCGTCCTACGAGGGCGGCGCGGACCTCCTGGCGGACAACCACCTGGACTGCTTCGCGTTTTCCGTGGGCAAGATCGCCTCGATCGTCATGAACATCGAGAGCAAGCTGGACGTCGTGCTGCTGCCCGTGGGGCAGGAGGCGCTGGACAAGCTGTCCGCCGCCTACGGCACGGAGACCTTCACTATCGACCCCGGCATCTACAAGGCCGTTCCGGAGGGGGCTGAGCCCGTCAAGACCGTTGGAGACTACACCTGCATCGTCATCCGCAGGGACCTTCCGGACTCCCTGGTGTCCGAGCTCAACCGTGCCCTGTGGGAGCACAAGGACTCCCTCGTCGCGGCCGTGAAGGACATGGAGGAGCTGGACCCGGCAGCGGCCGTTCCGGCGCGGGTGCCGTCGCACCCTGGTTCCGAGGCCTTCTGGAAGACCGTGACAAAATAGCGCGGCCTGCGTCCGAGTCGGGGCCGAAGGGGAGAGGGGGAGAGCGCTCGTTCTTCCCCTCTCCCGAAATTTTCTGCGGGCCCGCCCTGTCGGGGGCGTCGCCCGCCGAACGGGGATGATACCTTGAGAAAGTTAAGCGGAAGGACGAGGACGTTCGTCTACCTCTACGTGCTGCTGATGGGGTTGTTCCACCTCTACACGGCGGCGGCGGGGAACTTCGAGGCCTACCTTCAGCGCAGCATCCACCTGGCCTGGGTGTTGCCGCTGGCCTTCGTGCTCTACCCCATGACGAAGCGCTCGCCGATGGACCGCGTGCCGCTCTGGGACTGGGCCCTCGCGGCCCTGGCCGCTGCGCCGGGGCTCTACTCCATGATCAACTACACCGCCATCACGGAGCGCATCCAGCAGATCGACCCGCTGACGACGACGCAGCTCGTGCTGGGGTCGCTGCTCGTCGTCCTGCTCCTGGAGGGCACGCGGCGTATCGTGGGGCTGCCCCTGTCGCTCATCGCGGGCCTGTTCGCCGTCTACATGCTCTACGGTTACAAGCTGCCGGGCTTGATGCGTGGCTTCCAGTTCTCCTACTCGGAGGTCGTCGAGGGGCTGTTTCTGACGGACGAGGGCATCTTCTCCATGCCGCTGGGCGTCTCCGCCACCTTCGTCATGATCTTCCTGATCTTCGGTGCCTTCCTTGAGAAGAGCGGCGCGGGGGACTGGTTCATGAGCGTGGCCCAGGCCTTCACCGGCGCCACGCCGGGGGGACCGGCTCAGATCGCCGTCGTGAGCTCCTGCCTCTTTGGTTCCATCAGCGGCTCGGCCGTGGCCAACGTCTACGGCACGGGGACCTTCACCATCCCGCTGATGATGAAGATCGGCTACGCTCCCTACTTCGCCGGAGCGGTGGAGGCCGTGGCCAGTTCGGGAGGTCAGATCATGCCGCCCATCATGGGAGCGGGCGCGTTCCTGATGGCGTCCTTCCTCGGCGTGCCGTACCGCGACGTCATGATCGCGGCCCTCTTTCCGGCCCTGCTCTACTACGGCGCGCTCTTCGTCATGGTGCGCCTGCGCGCGCTGAAGAGGGGCCTCAAGGGGCTTTCCCCCGACGAGCTGCCCTCAAAGCGCGAGGTCTTGAAACGCTTTTACATGATCGCGCCCCTGGTGGGCCTCGTGGCGTTCCTCCTGGCCGGCTACACCCCCATGAGGGCGGCCCTGATCGGCATCGGGCTGGCCTGGTTCGTGGCGTTCTTCAACTTCAGGCCGGACAGCACGCCTTCGGAGAAGCGCTCCGCCTGCGTCGCGGCGGCGATCTCCGCGGCCCTCGCGGCGCTCCTGGCCCTGCGGCCCGAGCTCGTCGCGAAGGTCAACGCCAACCTGCTCTTCGTCCTGATCGGCGCCTTCCTCCTCGTGGCCTCCAGGTTCAACCCCGGCATGAACGTGCGCGACGTCATCGACGCGGTGGAACGGGGCGCGCGGGGCATCCCGTTGGTGTGCGTCGCCTGCGCCTCGGCGGGCATCGTGCTGGGGGCCGTGTCCCTGACGGGGATCGGCGGCAAGCTGGTGGGCTTCATCATCTCTCTCGCCGGGGACGCGCCCTTCCTGGCGCTGGTGCTCGTGATGCTCATCGCCACCTTTCTGGGCATGGGCCTGCCCACCACGGGCGCCTACATCCTGGCGGCGGCCCTGGGCGCACCCATCCTGGTGAAGCTGGGCTTCCTGCCCATCGCTGCGCACATGTTCGTCTTCTACTACGCCATCATCTCCAACATCACGCCCCCCGTCGCCCTGGCGGCCTACGCGGCCAGCTCCATCGCCGGCGCAGACCCGAACAGGACCGGCTTTCACGCCATGCAGCTCGGCTTTATGGCCTACGTCGTGCCCTTTGCCTTCTGCTACGATCCGGGGCTCCTTATGCGGGGCGGTCCGGCTGCCGTCGGCTGGGGGCTCCTGAGCGGCGTCTCCGCCGTCGTCGCCTTCGCCAGCATGTGGATGGGGTACATGAACGGACCGCTGAACCTCCCGACGCGCGTCGTCCTGTGCGTCGCGGGAGTGCTGGTCCTCTCCGTGTGGCCCGCCGTCACGGCGGTTGGGCTGGCCCTGCTGGCCGCCGTCTGGATCTTCACCCGAAGGGCGCGCTGAAGGCCGGTCCACGACTTTTTTGACGCTCAAGGACGCATTGGGGCGCAGGGAGCCAAGCGGCTCCTCTGCGCCCCAATGCGTCCCGCGTCCCGTCCTCCCCATCCGCGGGGCCGTGCCTCACAGCATCCTTCGCCTCCAGAGCCACAGGGTAGCCACGACGCTGAGGAACAGGGCGATCAGGGAGACCCAGAAGAAGCCGTTGGGGTTGTCCATCAGCGGCAGCCGCACGTTCATCCCCCAGAAGCTGGAGACGGCGGCGGGGATGGCCAGGATGATCGTCACGGAGGCCAGAAACTTCATGACGATGTTCAGGTTGTTGGAGATGATGGAGGCGAAGGCGTCCATCGTGTCGCCCAGCACGTCGCTGTACACGCGCACCATGTCGTAGGCCTGATCGTACTCCACGATCACGTCTTCCAGCAGGTCCTCGTCCTCCTCCCGCATCTTCACCAGTTCCTGATACTGCGGGTTCTTCAGCACGCGCAGCAGCTTGTCGATGGCCACGCGGTTGCTGCGGATGGACCCCGTGAAGTACGTCAGTCCCTTCTCCAGGTCCATCAGACGGAACAGCTCCTCGTTCTGCAGGGACTGGCGCATGGCCTGCTCGATGCTGTTGGACATGCGGTTGATCTCGTTCAGGTACTGAAGGTAGGCGCCCGCCGTCCTGTAGAGGATCTGCAGCAGGAACCGCGTGTGCTTCCAGGTGCAGAAGCCCCTGACCCCGCCGGCGGCTCCCGGCAGGATCACGTTCTCCTCGAGGCAGACGGTGATGAAGGCGGACTCCGTGATGACGATGCCCAGAGGCAGCGTGTCGAAGCTGAAGCTCTTCGGGTGCTTCGGGATGTTGAGGACCATCAGCAGCGAGGTGTCGCACCCGCTGTCCTCGTCCGCCTCCTCCACGTCGATGCGGCTCGACTCCTCGACGTCCATGGCCGCCGTGAGGAAGTCGAGGGGCACCGAGGCGATGCGTGCCACGTCCTCCAGCTCCTGGCGCGTGGGCGCCACCAGGTTGATCCAGCTTCCGTGGCGCAGCGTGTCGAGGCTGAGGTCCTCGTGTCCGGGGTTCTTCTGGTTGGTGTTCGTCCTCAGGACCGAGATCATGCAGCTCCCCCCTTGTTTTAAAGAGTCACGTCCGATAGGGCGCCCCGATCGGGGCCGGCGTGCCCGCCCTCACCTCGCGGCCGGAGGGTGGGCGGAGGTCCGAATCTGCCCCTGTCCCGACAGGATCAGGAAGTGGCGTCTGCCCTCCGCGTCGCGGACCAGGACGGTCAGGGCGGCGCTGAAGGTCCCCCATTGGGGGGCGTAGTGGGCGTGCCCCGCCGCGCTGCTGGCCCCGATCCGCTGAAGGGTGCAGCCGCTGCGCGCGGAGAGCTGCTCCACGTCCATCGGTTTTTCCCAGCGCACCTGAAGGCGCTGCGCGCGCTCGTCGACCCTCAGGTCGAAGGGCCGGCCCGCAAGGTCCGCCCTGGCGACGACGCTGTAGAGCCACCGCATGGCGCGGTCCGCCTCTTTTGCCGCCGTCGGCCTTCCCCAGATCGCTCCCACCGAGAGCACGGAGCCCCCCAGGGCGGCCAGGATCGCGAGGACGATCAGGACCTCCGCCAGCGAGAACGCGCGGCGGACAGCCTTCATCCGCCGCGTGGCGCGGGGCGTACGACAAAAGACCGGCCCGTCCCCGAAGCGGCGCGCCTCCCGACTTGTCATCACGAAAGACACCGCCCCTGCCATGCCTCCACGCTCCTCCCTCGTCCGTCCGCGGCGAACGCTCGTATTATAGTATAGCGCGCAGTGAAGGTGAAGGGTTGGGGAGGGCGGCAGGCGTCGCACGTCCGGCAGGGGATTAAAGAGCGAAAAAGCCGGAGCGTGGGGGACAAAAGGACGAAAAAAGAGATACAATAAAAAAATACTGCAAAAAATTCAGGGGGCACGCCGCGCGCCGGAGGTGGACGATGAAGAACGAGCTGGACTACATTCAAATCGAGGATGGGCTGGGGGGAAATCAGGACTGGTTTCCGGAGTGGGACATGTACCACGGCGGGTGCGCCGCGGTGACGGCGTGCGACCTGTGCATCTACCTGGCGCTCCGCGAGGACGCCACGAGCCTCTACCCCTACGACCTGCGCCACCTCAACCGGGAGGACTTCGTCCGCTTCGCCAGGGACATGAAGCCCTACCTGTCGCCGCGTTCCCACGGGATCGACTTCCTCGAAATCTATATCGAGGGGCTGTCGCAGTACTGGCGCGACACGGGCGGCAGCGGCCGGCGCCTGGAGGGGCTGTCCGGCACGGTGCCCTTTGAGGAGGCGCGCGGGGTGATCCGGGAGCAGCTGAGGAGCGGCCTTCCCGTCCCCTACCTGATGCTGCGCCACCAGGACGATGCGCTGGAGGATTTTGAGTGGCACTGGTTCAACCTGGCCGGGTACGAGGAGGCGGGGGACGACCTGATGGTGGAGGCCGTCACCTACGGCAAGCCGCACTGGCTGAGCCTGCGGCGGATGTGGAACTCAGGCGAGGACCGGCGCGGCGGCGTCATCCGCGTGTCCAGGTAAGGGGAGCCTCCTCTTTCAGGGGAGGCAGGGCACGCTTAAACGCGATTGGGTTTACGCTCCATCCGTCCCTGCGGCTTGAGGGCGCGGAGGAACAGCACGTGGGGCGCGCCGCCCGGCGCGGTCGTGACCTCCGCCTCCACGCGGTACACGCGGCGGATCAGCTCCGGCGTCAGGACGTCCCGCGGCCTTCCGCCGGCGACGACGCGCCCGTCGTGCATGACGTACAGCCGGTCGCAGTGCTGCGCGGCCAGGTTCAGGTCGTGCATCACGACGAGGCAGCTGACGCCGGCGCTGCGGATCAGGTCCAGTATCTCCAGCTGATAGTAGACGTCCAGATGGTTCGTCGGCTCGTCCAGGAGCAGAAGGCCGGCGTCCTGGGCGATGGCCCGCGCGATGAGCGCGCGCTGCTTCTCGCCGCCCGACAGCGACGCAAACGTCCGGTCGGCGCAGGGGGACATCCCGACGTAATCGAGCGCCCGCTCGACGAGCTCCTCGTCCCGTGCGTCGGCGCCGCTGAAGGGGCCCTTGTGGGGATAACGCCCCATGGCCACGATCTCGCGGACGGTGAACTCGAACTGCGTCGGCATCTCCTGCGGCACGGCGGCAGCGTGCCGCGCGGCCTCCTTCACCGGCATCCGCCACAGGTCGCGACCGTCCAGGAGGACGGTGCCGCCCTGGGGCCGGTTGGCGCGGTAGATGCAGCGCAGCAGGCTGGACTTCCCGCTGCCGTTCGGGCCGATGACGCCCACGAACTCGCCCTCCTCCACCGTGAGCGAAACGCCCTGGACGATGGGGCGACCCTCCGCGCCCCACCGGAGGGCCTCGACCTCGAGCTTTGCGCTCATGGCCGGCCCTGCCGCCCGCTCCGCCTGAGGAGCCAGATGAAGAACGGCGCGCCGACGAAGCCCGTCACGACGCCGAGGGGGAGCTCACGGGGCGCCAGGACCGCGCGGGAGAAGGCGTCCGCCAGGATGAGGAAGATGGCGCCGACCAGCGCGCCCAGGGGCAGGATGCGCCGATGGTCCGCGCCGACGGTCATGCGCATGACGTGCGGCACCACGAGCCCGACGAAGCCGATGGAGCCGCTGACGGCGACCAGCGTTCCCGTCAGGAGCGACGTGAGCGCGAACAGGAAGCGCCTGAAGCGCCGGACGTCCACGCCCAGCGCCGCCGCGCTCTCGTCCCCCAGCATCAGCGCGTTGAGGGAGCGCCCCTGAAGGACGAGGAGGACGAGGCAGGCCGCAGTGACCGCGAGGGGGATCGGAAGCCGGTCCCACCGCGCGCCGCCCAGGCCGCCCAGCATCCAGAACATCGCGCTCTCCGCCCCGCTCCGCTGATTGAGGTAGACCATGAAGTTCGTGAGGGCCGTGAACATGTAGCTGATGGCCAGCCCCGACAGGATCATGCGCATGGGCGTGAGCCCTTCCCCCTGCGCGGCGATGAGGAGGACGAGGCCGAAGGCCAGGAGGGAGCCGAGAAAGGCCAGGATGAAGACGGTGGAGAGGCCGGTGTAGCTGCTGCCCAAGACCTTCCCCAGGAGCAGGATGGCCGCCACCGCGCCCGCACAGCCGCCGGAGGAGATGCCGAGCAGGTAGGGGTCCGCCAGGGAGTTGCGCACCAGCGACTGAATGGCCGCGCCGGCCATCATCAGCCCGGCCCCGACGATGGCCCCCAGGAGCACGCGGGGGAGCCGGAGCTGCCAGACGATGCTGACCTCGTTCTGCGGCCAGTCCTGAGCCACGGCCTGCCAGTCGGGGAAGACCTGATGCAGGACGATGCCCCAGACCCTTCCGAAGGGGATGGGCACCGGGCCGATGGAAACGCCGAAGGTCATCGTCAGGAGCAGGAGGGCGAGGAGGACGAGCGCCGGAGCGCCCGTCCTCCTGAAGGGGGAGAGAGGGCTCATGAGGGGTCCGCAGGCTGGGTGCGGCTAGAACCGGTCGGGGTAGAGCGCCCGGGCGATAGCCTCGAGGCCGTCGACGGCCCGGGGGCCCGGATACGTTTCCTCAACCCGCATGACGATGACGCGGTCGTCCTGGATCGCCTTCACGCCCTGAAGGACGGGGTCCTCCATCAGGAGCTTCTTCCGCTCCGCGCCGTTGGCGTTTCCGCACTCCAGGATCAGGATGACGTCCGGGTTGCGCCCCACGACGTCCTCCCAGGTGACCTTGACGTAGCTGTCGTCGATGTCGTCAAAGACGTTGCGGGCCTTCGCCATCTTCATCAGGGCGCTTGGCATGGCTTGGCCGCCCACCGTGCGCGGGGGCTGGTCCGGCGCGTTCCACGTCTGATAGATGAAGACGCCGATCGGCTTCGCTGCGTCCACGTCCGCCAGTTTGGCCTCCACGGCGGCGGCGCGCTCCTTCATGGCGGCGATGCGCTGCTCCGCGCGGTCCTGCACGTCGAAGATGACGCCCAGGTTCCTCAGGTCCGTGTAGGTGTCCTCGAGGCTCACCGGCGGCTTCTTCATGACGCGGATCAGGGACTCCGTGATGTTGTAGCACTTGACGCCGTGCTTCTCCAGCTCGTCCGGCGTGATGGCCCCGGCCGACGTGTCACCCGGAACGCTCGTCCCGTACTGGTAGCCGGACAGGAAAAGGTCTGGCTTCTGCCCCAGCAGCACCTCAAGCGTGATGTAGCCCGGCGCGGCGACGGGAATCTTCTTGAGCCTCTCCTGGTGATCCGGCGCGACCTGGCCGCCGTACTCCGGGAAGCCCGCGTAGCCGGCGAGCTTGTCGTCCAGGTCCAGGGCGAACATCAGCTCGATGATGTTGCCGTCGCCGTTGGTCACGACCCGCTCCGGCGCCTTATCGAACGTCACCTGCCGGTCCCCGTTGTCGATCGTGACGGGGTATTCCGTCCGCGCGGCCTCCGCCGGGGACAGAGCCAGCAGGAGCGCGGCCGCCGCGCAGAGCACAAAAGCAAAGAACCTGTTTTTCATCAAGATTTCCTCCTCGATTCGCTGATCATAAACGCAAACGGAAAAACGCAGACGCCGCGGACCCTCCCTCCACCGCCACCCCCCTTCTTATAAAAATAAGCGCGAAGCGCACGACAAAAAGGCCCCGCCCTCCACGGACGGGGTCCCTCGGCGCGCGAACGCAAAGATCCTGGAAAAAAGCCGCCGCTCCCCTGTCCCGGGAGTTCCTGCTGCGGCGCGTGGGGCAGGTCTCCTGGCTTGCGATTCCTCCTCGAGGACGCCTTCCCGCCCCGGCGTCCTGCCGGAACAGTGGCGTGATGTCCTCTCGTCCTCGCTTACAGTAGTGGAAGCTGCGGGGGACTCGCACCCCCTTCCCTCTTGGAGCGCTTGCGCGCTGCCGCACGGCCTTGACCTGAACTGTGCCGTCATCTTAACACGAGGGGAGGAAAAATAAAAGCCGCGCCAGTGGCCCCCGCAGGGATTTGACAGCGGAGGGGCGATGTGCTTAAATAGCCTTAAATAAGGCGTCGCAGGGCCAGGAAGCGGGTGCAAACCCCGCGCGGCCCCGCCACTGTGACCCGGACGAGTCCGCAGGTAAGGCCCACTGAAGAAAACCCTTTGGGAAGGGCGCGGACGAGGAGGAAGGGAAGTCAGGATATTGACCCTGCACGAGGACCGATGGGCATTTGCGTGGGCAACCCTCCGGTGCTGCTGCAGGACGCAGACTGCGAACCGCATACGGCGAAGGAGGCCCGGCGCGATGCCGTGCCTCCTTTTTTCACGCCTTTTCACCAGGCTGTGCTCTACCCTGCGAGGGCAGGGGTATCCTTATCACGATGGAGGTATGTGTCATGAACAAGTTTGTCTGCGTAATGCTGGTCGCTGCGGCGCTGCTTTCGGCTTCCCCGGCGTGGTCCGGCCACGACGACGCGAAGCCCGACAAGGTGGGAATCCTGGTGTCGTCCTTCGGCACGTCCATGCCGGAGGCCCGTCCCGCCATCGACAACCTGGTGGAGGCGGCGAAGAAGGCCTTCCCCGACGCGGAGGTCCGCCTCGCCTTCACGTCGAACATCATCCGCCGCAAGATCGCCCACGAGCGCAACGAGGTCGTGCCGACGCCGGTGCAGGCGCTTGCCGCGATGAACGACGAGGGCTTCACCCACGTGTACGTCATGCCGACGCACATCATCCCCGGCGAGGAGTACGACGAGATGCAGAACGTCGTGGACGCCTTTGCGTCCCTGAAGGGCAAGTACGGCTTCAAGAAGATCGCCCTTGGCGCCCCCTGCCTGAACGGCGTGGAGGACTGCGACAAGATGGCCAAGCTCCTGATGACCCGCTTTGAGAAGCAGCTGAAGGACAAGGGGACGGCCATCGTCCTCATGGGGCACGGCACGCCGGAGCACATTGCCCACGCCATGTACAGCCAGCTGCAGTTCTCCCTCGACAAGGTCGCCTACGGTCGCTTCTTCCTCGGCACCGTGGAGGCCGAGCCCAAGGTGGAGGACGTCATCCGCGCCCTCAAGCGCCACAAGGACGTCCGCAAGCTGGTGATCTCCCCGCTGATGATCGTCGCGGGCGACCACGCCAACAACGACCTGGCCGGCGCGGACGACGAGGAGTCTTGGCTGAACGTGCTGAAGAAGGCGGGCTACAAGGACATCACACCCTACCTGGTGGGGTTGGGACAGGACGAGAACATCGCGAAGAGCTTCGTTGAGCGCATCCGCGAGATGATGTAGCGCGGGCGCGTTTCCTCGATGACTGAGATCGCGGCCTGCCGCAGGGCGCAGAGCCGCAGGGCCTGGGCCGTCGGCGGGGCGCTTCTCCTCGCTCTTGCCTGCACGGTCGTGTGGCGCGTCACGCTGGGGGAGTGGGATATCCCGCTTCCCCGCGTGCTGTATCTGCTGTCCCCGCGCCTGCCGGAGGCGGAGGCCTCCCTGCCGGAGGCGCTCGTGATCCGCTCCGTGCGGCTTCCCCGCCTGTTTGCGGCACTGGGGACGGGCGGATTGCTCAGCGTTTCCGGCGCGCTCCTGCAGGGCATCCTCGCGAACCCCCTGGCGGAGCCCTACACGCTGGGCATCGCCGCCGGAGCGGCCTTCGGCGGGGCGCTGGGGCTCCTGCTGGGCACTGCGGCGGTGATCCCCGCGGCCTTCGCGGGGGCCGTGGGGGCCTGTGCCTCGTGGGGCTCATCGCCTGGCGGGCGGGCGGAGGACAGCTGGTGCTGGCGGGCATCGTCGCCAACGCGGTGTTGTCTGCGGGCGTGACGTTCGTCAAGGCGGTGGCGGACGACAAGCTGGGCGCGATCGTCCTGTGGATGATGGGGAGCTTTTCGGGGGCCGGAGCCTCCGGCGGGGCGGCCGTGTGGGGCGCGGCGGCCCTGGTGCTGGCGTCGGGGCTCTTCTGTGCCCCCATGCTGGACGCCATGTCCCTGGGCTCCGGCCGGGGCGCGATGCTGGGCGTCAACGAGGGGCGCCTCCGGTGCCTTCTGCTCCTGGCGGCCTCCCTGGGCGCTGCGGCGTCGGTGAGCTTCTTCGGCATCATCGGCTTCGTGGGCCTCGTGGTGCCGCACCTGCTTCGGCTGGCCGTCGGCCCGGCGCACCGTCCGCTGATCCTGCTCTCCTTCCTGGCCGGAGGCTGCCTGCTGGCGGCGGCGGACGGCGTGGCTCAGGCCCTTGGGGAGCTGCCCGTCGGCGTGCTCACCGCGCTGATCGGCGGGCCCTTCTTCTGCTGGCTCCTGATCCGGCGAGGGCGGCGGTCATGAGCGCCCCCTGCTTTCGCCTCGCGGACCTGACCGCCGGCTACGGGGACCGGAAGGTCCTGCGGGGCCTCACCGCGGACCTGCCCTCGGGGCGGTTCACCGCGCTGATCGGCCCCAACGGCAGCGGCAAGAGCACGCTCCTGCGCACGATGGCTGGCCTCCTGCCCTACGGCGGCGGGTTGACGCTCCTGGGGCGCGAGGTGCGGGGCGTTTCCCGGCGGCAGTTCGGGCGGCTGGTGGGCGTCGTGCCACAGCACTTTCGCCCGCTCTACCCCTTCTCCGTCTGGGAGGTCATCGGGATGGGGCGGCTGCCCCACCGCGGCTTTCCCGCCCGGCCGCTGAACGCGGAGGACGAGGCGCTCATCGAGGCGGCGGCGGAGCGCGTGGGGGTTCGCTCCCTCCTGTCGCGCGACGTGACGTCGCTGTCGGGCGGCGAAGCGCAGCGGGCGGTCTTGGCCTGTGTGCTGGTCCAGGACCCTCCCGTGCTGCTGCTGGACGAGCCCACCTCGGCCCTGGACCCCCATCAGGCGGCCCGCGTCCTGGGCCTGCTGCGCGAGCTGGCGCGGGAGGGGCGGACGGTGGCCGCCGCGGTGCACGACGTCAACGCAGCGCTTCCCTTCATCGACGACTACCTGGCCCTGAAGGAAGGGCGGTTCTGCTCTCAGGGGCCCGTCGAGGCCCTGGACGGGCGCGTCCTGGAGTCCCTCTACGGCGCGCCGTTTCTATCTTACCGATCAGAAAGGGGGGACGTGATGTGGCGCGCTCTCTGCGAGTGATGACACGGTCCCTGCTGTTCTTTTTCCTGACGTTAACCCTTGTTTTGTCCCCAGGCCTCTCCGCGCCTGCGCTGGCCCTTCGCGTCGTTTCGCTCTATCCGGGGCACTCGGACAACGTGGTGGCCCTCGGTGGGGCGGAGTCGCTGGTGGGGCTGTCGGAGAACGACGACCCGGACCTGCTCCCGAACCTCCCGCGCTTCTCAAAGGAAACGGGGGCTGAGGCCATCCTGGCGCTCTCGCCGGACGTCGTCCTGATGCGGGGCCTGACGCAGCGCGCGAACCCCGGCCTCGCGGACGTGCTGCAGCGGGCGGGCGTCCGGGTGGAGTCCATCGACCCGCCCTCCTGGGACGGCTTTGCGGACTACCTGCGGACGTTGGCCGGCATCCTCGGCCTGGACCCCGAATCGGGCGTGGAGCGGCTCGAGGCGACCAGGGCGGCGATCCAGGAGGAGGCCGCCGCGAGGCGGAAAACCGCCGGAGGGAGGGCGCCGCGCGTCTTCCTGGAGGCCACGGCACGCGAGCTGCACACCTGCGCGCCGGGCTCCTGGGCGGCACACCTCATCGAGCTGGCCGGGGGCGAGAACGCGGCGCGGGAGGCGGAGCCCATTCGCGAGGGCAGCGCGCTGGCCCCCTGGGGGCTTGAGCGGGTGCTGAAGCTCCTGGAGGATGGGCTGGACGTCTACCTCGTCCAGCAGGGCGCGATGAATGCCTCGACGCTGGAGGCGGTGCGGGCCCGGCCCTGGGCCGGGGCCCTGGAGCGCACCCGCCTGGCGGCCATGCCGGAGAGGCTCCTGAGCCGGCCCTCCCTCCTGGGTCTGGAGCGCGGTGGACGGTTCCTGATGGACGTCCTCTACGGGGAAGCGGCCCAATGAAGCTCGTCGTCGTCGGCGTCGGCCCCGGAGGCGTGGACCACATGACGGTGGGAGCGCTGCGGGCCGTTCAGGAGGCGGAACTGACGTTGGTGCCCCGCTCAGGGGTCGGGAAGCCCGGCGTGGCGGAAGGGGCGCTGGCGGAGCGCCTGGGGGACGCCTTTGACCCCGTGCCGATCGTCTTCCCCATGGTCTACGACGCGGCGCGGCGCGACGCGGAGCTGCGGGTCCAGCTGGAGGGGCTTCGGCCCCGGTGGCAGGGCGTCCGAACCGTTGCCCTGCCCGTGATCGGGGACTCCGCGCTCTACGCCACGGGGGCCTACCTGTACGGCGTCTGGCGGGAGCTCGTGCCGGACCTGGAGCTGCAGCTGGTCCCCGGCGTTTCGGCCCACTCGCTGGCCGCGTCCTGCGCACGGCGCTTCCTGGCGCTGGGCGAGGAGGTTCTCTGCGTCGTCCCCGGCACGGCGGAGCCCTCCAAGATCGAGGCGGCTCTCAAGGCCGCGGACGCCGCGGCGCTCTACAAGCCGAGCGCCCTGGGGGAGGAGCTGGCCGGCCTGGTGGCGCAATCCGGCCCGTGGTGCGAGGCGATCCGGGTGGATCGGGCGGGGCTGCCGGAGGAGCGCATCCTGCGCGGCGCCGAGGCCCTCGCCCCGGCAAAGGAGTACCTGTCGGTGCTGCTGCTCTGGAGGCTTAGGGCGGGGGAATGAACCTGGCAGCTCTCCTTGAGGGCGAGGCGTGGCTGACGGTGGACATCCTGCTGGGGCTCGCCATCGGCGGAGCCGTGCTGCGCTGGGGGCTGGCGGACCGGCTGATGGCCCGCCTCACGCCCTGGTTGCGGCGGCACGGGATCGGGCCGCTGGTGGGCCTGTCCCTCACCGTCAGCCTCGGCTCCTCCAGGGCGGGCGCGGCCATCCTGGCCTCCGCGCTGGACGAGGGGCGGCTGGACCGAAGGGCGGCGCTGTGGGGCACGCTCGCCCTGGCGTTTCCCGCCTACCTGCGGCGCTGGCCGGCGACGTTCGCGCTCTGCGCCTCCATGGCGGGGGGCGCGGGCGCCGTCTTTGCGGTCGTGCTCCTCCTGCGGAGCGCGGCCCGTTTTGCCTTGGCCCTGGCCCTACTGCGCCGGGGTGGAGGCTGCGAGACGGAGCCGGACGAATGGACGGCGGAGGGGCGCGCGGCGCGGCGCGGGAGCCTGTTGAGGGACCTTCGCGCCAAGCTCCTGCGGACGCTGCCCCTGGCCTGGGCGCTCTTCGCCGCGGCCTACGCGTTGGTCCCCTGGCTGGAGGGCGCGTTCCAGCGTTGGTTCATGGGGGGGACGTTCCTGCCGCTTTCGGGCTGGGCCGTCGCGGCGGCGTCCATCGCTCACGTCTCCGCCGCGCTGTCGCTGGCGGGGGGCGGCCTGGCGTCCGGGGACCTGAGCCCGGCGCAGGCCGTCTTTGCGCTCCTTCTGGGCAACGGGCTGGGGATACTCACCCGCGCCGTGCGGCAGAACGCGGGGTACTACTTCGGGCTCTTCCCGCCGGACCTGGCGCGGTCGATGCTGTTCTGGAACGTGGGGACGATGCTGCCGCTCGTGCTGTTGAGCCTGCTCCTGGCCGCGGTGCCGCTTGGATGATCGCCCTGCGGCGCGGCGCCACCGGGCGGGCCTGCGGGCATGAAGGATTGGAGAAAGGGGAGCGAGGGCATGAGGCCTGAGGAGATCGAACGCGCCAGCATGGAAATCATCGCGCGCGAGATGGGGGAATGGCGCGGAGCGGCGGAGGATCTGCCCGTGGTGAAGCGCGTCGTCCACGCGACGGCGGACTTCGACTTTGTGAGGACGCTCGCGTTCTCGCAGGGCGCGGTGAACTTGGGGCGTGAGGCGCTGCGGCGCGGCGCCTCGGTGGTGACGGACACGGCCATGGCCGCGGCGGGGGTCAGCAAGCCCTCGGCCGCCCGTTGGGGCGTGGAGGTGGTCTGCCGCATGGCGGACCCGGAGGTGGGGGAGGAGGCCCGGTGTCGGGGCGTCACGCGCGCCGTCGTCTGCATGGAGCGCGCCGTCGAGGCAACGCCCGACGCGGTGTTCGCCATCGGCAACGCACCGACGGCCCTCATGCGCCTGTGCGAGCTCATCCGCGAGGGCCGCGCACGCCCATCGCTGGTGGTGGGCGTTCCGGTGGGCTTCGTGAATGTCGTGGAGTCCAAGGAGGTCCTGGCCGCGATGGACGTGCCGCAGATCGTGGCCATGGGGCGCAAGGGCGGCTCCACCGTGGCTGCAGCCATCCTCAACGCCCTGTTCTACGGCATGGAGGACCGGTGAACGCAGCAGGGCTTCGGGAAGGAGTGACGACCGGAACCTGCGCCGCGGCGGCCGCGAAGGCGGCGGCCCTCCTGCTGACGGAGGGCCTGCCGGAGCGGGTGACGGTGACGGGCCCCACGGGGCGCGAGTTTACCCTGGATGTCCACGCGGTGCCGGGCGGGTGCGCCGTGGTGAAGGACGCGGGGGACGACGCCGACGCGACGGACGGGATGACGGTGTGCGCGTCGCTTGAGGTGTCGGAGGAGCCGGGCGAGGTCGTCTTTGTCGCCGGCCCCGGTGTGGGCACGGTGACGCTTCCGGGGATGAAGGTCCCGCCGGGCGAGCCGGCCATCAACCCCGGACCCCGGCGGATGATCGCGGACGCGCTGCGCGAGGTTCTGGGCGACCGCGCCGTGCGCGTCACGATCTCGATCCCCGGCGGCGAGGAGGTGGCGCGGCGCACCTTCAACCCGCGCCTCGGCGTCGTGGGCGGGCTCTCCGTCCTGGGGACGACGGGCGTCGTGCGCCCCATGGACGAGGGGGCGCTACTGGCGTCGATGACCATGGAGCTCAGTGTCATGCAGTCCCTGGGGGTGCGGCGGCTGGTCATCACGTTCGGCGGCACGGGGGAGAAGGCCCTGCGCCGCGCCTTCGGCCTCGAGGGGCGCTGCGTGGTTCAGGCGGGGAACTATCCGGGCTTCGTGCTGGACGAGGCGCACCGCATGGGGTTCGAGCGCGGCCTGCTGGGAGGGCATCCCGGCAAGCTCCTGAAGGTGGCGGCGGGGTCGTTCCGCACGCACAACCGCGACGCGGACGGACGGCTCGAGGCGCTCTGCACTCAGGCGGCGATCGCGGGCGCGCCCGCTGAAACGGTGCGGCGGCTCTACGAGTGCCGCACGACGGAGAACGCCATGGACCTCCTGGAGGAATTCGGGCTGAAGGGCCTCTGGACGACGCTGGCGGCCGTCGCGGCCCGCCGCGCGACGGATCGCTCCTTCGGGGAGCTCCCCATCGAGGCGGCGTTCGTGGACAACGAGGGCGCGATCCTGGGCGAGACGTCCGGCGCCGGGACCTTCCGCGGACTGCAGGGGCCTGCGGTGTGACGCCCGACGGTGGAGGCGATGCAATGCAGCATGAACTGATCGTGGTTGGGGTGGGGCCTGGCGCTGCGGACCAGATGACGCCCGCGGCGGCGGAGGCCGTACGGGGCGCGGGCTGTGCCGTCGCCGCACCGAGGCACCTGCCCCTCGTCGCGGGACACGCGAACGTCCTGACGCTGGGGCGCTTTTCGGAGACGCTGGACCGCGTCGCTGAGGAGCTGGAGCGTGGCACGGTGGCGGTGCTGGTTTCGGGGGACCCTGGGCTCTACAGCCTTCTGCCGCTGCTGAAGCGCCGCTTCCCTGCCGCGCCGCTGCGCGTCCTCCCCGGCGTGAGCTCGCTTCAGAGCCTGTGTGCCGCAGCGGGGGAGACGTGGGCCGACGCGGCCATCCTGTCGGGGCACGGGCGGCCTCTGACGGCCTCCCGATTCCTGAACGCCGTGGAGCGGGGTCGTCTGACCGCACTCTTCTGCGGGGACGAGTGCTCGCCCCGCTGGGCTTGCGAGGCGCTGGCGGGTGCCGTGGGCGGCCTGGGGGAGCGCGTGGAGGCCATCGTGGGGGAGCGCCTGAGCTACCCGGACCAGCGCGTGACGCGGGGCCGTCCGGCGGAGCTGACGGGGCGGGATTTCGACCCGCTCTCCCTCGTCCTGCTGCGCAACTCCGAGCCATGGACGCCGCCCTTCGGCCGGCCGAAGGACGAGGACTTCGTGCGGGGCCGGCCCCCCATGACGAGGGCGGAGGTGCGAAGCGTCGTCCTGGACCGGCTGGAGCTGACGCCGGATGCCGTCCTGTGGGACGTGGGCGCGGGCACGGGCTCCGTTTCCGTCGCGGCGGCGCTGGCCTGCCCCGACGGGGAGGTCCACGCCCTGGAGTGCGTCCCGGAGGCCCTGGAGCTCCTGGAGCGCAACCGGGAGCGGTTTCGCCTGCACAACGTGACGATCCACGCCGGTCGGGCCCTCGCCCTCCTCGACGGGCTGCCCCGCCCGACCCACGCCTTCGTCGGGGGCAGCGGCGGTGAGCTGGAGGGCCTGCTGGACCGGCTCTCGACCTTCGACGGCTGTCGCGTGCTGGTGTCCGCCGTGACGCTTGAGACGCTGGCGCAGGCCGCGACGATCCTGAGGGGGCCGCTCTGGCATGGGCTTGAGGCCGTGCAGGTCGCCGTCGCCGCGAGCCGGCCCCTGGGGCAGGGCCTTCTGATGGCGGGGAGCAACCCCGTGACGCTCCTCGGCGCCTGGTCCGGGCCGCGCTGAGGCCCGTGCCCTCCGCCGGAGGAAGCGCTGTTGATGATACGGATACGGAGGCTGTGAGATGATCTACTTTATCGGGGCGGGGCCCGGTGCGCCGGACCTCATCACCCTGCGCGGCGCGGAGCTCTTGAGGAGGGCGGGCATGATCGTCTACGCGGGCTCGCTCGTCAACCCGGCGCTTCTGGACTACGCGCCCCAGGGCTGCGAGGTGTACGACAGCGCGCTCATGACGCTGGACGAGGTGATGGAGAAGCTCCTGGACGGGGAGAGGCGCGGGCTGACGACGGTGCGCCTCCACACGGGGGACCCGTCGCTCTACGGCGCCATCCGAGAGCAGATGGACCGGCTTCGGGCGGAGGGCGTCGAGTTCAGCGTCGTGCCGGGGGTGAGCTCCTTCTGCGCGGCGGCGGCGGCCATTCCGGCGGAGTACACGTTGCCCGGCGTCAGCCAGACTCTCATCATCAGCCGCATGGAGGGCCGGACGCCCGTCCCGGCGCGCGAGGGCATCCGCTCTCTGGCCGCCCACGGGGCCTCCATGGTGCTGTTCCTGTCGAGCGCCATGCTGAAGGAGCTTGCCAGTGAACTCATCGCGGGGGGGTATCCGCCGGAGACCCCGGCCGCGCTGGTGTACAAGGCCTCCTGGCCCGACGAACGCGTGCTGCGCGGTCCCCTGGCGTCGATCCCGGCCATGGCGGAGGAGGCGGGCATCAGCAAGACAGCCCTCGTCCTGGTGGGGGGCTTCCTGGGGGACGAGTACGACCTCTCGCGGCTCTACGACGCCTCCTTCTCCCACGGCTGTCGAAGGGCCTCCCAATGAGGGACGGTCCCGTCGTGCTGGTCGCCTTCACCGAGGCGGGGGCGACCCTGGCCGTGCGGCTGGCTGAACGGCTGGGGGGGAGGGCCTTTGCGCCGGATCGCTGCCTCGTGCCGGGCGCGGAGCGGCTCGACCCCGACGGCGGCGTGAGGGGATGGGCGGGGGACTGGTTTCAGCGCGCGGGGGCGATGGTCTTCGTCTGTGCGTGCGGCATCGCGGTGCGTGCCATCGCGCCCTGGGTGCGCGCTAAGACGCAGGACCCCGCCGTGGTCGTGACGGACGAGGCGGGGCGCTTCGTGATCCCCATCCTGTCGGGGCACATCGGCGGGGCGAACCGGCTGGCCCGCCGCGTCGCGGACCTCACGGGCGGTGCGGCCGTCGTGACGACGGCTACGGACGTGAACGGCGTGACCGCCGTGGACGAGTGGGCCGTGGAGAATCGGTGCGCCATCCAGAACCCGCGCGCCATCAAGGCGGTGTCCGCGGCCGTCTTGGCCGGGGAGAGGGTGGGCGTGGCGGTGACGGATGAGCTTCAGCCCGCCCCCTGGCCCGTGACGCTGTGGCTTCGGCCCCGGGTGCTGACGCTGGGCGTCGGGTGCGTCAGGGGCGCGGATGCCGGGGAGGTTCGGGAGGCGGCGCGGGACTTCCTGGACGGCGCGGGCGTTTCGCCCCTGTCGCTTCGGGCCCTGGCCTCCATCGACCTGAAACGGGACGAGGCGGCCCTGCTGTCGCTGGCGGACGCCTACGGCGTCCCGTTCCTGACGTTCGGCGCGGACCAGCTTGCCGCGGTGCCGGGGCGCTTCTCCTCGTCGGAGAGGGTGCGCGAGGTCACGGGTGTGGACAACGTCTGTGAGCGGGCGGCGGTGCTGGCCGCGTCGGAGGGCGGCGGGGCCGTGCTCTTGCGGAGTAAGGCGCGGTACCCCGGCATGACCTTTGCCCTGGCGCGGGCCAGGGGTGCGAAAGAATTGGGGGGCACTGAAGAATGATCCGGGTGGTAGGGCTGGGGCCGGGAGGCCGGGACGAGATGACGCCGAGGGCGCTTGAGGCGCTCTCGCGTTGCGACGTGATCCTGGGGTACAGGGCGTACGTCGAGCTGATCGAGCCGGTGCTGCCGGGCAAGGAGTATCGCGCGTCCTCCATGAGGCAGGAGGCGGACCGCTGTCGCGAGGCGCTGGCGCTCTCCGCGTCGGGGCGCGCCGTCGGGATCGTCTCGAGCGGGGACCCGGGCGTCTACGGCATGGCCGGCCTCCTGTTGGAGCTGGCGGGGGAGGACGTGGAGGTGGAGGTCGTTCCGGGCATCACGGCGGCCGTCTCGGCCGCGGCGGTCCTGGGCGCGCCTTTGATGAACGACTTCGCCGTCGTCAGCCTGAGCGACCTCCTGACGCCGTGGGACGCGATCGAGAAGCGGATCGATGCGGCGTCCTGCGCCGACTTCGTCCTCTGCCTCTACAACCCCGCGAGCCGGGGCCGACCGGAGCACTTTCGCCGCGCCTGCGACCTGGTCCTGCGGCACAGGCCGCCCGAGACGCCCGCGGGCTGGGTCCGCAACGCGGGCCGCAGCGGGGAGCGACACGGCGTCACGACGCTTGGGGCGATCCGGGACGTGGAGCTTGACATGTTCTGCACGGCCGTCATCGGCTGTTCCGCGACCTTCGTGAAGGGCGGCCGCATGGTGACGCGGCGCGGTTACCGAAGCGCGGAGGAGGCGGAGCGTTGAGCGGCGGACGCCTCCTCCTGTTCGGCGGGACGACGGAGGCGCGGGAGCTCCTGGAGCGCGGACTGCCCGCGATCTATTGCGCGGCCACGGACTACGGCGCCGACCTGGTCCGCGGCCTGCCGAACGTCGAGGCGAGGCCGGGGCGGCTCGACGTGGAGGGTATCGCGGCCCTGATCCGGGACGAAGGGGTCCCCTGCGTCATCGACGCCACGCACCCCTACGCCAGGGAGGTCACGGCCAACGTCCGGGCCGCCTGTGAGCGCACGGGCACGCCCCTGCTGCGCGTGCTGCGGGCGAGCGGGGTCCCGTCCGGGGCGGAGGGCGTCACGCGCGTCCCCTCCTGTGCTGCGGCGGCGGAGCTCCTGAACGCGAGGGAGGGGGCCGTCCTGCTGACGGTGGGAAGCAAGGAGCTTCCGGCCTTCGCGTCCGTTCGGGACGGCGGGCGGCGCCTCTTCGCGCGGGTCCTTCCGGCGGAGGAGTCGCTGCGCGCCTGCGCGGCGATCGGCCTCGACCCCGCCCACGTCCTGGCCATGCAGGGGCCGTTCTCGCTTGAGATGAACCTGGCCATGCTGAGGGACGTCGGCGCCACCGCGCTGGTGACGAAGGACGGCGGCCCCGCGGGCGGTATGGAGGCGAAGCTGACGGCCGCACGCCGGCTGGGCGTCGAGGTTATTCTGGTGGCGCGGCCGGTGGACGGCGGTGTCTCCGTCGAGGAGGCCCTCCTGTGGGCGCGGCGGATTCTGGGACTGAGCCGGCCCCCCCTCTTCCCCGTGATGCGGGACATCGAGGGGCGGCTCGTCCTGGTGGTGGGGGGCGGGGCCGTGGCGCGGCGCAGGGCGGAGACGCTCCTACGGTGCGGCGCGCGGGTGCGGGCCGTCAGCCCCCGCTTCTGCGACGACTTCCCCGAGGTGGCAGAGCGCCTGCAGCGAACCTTCGCGCCGGAGGACCTGGACGGCGCCCTCCTGGCGGTGGCAGCCTCGAGCAGCCGCACGACGAACCGCGAGGCGGCCCGCCGTGCCAGGGAGCGCGGCATCCCCGTCAGCGTCGCAGACAACGCGGCGGAGGGGGACTTCTTCTTCCCGTCCCTCATCGCGTCGGGCGCGGCGGCGGCCTCCGTCTCCAGCGCCGGACTCTCCTGTTCCCTCACCCGACGGCTTTCGGACCGCCTGCGGGCGGTGTGGGAGGGCTGGGTGGCGGAGGAGAGAGCGACGCTGCAGCGGGAGAAGGGCGGGACGGAAGGGTGCGACTGATGTCGACGAAACGAAAGCTGCGCGTTGGCGGGCGGGCCAGCCATCTGGCCGTGGCCCAGAGCCGTCTGGTGATGTCCGCCATCGCCGCGGCGCACCCGGAGCTGGAGCTGGAGCTGGTGACGTTCCGCACAACGGGGGACGTGAACATGAAGCCCTTCGCCGAGGCCTCGGATCCGGCGGGCATCAAGGGGCTCTTCACGCTGGAGCTGGAGCGGGCCCTGCTCGACGGAACCATCGACCTGGCGGTACACAGCCTGAAGGACCTGCCCATGGTTCAGGACCCCCGCCTGCCCATCGTGGCGTACTCGCGGCGGGATGACCCGCGCGACGCGCTGGTGCTGCCCGTGGGCGCGGACGGTCGGGCGCTGGAGGACGGGGGCGGGGCCATCGGGTGCTCCTCGCTGCGTCGCCGCCTGCAGCTGGCACGCCTCTTTCCGGGGCGGGCGACGGAGCCGGTGCGGGGCAGCGTGTCGACGCGCCTGCGCAAGCTGGACGAGGGGCAGTTCTCCATGCTGGTGCTGGCCGCGGCGGGGCTGAAGCGTCTCAGGCTTGAGGCGCGCGCGTCGCGCATCCTCGGCGTGGAGGAGATGGTCCCGGCGGCGGGACAGGGCATCCTGGCGTGTCAGGGGCGTGCGGACGAGGCCTACGAGTTCCTTGACGCCGTGCGGGACCGGGATTCGGAGGACTGTGCGCGGGCGGAGCGAAGCTTCGCCGCTGCGCTGGGGGGCGGCTGCACGCAGCCCGTGGGGGCGTTCGCCTCCGTGAGGGGCGAGGAGTTGACGCTCACGGGGTTTTGCCTGTTGGACGCCCGGGTGGGGGAGCGGCGGGGCAGCATCGTGGGGCCCCGCGACAGGGCGGAGGCTTTGGGCCGGCGCCTGGCCGCGCGCCTCGCGCCGAACGCGGTACTGAGAGAGGGGGCCGGAGCATGAACGAGGGAAGGGTTGGCCGGGTGTGGCTCGTGGGCGCGGGGCCGGGGGACGCGGGGCTCCTGACGCTGCGGGGCCGCGAGGTCCTGCAGGACGCGGAGGCGGTGGTCTACGACCGGCTGGTGGGCGACGGCGTCCTGGCCATGATCCCGTCGGGCGCGGAGCGCGTGGACGTCGGCAAGAGCGGCGGCAGTCATCCGGTGCCCCAGCGGGAGATCGAGGCGCTGCTGGTGCGCCTCGCGCTGTCGGGCAGGCGGGTCGTGCGCCTGAAGGGGGGCGACCCCTTCCTCTTCGGCCGCGGGGGCGAGGAGGCGGAGGCGCTTCGGCAGCACGGCGTCCCCTTCGAGGTCGTGCCTGGCGTCACCTCCGCCGTGGCCGCTCCGGCCTGGGCGGGCATCCCGGTGACGCACCGCGGCCTGGCCTCGTCGCTCCACGTCGTCACGGCGCACAGCCGCGAGGGGGGCCTGCCGGACCTGGACTTCGAGGCGCTGGCCCGCCTGGAGGGGACGCTGGTCTTCCTCATGGGGGTGGAGGGTGCGCCCGAACTCTGCGCCCGACTGATGGAGGCGGGGATGGCCCCGGAGACCCCCGCCGCAGCCGTGGAGCGCGGGACCTCCGCGCGCCAGCGCCGCGTGTTCGCGACGCTTCGGACGCTGGCGGAGGCGATGCGCGACGCGGGGGTCTGCCCTCCAGCGGTCCTCGTCGTTGGGGCCGTGGCGGCGCTGGGCGAGCGCTTCGACTGGCGGGCCGCCCTGCCGCTCTCCGGGGTGCGCGCCGCCGTGACGCGGCCTCGGGAGCGCGCGGGGCGCCTGTCGCGGATGCTCCGGGACGCGGGAGCGGAGGTCCTGGAGGTCCCCTGCATCGCCACGGAGCCGCTGGAGGAGCCCCTTTCGCGCATCGGGGGTGCGGACTGGGCCGTCTTCACCAGCGCGGCGGGGATCGAGGCCCTGACGGTGCGCCTGGCCCGCGAGGGGCGGGACGTTCGGGAGCTGGGAGGCGCGCGCCTCGCGGCCATCGGGCCGGCGACGACGGAGGCCCTGAGGGTCTGTGGCCTGAGGGTTGACTTGATGCCGGACATCTACGACGGCGAGCACCTGGCCATTGCCCTGGCGGGGCGCGTGAAGGCGGGGGAGAAGGTCCTGCTGCTGCGGGCGGAGGAGCACGGACCGGAGCTGACGGAGGGGCTTCGGGCTGCCGGCGTCTCCCTTCGGGAGGTGCCGCTGTATCGCACCTGCCGCCTTCGCCCGGAACTGCCGGAGAACTTGGACATGGCGTTCTTCACCAGCGCCTCGACCGTCCGGGCCTTCGCCGCCTGCGCTCCGGCGGGCTGGAGGGGCTGGACCGAGGTCGCGGCGCTCTGCATCGGGCGCCAGACGGCGCGCGCTGCGCGGGAGGCCGGCTTCGCGCGGGTCTTCACGGCGGGCTCCGCGACGCTCGAGGCGCTTCTCGCCGCGGCCGTGGCCGCGCGGGGTCAAATCGCAGCCGCCCGATGAGGGGCGGCGCAGGGGAGGGATCATCGTGATCGTTCGTCCAAGGCGGCTGCGCCGAACGGCAGCCATTCGCGATATGGTGAGGGAGACGAGGCTTGCGACCTCGATGTTGGTGTACCCGATCTTCGTCCGGGAGGGCAGGGGCGTCGTGGAGGAGCTCTCGGCCATGCCGGGCCAGATGCGCTGGAGCCCGGACACGCTGCCCCGCATCCTGGAGCGGGCCGCGGGAGCCGGCATCGGCGGCGTGCTGCTCTTTGGCATTCCGGACCACAAGGACGAGACGGGGAGCCAGGCCTGGGCGGAGGACGGCGTCGTCCAGCGGGCGATGCGCACGGCGAAGCGGGAGTTCCCCGACCTGACGGTCATCGGGGACGTGTGCCTCTGCGAGTACACGTCCCACGGCCACTGCGGAGTGCTGAAGGGAAAGACGGTCGACAACGACCCGACGGTCGAGCTCCTGGCCCGAACGGCCGTGTCTCAGGCCCAGGCCGGCGCGGACATCGTGGCGCCCTCCGACATGATGGACGGGCGCGTGGGCGCCATCCGATCGGCACTGGACGACGCAGGCCTGACGGAAACGGCGATCCTCTCCTACGCGGTGAAGTACGCCTCCGCGTTCTACGGGCCGTTCCGCGAGGCGGCGCAGTCCGCCCCCTCCTTCGGGGACCGGCGGGGCTACCAGATGGACCCCTGCAATGTGCGCGAGGGGATACGGGAGGCGCTGCTGGACGTCGAGGAGGGCGCCGACATGATCCTGGTCAAGCCGGGCCTGCCCTACCTGGACGTGCTGCGCGCGGTGAAGGAGCGGGTGAGCGTGCCCGTGGGGAGCTATTCCGTCAGCGGCGAGTACTCCATGATCAAGGCTGCGGCGGCCAACGGCTGGCTGGACGAGCGGCGCGTCGTGTGCGAGTCGGCCGTCTGTCTGGCGCGGGCCGGCGCGGACATCGTCGTCACCTACTTCGCCCTGTCCCTGGCGGACTGGATTCGAGAGGGGTTGGCCTAGGTCACCGTCCGCCCGCCGACGCGCCGCGGAAGGCACGGCAGCGGGCGAGGAACGACTCTGCCGCGTCCGGCAGGCCTGCCAGGTTGAGGTGGAGGTAGGAGGCCAGGACGTTCCCGCGGGCGTACCCACCGCTGTGGGCCGCGCCCGTGCGCTTCCTCTCAATGCGGAAGGCCCAGGGGAAGTCCTCCGCCTCCGGCGTCATGGCGGAGAAGTGGAACTCGTGCCCTCGCAGGAGCGTCCCCGCCGGGCCGAGGACGGTGTCACGGAGGGCGCGGGCCTCCACGTAGCCCACGGCCTCGAGGCGGTGCTGCATCCGACAGGACGCGGGCAGGACGCCCGCCATCTCGAAGGCGGCGCCCTCCATGTCGGTGATGGAGCGACACAGGTACATCATCCCGCCGCACTCCGCCAGGATGGGGACGCCGCGCTCCGCGGCGCGGGCCACGCTCCGCCGCATGGCGGCGTTGGCCGCGAGCTCCCCCGCAAATCGCTCCGGAAACCCTCCGCCCAGGATCACGCCGTCCGCCTCCGGCAGCGCCTCGTCCTGCATGGGGCTGAAGGGGATCAGCTCCGCCCCCCGATCCTCCAGGGCCGACAGGCTGTCCGGGTAGTAGAAGGAGAAGGCCAGGTCCTGCGCCACGGCGATCCGCACGTCCTTTGCGGCGCGGGACCTCGTCCCCTCCGGCGGCAGGGAAAGGGGCGGTGCGGACCGTGCGATGGCGAGGAGCGCGTCGACGTCCACGCCGCGCTCCACCGCTTCGCGGATGCGGTCCAGGTGTGCGGCGTCGTGCGTTTCCGCCTCCGGCACGAGGCCCAGATGGCGCTCCGGCAGGGCGAGGGCCTCGTCGCGCATCACGGCCCCCAGCAGAGGGATGCCGACGCGCTCCAGCGCCTCCGCGATCGTGTCTCGGTGCGAGGCCGACCCCAGGCGGTTCAGGATGACGCCGCGGAGGTCCACCGACCTGTCGTACTCCCGAAACCCCAATGCCACGGCCGCGGCGCTCTGGCCCATGGAGCGCGCGTCAACGACCAGCACGACGGGCAGGCCCAGGAGCTTCGCGATCTCCGCGCTGCTGCTGACGCCGCCGCGACCGCCGTCGTAGAGGCCCATCACGCCCTCTGCCACGGCCACGTCCGCCCCACGGGAGGTGCGGGCGAAGAGGCCCTTCATGACCGCGGGAGGCGTCAGCCACGTGTCGAGGCTCAGGACCTCGCAGTGCCCTGCTGCGCGGTGGAACCCCGGGTCGATGTAGTCCGGCCCGACCTTGTATCCCATGACACGCAGGCCCCGTCGGTACAGCGCCGCCAGGAGGCCGCAGACTATTGTTGTCTTGCCGGACCCGCTTGCCGCTGCGGCCACCAGGAGACGGGGCTGGGCCGTCGTCATGCCTGCTCCCCGCGCCTCAGCGCGGCGCGGACGAGGTGCGAAACGAACTCCGAGAACTCCAGCCCGGCGGCCCGCGCCGCCTTAGGCACGAGGCTCGTCGCCGTCATGCCGGGGGCGGTGTTGACCTCCAGGATCCAGGGGGTGCCGTCCTCTGAGAGGCGGAAGTCCGCCCGGCTGTAGTCGCGACAGCCCAGGGCGCGGTGGGCCGCCACGGCCGAGCCGGCGACGCGCTCCGCGACGGCCGGCGCGAGGGGCGCCGGCACGAGGTACTCCGTGGCCCCGACCGTGTACTTGTTCCGGTAGTCGTAGAACCCGGCGTGGGGGATGATCTCGATGACGGGGAGGGCTTCGGGCGATCCGTCCCGCTCCCACACGGCCGCGGTGAGCTCGCGCCCGCCGATGTACTCCTCGATGAGGACCGCAGGGCCGTACTCCTGTCGTGCCAGAGCCACGGCCGCCCTCAGGGCGTCCGCCGTGACGTGCCGCAGGATCGTGATCCCCACAGTGCTGCCGCCGGAGCAGGGCTTGACGACGACGGCGTCACCCAGCTCAGCCCGCACGGCCTCGAGGTCCGGCGCGCCCTTCGGCAGCAGGATTCCCTTCGGCACGGTCAGGCCCGCCGCGCGAAGGGCGGCGCACGACCGTCCCTTGTCCATGGCCAGAGCGCAGACGTTGGGGTCGGACCCCGTGTAGGGCAACCCCATCGCCTCAAGCTGTGCCTCAAGCCGCCCGTCCTCGCCCCAGCTGCCGTGCATGGCCACGAAGGCCGCGTCGAACCCCCTGAGGGAGTGGCGCGCCTCCTCGAGGGTTCGCAGGTCCACGGCCTCCGCCCGGTACCCCGCTTCGGCCAACGCCGCGGTCACCGCAGCCCCGCTCCTCAGCGATACCTCGCGCTCTGCGCCGTCCCCGCCGCAGAGCACCGCAATACGTTCGTTCACGCTGTCTCCCCCTTCATCCTCGGCTCCCAGGCTGTTTTTTGTCCGGGCCTATTATACCTGACGCAGCGGCCCTAACGCCGGATGCGGCTCGTCAGGGCGGCGGCGATCAGGATGCAGGCGATGCCCGCAGCGGACCTCGATGTCAAGGTTTCCCCCAGGAGCAGGATGCCGATGGCGACGCCCGTCATGGGCTCAAAGTTGCTGAGGAGCGAGGCCTTCACCTCCCCGCACAGGAAGACGCCCTTTTGAAAGAGGGAGATGGCGAGGACGGTGGCGAAGAGGCCCAACATCCAGTAGGCCGTCCAGGCCTGCCACGGAGCAAAGAGGCGCAGGTCCTCCGTCAGCAGGCCGAAGGCCCCGACCTCCGCCGCAGCGAAGACCGAGAGCCAGAAGGTGACCGCCGTCGCGGGAAGGGAGCCCAGAGAGCTGTGCCCTAGGAGGATGATGTAGAGCGCGAAGGTGAGGCCGGAGGCGACGGCGAGCGCCATCCCCATGGCCTCGGATTTCACGCCTTCTGAGGGGCTGTAGAGGAGGAGCACACCGGCGGTGCAGAGCGCGGCGCAGAGCAACTTCGGCCCCGTGAGGGGCGAACGGAAGAACAGCGCCATCAGGGTGATGACCATGATGGGGTAGGTGAAGTGGAGCGTGGTGGCCAGCCCCGAACCGATGTGGTTGTAGGACAGGTAGAGCAAGATGGGCGTCAAGGCGTAGAAAATCGAGAGCTTCAGGACATCGAGCATCTGACGGCGCGTGATCCGCAGCGAAAAGCCCGGAATGAAGAGCGGGAGGAGGAGGGAGATCAGGGCTCCCGTCCCGAAGCGGCCGAAGACGGCCGTGCAGGCGTTGCCGCCGTGCTGATAGGCGAACTTCGTGATGAGCGGCATGGTGCCGAACAACACCGCGGACAGGATGGCGCAGAGCGCGCCCAAGCCCTCGCCGCCCCTCGGCTGCGCCGCGTTCTCTTCCGGTGCGATTCGGTTCATGAGGGCTGTGTTCCCTTCCTGCCGGACTACTGCTTCCGGCCCTTGCCTGAGATGGACGCGACGTCCAGGCGCAGGACGCGCACCGCCTTGAAGGCGGCCTCGATGTACTTCAGCCCGCTCTCGATGAATTCCGGCGAGTACTTGCGAAGGATCGCTTCAAGGCCCTGACGTTTCTCCTCGTCGTCCTCCACGGTAGAGACCCGTCCGCAGACGATGGCGGACCGATAGAGCGTGCTGAACTTCTCCGGCAGAAGTTTTGTGCTGCTGACGACGGTGAAGCAGGCGTCCGGGCAGTGCCGGAGGTTCACGATCTTCTGCCCCTCCGCGTTGGCACAGTGCAGGTATATGCGCCCGTCCTCCAGCGCGAAGTTGAGCGGCACGCCGTAGGGCGTCCCGTCCGGGCAGACGGTCGAGAGGACGCCGTACTCCCCCTGCTGCAGGACCTCGCGGGTCTCCTCCTCGCTCAACTGCCGATCCCTGCGCCGCATGTCCATCTTCTTCTCCATATCGCGAAGCCTCCTGTGCTGTGTGTCGTTGGTGAGGGCCCATGGCCGTGACGCCGATGGGGCGTCGTCCGCA
>NZ_CALHIQ010000056.1 GCF_938030725.1 uncultured Fretibacterium sp. | reverse complement strand
AGGGTAGTCCATCAGCTCCGCGACGCCCAGCACCCTGGGGTGGGCCATCAGGCGTTCCACCTCTGCCGCCCCGAAGGAGGCTCCTGCGTTCTCCAGCCCGGGCGCAGAGGGGATGCAGGAGGGCGCCAACACGTAGAACCGCATGGGCAGGTCCTCGCTGGCCGCCAGCATGTAGGCCACCGCCTCCACGCCGCCGACGTTGGCCACCTCGTGGGGGTCCGTGATGAGGGTCGTCGTCCCCATGGGCAGCACGGCCTCCGCCATGTGGGCCGGCGTCATCATGCTGCTCTCGATGTGCAGGTGGCTGTCGATGAAGCCGGGGATCAGGAACTGCCCCCATCCGTCGTAGCGTTCGTGGGCCTCGATCTCAAAGCGGCCCCCTTCGCCGTCCGGGTCCGCGGAAACGCACGCGATGAAGCCGTCGACGATCCCCACCTCGGCCTCGTAGGTTTCCCAGGTAAACACGTTGAAGAGCTTGACGTTGTGGATGCGGAGGTCGCAGGGAATACGCCCCATCGCCGCATCCACCAGCCGTCCCCGATCCTTTGGATGAATTTGCATGATTGCCTCCGAAATCGTTACCAAAGTCTTATCTCAAAGCGCTGTCGTGCGTTCGCAGCCGGCGCTACAGGTTCAGGAAGTACGCGATCAGGGGAACGCACAGCAGGTACGTGCCCCAGTGCAGCTCGCGGCCGCGGCCGGACAGCACCTTCGCCGCAGTGTAGCACAGGATGCCCGAACTGATGCCGTTGGCCAGACCCAGGTAGGCCGTCATCAGGATGGTCATGAAGGCGGGGAAGGACTCCGTGAAGTCCTTGAAGTTGATGCCCTGGACGGCCGGCATCATCATCAGACCGATGATGATCAGCACGGGGGCCGTCGCCTGGGAGGGCACGCAGGAGATCAGTGGGACGAACAGCAGCATGGCGAAGAAGCAGAGCGCCGTGACGACGGCCGTCATGCCCGTCTTACCCCCCTCCTCCACGCCCGCAGCCGACTCCACGAAGGTCGTGACGGTCGTCAGTCCGAAGATAGAGCCCACCACCGTCCCGATGGCGTCCACCAGGAAGGGCTTGCCGATGTCCGGCAGGTCGCCGTTCTCGTCCAGGAGCCCGGCCTTGGCGCCGACGCCCAGCACCGTGCCCAGCGTCGAGAAGAAGTCCCCCACGAAGAAGGTGAACATGAAGGGAATGTACTGCCAGTGCAGCGCCCCCAGGACGTCGAGCTTCAGGAACAGCGGTTCCAGGCTCACCGGCATGGCGACCCAGGCGGTGGGCAGCTTCGTGATGCCCATGGGGATGCCGATGATGGAGGTGAGGATGATGCTCCACAAGAGCGCCCCACGCACCCGGAAGGACATGAAGGCCGTCACGATGAAGAGCCCGATGACGGAGAGCAGCGTCCCCGCGTTGTGCAGGTCGCCGAACCGCATGGCCTTGTCAACGACCAGGATCCCGGCGCTCTTCAGCCCCAGCTGCGCGATGAAGATGCCCACCGCCGCGCCGATGGCCAGCTTGATGGAGCGCGGCATGAGCTTGACGATGACCTCGCGGATGCCGAGGACCGTCAGCAGGACGAAGACCACCCCCGACAGGAACACCATCCCCATCCCGACCTGCCACGTGACGATGCCGTCCTTCACCAGCGTGAAGGCGAAGAAGGCGTTGCCGCCCATGCCCGTGGCCAGGGCGAAGGGCAGGTTGGCGTAGAGCCCCATGAACAGGGTGACAGCGCCGCACACGAGCGCCATGGACACCACGCAGGCCATGCGGTCCATTCCCGCGCCGTTCGCCATGAAGGACGGGTGGACCACCAGGATGTAGGACATCGTCATGAACGTCGTGAGCCCCGCGGCGACCTCCGTCTGAAGGTTGCTGCCGCGCCCGGAGATATTGAAAAAGCGATCCAGGAACTTCAATTGAATAACCCCTTTTCTCAGATGAAGATCAAAAGGCGGGTCAGAGGCGCAGCTCTGCCACCTATTTGGGCAACCGTACCTTCGCGGCGCCGTCCGCCGCGTCCGCCACGTAGAACCTGGGGGCGCAGCCCATCTGCAACTCGTAGCCCGCGCCGACGTCGCGGATGAAGCGGCTCACGAGATGCCGCTCCACGACGTTGACCGTACAGCCTCCGAAGCCCGCTCCCGTCATGCGCGCGCCGATCACCCCCGGCTGACGCCACGCCAGCTCCGCCAGCGCGTCCAGCTCCGGGCAGGTGACCTCGTAGTCGTCGCGCAGGGACAGGTGGGAGGCCCGCATCAGGAGGCCGAAGGTGCGCAGGTCCGCCAGGCTCAGGGCCCTGGCCGCGTCCAGGGTGCGCTGGTTCTCCGTGACGGCGTGGCGGGCGCGTCGGCGGTTCACCGGGTCCGGGATCTCGCGTTCCAGCCTGTTGAAGTCCTCTGCCGACAGCTCGTAGAGCGTCCGGATGGGGCGCACGCGTCGGATGGCCTCACAGGCCGCCTCGCACTGCCGGCAGCGCAGGTTGTAGTTCTCGCGCCCCGCCGCCTGACGCCTGTTGGTGTCCGCGATCACGATCTGATAGCCCGTGATGTAGAGGGGCGCGTAGAGGTGGGTCAGGGCGGCGCAGTTCAGCAGCACGGCGCAGCCCTTCCGTCCCATGCTGACGGCGAACTGGTCCATGATGCCGCACTGGGTCCCTATAAACCGGTTTTCCATCTCCTGCCCCATGATCGCCATGTTCAGCCGGTCGATGCGAAGGCCGAACAGGTCGTTGACGACGCACGCGGTCAGCACCTCCAGCGCGGCCGAGGACGAGAGCCCCGCCCCCACGGGCAGCTCGCCCCAGAAGAGGATGTCCAGGCCGGAGGGGATGGGGTAGTGGTGCGCCTCCAACGTGCTCAACATTCCCAGGGGGTAGTTGGCCCAGCCCCACTCCGCGCGGCGCTCGATGCCGCTGCGCCCCGTCTCCGTCGGCGACCTGTCGTCGAAGTTCATGGACCCCACGCGGACCCTGTCCCCGTCGCGCCGGACCGCAAGGGCCCATATCCCCAGGGAGATGGCGCAGGGCAGGACGTGCCCTCCGTTGTAGTCCGTGTGCTCCCCGATCAGGTTGACGCGACCGGGGGCAAAGTACAGCGTCGGCTCCCCCTCTCCGAACAGCTCGCGAAAGCGGGGCAGCATCTTCTCGTAGACGGCCTTGATCTCCATAAAACGACTAGCTCTCCTCCAGGATAGGCTAACCCAAAAATCCCTTCCCCGCCCGCAGGCGTGGAAGGGCCCGCAAAAAAGTCCCTTTATTATGACACATCCGAAGGGCAAACGCCTACCGTAGCCTCATCTTTCCACCTGAAAACGCAAAGTGAATCGGGAGAAAAAATCGGGGAGAACGCCGGCAATTCCGACGCTCTCCCCAAAAGGAACGCTAAAGCGCTTCGGCGAACCGGTCGAAGGCCTCCAGCCCGGCATCGTCCCGCTTGAAGACCCCGCAATCGCTGAGGACCCGCGCAAACACGTGCCCCACCTCATCGCGGAACATGCCCGGCACCTCCCCCGCCTCCAGGCCCGCATGGCGCTCCCGCAGGCCCCGATACCAGGCGTCGTGCGCCGCCAGAGCCGGGTGGGCGGAGAGGTCCGCCTCACCCCGAAGCCAGGCCTCCGCCATCTCCGACAGGGCCCCTTTCAGGCGCGGGGGCAGGATGGCCAGGCCCAGCACCTCGATGAGGCCGATGTTCTCCTTCTTGATGTGCTGCACGTCCGCGTGGGGATGGAATATCCCCAGGGGGTGCTCCGGGCTCGTGCGGTTGTTGCGCAGGACCAGGTCCAGCTCGTAGCGCCCGTCCCGTCGCCGCGCGATGGGCGTGACGGTGTTGTGGGGCACATCCCCCGTCCGGGACAGCACGCCCACCTCCGGAGCGCTCCAGCCCCGCCAGGCCTCCAGGACGCCGCAGGCCGCATCGATCAGCGGCGCGGCCTCGCAGGAGGTGAGGCGCAGCACGGACATGGGCCAGTTGACGCGCCCCATGGCGACGCTGTCCCGCGCCGGGTACTCCCGCTCCACCTGCGCCCGGTCCAGCGCGAAGACGAAGCGGCCGCCCTGGTAGTGGTCGTGGGACAGGATGGAGCCGCCCACGATGGGCAGGTCCGCGTTGGACCCCACGAAGTAGTGCGGAAAGAGGTCCAGGAACCGCAGCAGGTTCTCGAAGGTCTCCCGCGTGATGGCCATGGGGACGTGCTCTCCGTTCAGGACGATGCAGTGCTCGTCGTAGTAGCTGTAGGGCGAGTACTGCAGGAACCAGCTCTGGCCCTGACGCAGGTCCAGGGGGATCAGACGCAGGTTCTGCCGTGCCGGGTGCCCCGGATGGCCGAAGAAGCCCTCGTTCTCACGGCACAGGAGGCACCGCGGATAGCCCCTCGCGGGGGCCTTCCCCGCCCTCGCGATGTCCCGCGGGTCCTTCTCCGGCTTCGACAGGTTGATGGTGACGTCCAGCTCCCCGAAGTCCGTCCTCGTCCGCCACCGGATGTTCCGCGCCGTGCGGGCCGAGCGGACGTAGTTCGAGGCGACGCCCAGACCGTAGAAGTAGTCCGTTGCCCCACGGGGGGAGGTTCGGTACAGAGCGCGGAACCTCTTGACGACGTCCGAGGGCCGCGGCGTCAGGACGCCCATCAGCCGCGTGTCCAGCAGGTCCCGCTCCTCCGGTCCACCCTCGATGATCCCCGCAGCCTCCGCCCAGTCCAGGATGCGCTCCAGGATGCCGTCCGGCGATGACTCCGGAAGCAGGTCGTCCGTAACGGGCTCCGCCCGCAGGTCCGGGAGGCCCAGCTCCCCGATGAGGCCGTTGGCGGCCCAGACGGCGTCCTCCGCCTCGATCAGCCCCTGCAGGAGGGCGAAGCGCACCAGCCGGTTCAGCTCGCGGTTGACGTCCACGTCCGCTGCCGGCATGGCTAATTCCCCCAGCCCTGAGGGTGGGCGCTGTGCCAGCGCCAGGCCGAGGCGATGAT
The DNA here is from genome assembly GCF_938030725.1 of uncultured Fretibacterium sp. GTDB lineage: Bacteria > Synergistota > Synergistia > Synergistales > Aminobacteriaceae > Fretibacterium. Next base: position 9,777 of record NZ_CALHIQ010000056.1, on the reverse strand, counting down.
GTCCTCCATGGAGGTCACCTGGGGGCGCCAGCCCAAAACCCTTCCGGCCAGGGCGCTGTCCGCCACCAGCCGCGCCGGGTCCCCTGCGCGGCGGGGCCCCACCTTCACGGGGATGTCCCGCCCCGTGGCCCTCCGGGCAGCGTTGATCATCTCCATCACCGAGTAGCCGTCGCCGCTGCCCAGGTTCAGGATACGGCTCTCGCCGCCCTTCGCCAGGTAGTCCAGCGCCATCAGGTGCGCCTGAGCCAGGTCCTCGATGTAGACGTAGTCCCGGATGCAGGTCCCGTCCGGCGTCGGGTAGTCGTCGCCGAACACCGTGACGCAGTCCCGTCGCCCCAGCGGCACCTGAAGGATGATGGGCACCAGGTGCGTTTCGTTCCGGTGGTCCTCGCCCAGGCTCCCGTCGTGCCACGCCCCCGCCACGTTGAAGTACCGCAGGGACACGTACCGGATGCCGTGTCGCTCCCCGACCCAGTGCATCATGCGCTCCATCACGCGCTTCGTTTCGCCGTAGGGGTTCGTGGGCTTCGTCTCGTCGTCCTCGAGGATGGGCACGCGGCTCGGCTCGCCGTACACGGCCGCCGAGGACGAGAACACGATCTGCCGCAGCCCATGGCGCGCCATGGCCTCCAGCAGGGACTGCATCCCTCCCACGTTGTTCGCGAAGTACAAGAGGGGCTTCTCCACGCTCTCTCCCACCAGGGAGCAGGCGCAGAAGTGCAGCACCGCCTCGATCTTATGCTCAGAGAATATCCTGTCCATCAGGGCCGCGTCGCGGACGTCCCCCTCGTAGAAGGGGACCCCGTCGGGGACCGCCGGACGATGCCCCGTCCACAGGTTGTCCACCACCACGGCTTCAGAGCCGCGGTCCAGCAGGGCGCGCACGTTGTGGGAGCCGATGTAGCCGGCCCCCCCGCAGACCAGAATCGCCATGTCATCCACCCGTCCTTCCCACAGGCAAAAGCGTCAGGGACGCTCCATCCGCCCCGCTCCGTCCGCCGCGTCCACCTCGTAGAAGTCGGCGCGCAGGCCTGTGGCCTTCGCGTAGCCGGCCCCCACGTCCCGGACGAAGTCCTCCACGCGCGAGCTCTCCACGATGCTGACCGTGCAGCCCCCGAACCCGCCCCCCGTCATGCGCGAGCCGACCACGCCAGGCTGCCGCCAGGCCAGCTCCACCAGCGCGTCCAGCTCCGGGCAGGACACCTCGTAGTCGTCCCGCAGCGAAACGTGAGACTGGTTCATCAGCTGCCCGAACGCCGCCAGGTTCGACACCTCCAGGGCCGCGACGGCGCGAAGGGTGCGCTGGTTCTCCGTGACGGCGTGGCGGGCGCGCCGCAGGTTCACGGGGTTGCGGATGATGCCCGACAGATACTTGAACCCCGGCTCCGTCAGGTCCCCGAGGGCCTTGACGGGCCGCACGCGACGCAGGTCCTCCAGTGCGCCCTCGCACTGGGCCCGCCGCAGGTTGTACTCCGACCCGGCCAGGACGTGGGGCTTGTTGGTGTTGCCGATGACGATGCGAAAGCCGTCCAGGTTCAGGGGCACGAGCTTGAAGTCCAGTGTCGCGCAGTCCAGGAATACGGCACAGTTTCGCCTGCCCATGGTGACGGCGAACTGGTCCATGATGCCGCACTTCATGCCCACGAAGTCGTTCTCCGCCCTCTGGGCCAGAAGCGCCGTCTCGACGCCCTGGAGCCCCATTCCGAACAGGCCGTCCGCGACGCGGGCCGTCAGCACCTCGATGGAGGCGGAGGACGACAGCCCCGCACCTCCCGGCAGGTTCCCCCAGAACAGGAGGTCCAGCCCCGCAGGCAGCGGATGCCCCGCCTCCTCCAGCACCCGGAGAACCCCCAGGGGATAGTTGGCCCAGCCCCGCTCCTCCCGGTACTCCAGACCGCGGGCCGGCGCCTCGGTCGTCCCGTCCGCCTCAAAGTTCATGGAGTGGAGCCGCACCCGATCCGTCCCCTGCCGGGGCGCCGCAAGGGCCCATATCCCCAGGGAGATGGCGCAGGGGAACACGTGTCCGCCGTTGTAGTCCGTGTGCTCGCCGATGAGGTTCACCCGGCCCGGCGAGCGGAAGAGCGCCGGGATCCCGCCGTCGGTTCCAAAGAGCTCCTGAAACCGGGAGAGCATCCTCCCGTACATGTCATGAATGTCCTGCATGGCCCCGCCCCCTAATCTTTAGGCTCGAAGAAGCGCAGCTTCACGCGCGTCCGGACGGAGGCAAAGGGAGCCAGCGTCCGCATGGACCCGTGGCGGCGCTCCGCGAGGCGCCCCATCGTGTAGCAGGTGGAGGGTTCGAGGGCCAGGACGTACTCCCCGCTCCTCATGCACTTCCACTGGGAGAGGACGGGCAGCGTATCCAGGGACCAGGAGAGCTCTGCGCCGATCCTGAGCCGCCGGTTGATCAGGCGGGCTATGGGGTCCTCCCCGGATGGGCGCACCTCGTTGAAGTAGACGCGCTCCTCCTCGCCGTCGATGGGCGCAGTACAGCGGCACTGGTCCGCCAGCCCCACCTCCGCGTAGGGCGAGCGCGGGGTGACCTTTCGGTCCTCCGGCAACTCCAGCGTCGCGTCCGCGTCCAGCAGGGGCCAGCCGAAGTTGCAGTGGTAGAGCAGCGCGTACTCGGCGGGCTGCGGCGTCAGGTTCGTGACCTCGTCCTCGATCAAAAGCTCGCTGCCCCAGGCCGGCACCGTGATGACGCGCTTCAGCGACAGGTTGTGGCGCCACTGCTCCGTCTCCCTCACCGTGCCGGACACGCGGATGACGCCTCCCTCCGCGGAGGCCGAGAGCCCCCGCGCGCTCTGCCCGTGGTAGCGGCCGTGGAGGGGGTGGAACTCCCCGTCCCCCTCCTCGTCCCGACACTGGGGCCCCACGGAAAGCAGCCCGCAGGTGTACATCATCCCGCCGGGGAAGGTGTGGTCGAAGTTGTCCGGGACGGGCAGGAAGCGGGAGGGGGCGTCGTACCCGTTCTTCGTCATGTAGTTGACGTTGACGCCACGCCAGCGCAGCCGTCCAATGTCGAGGCCGCTATCCGGCAGGACGTCGAAGTCCAGGCCTCCGGCGGTGCTCACCTGGTATATCACTGCGCCCCGGGCGTTCCCCTCGTCCAGGATGAGGCGCCGGACGCCGTATAGCTGCTCCTCCGTACCGACGCGCCGGTAGAGCGACTCCATGCTGAGGCCTTCCATGGACGCCCCCTACCTTCTGCGGTACTTCGTCATGTCGATGGCGACGGCCGCCGCGATGATCACGCCCTTGATGACCTGCTGCCACATGGGGGAAACGTTGACGAACTGCAGGCCGTACTGGATGATCGTGAAGATGAGGACGCCCGACACGATGCCGCTGACGCGCCCGATGCCGCCGTTCAGGGAAACGCCGCCCACCACGCAGGCCGCGATGGCGTCCAGCTCATAGCCGTTGCCGTAGTTGTTGGTGGCGCCCGCCGTGCGCGCCGCTTCGAGCACCCCCGCGATGCCGTAGAGGCAGGAGGCCAGGATGAAGATGCCCATGATGTTGCGGAAGACGCTGATGCCCGCCACCACGGCCGCCTCCCGGTTGCCGCCGATGGCGTAGACGTTCTTTCCGAACACGGTCTTGTTCAGGATGAACCAGATGAGGACGCAGATCACCGCCGCGATGGGGATCAGGATGGATATCCCCGGAAAGCCGCCCGGCTCGGAGCTGGCGAAGACCTTCATCTGTCCCAGGGCCGTGAAGTCGGGCCGGATGCCGCCGATGGGCTGGGAGTTGTTGGGCGGCATGTCGAAGTAGAGGGAACAGGCGCCGTAGATGATGACCTGCGTCGCCAGGGTGGCGATGAAGGGGTGCATGTCGTACTTGGCCACCAAAAACCCGTTCAGCGCGCCGAAGGCCATGCAGGCCAGCACCGCCAGGAGGATGGGAAGCCAGACGCTGACCTGAGGCATGTCCGGGAAGAAGCGGTTGGCGTAGGACGCGGTCTGCAGCATGGAGGTGGACACGACCGCCGCCAGCCCCACCATGCGGCCTGCAGAGAGGTCCGTTCCCGCTATCAGGAGTGTGAAGCAGATGCCCAAGGCGATGATGAGGCGCGTCGAGGACTGCGTCAGGACGTCAAGCGCCACGCGCACCTGCATGAAGCGCGGCTGGATGACGCAGATGACCAGCACCAGGACCAGCATGGCCAGCAGGATGGCGTAGTTCGTCAGGAAGGTGCCGAAGGACTTGCGGGAGAGGACCACGTCCTCCGCCTCCTCGCCGGCGTCGTGCCTCCGCGCGGCCATCAGTCCCCTCAGCGCCACCACGGCGCCGATGATCATCAGGAAGACGGGCAGGTCGTAGATGCTCTTCAGCGACAGGGCCTCCTTGATCCCGCTCAGGGCGGGGAGGGCCTGAACGGCTTTCAGGATGACGCCAAGGATCAGGACGGATGCGCCCGAAGTCCGCAGGAAACGGTTGTACTTCTCGCGTGTGATTCGTCTTTCCGCCATTTCGATAAACCTCCCGAAATCGATATGTGTTCAAGCGGGCCGTTCGGTCGCCCCTATTTTGAAAACTGCGTCGCCAGGCGCATGATCTCGACCTGGTCGAACTGGTCCCGGTTCAGCATCCCCGTGACGCGCCCCGCGCACATCACCATGATGCGGTCGGACATGCCCATGAGCTCCGGCATCTCCGAGGAGATCATGATGATGGACTTTCCCTGGGCGATCTGGCTCAGCATGATGGTGTAGATCTCGTACTTCGCCCCCACGTCGATGCCCCGCGTGGGCTCGTCCAGGATCAGGACGTCCGAGTTCGTCAGGAGCCAGCGGGCGATGAGCACCTTCTGCTGATTGCCTCCCGAAAGGTTCTGGATGAGGGTGTCCAGGGAGGGCGTCTTGACGTTCAGCTCGCCGCAGGACTCCGAGGCCGCCTCGATCCGCTCACGGTCGTTCAGCACGCCGAGGTGCGCGTAGTGCTTCTGGTTCGCGATCACCGTGTTCTCCAGCACCGGCAGGATGCCGAAGATGCCCGTGGCCCGCCGCTCCTCCGTCAGCAGGGCCAGCCCGTGGGCCTTGGCCTCGCGCGGGGAGTGGGACAGGGAGGGCTCTCCGTCCTTCAGCACCGTGCCGGAGGCGACGTCGCGGAGCCCGAAGAGCGCCTCCACGAACTCCGTCCGCTGGGCTCCCACCAGGCCGCCGATGCCCAGAATCTCCCCCCGGCGCAGCTCAAAGGAGATGTCCTGGAAGGAGCTCTTCAGGGGCGAGGACAGGTGCTCCACCTTCAGCACCAGCTCCTCCGACGGCGCGACGAGTTTCGGCGGGAAGCGGTCCGTCATCTCGCGCCCCACCATGCGCCGGATGATGCCGTCCATGGTCAGCTCGCTGGCGAGCCAGGTCCCGATGTAGCGCCCGTCGCGCATGATGGAGACCTCGTCGGCGATCTGGAGGATCTCCTCCATCTTGTGCGAGATGTAGATGATGGCGATGTTCTGCTTTCGCAGCCGGTTGATGATCTTGAAGAGGTGCTCCGTCTCCCGGTCCGTCAGGGAGGAGGTGGGCTCGTCCATGATGATGATGCGCGCGTTCGTGCTGACGGCCCGCGCGATCTCCATCATCTGGAGCTTGGCCGCCGACAGGCTGCCGGCCTGCGCGGCGGGGTCTACGTCCAGCTCCAGGTCCTTGAACAGGGCCAGCGTCCTGTCGTACATCGCCTTGTGGTCCACCACGCCGCAGGTCGACGGGAAGCGCCCCAGCCAGACGTTCTCCATGACGGGCCGGAACCGGATGGGGTGGAGCTCCTGATGGATCATGGAGATGCCGCTGTCCATGGCCTCTCGGGCCGAGTTGATCCGCACCGGCGTCCCGTCCAGGAGGATCTCGCCGCCGTCCGGGGAGTAGATGCCGAAAAGGCACTTCATCAGCGTGGACTTGCCCGCCCCGTTCTCCCCCATCAGCGCGTGGACCGTCCCGGGCCGCACGTTGAGCGAGACCCCGTCCAAGGCCTTCACTCCGGGGAACGTTTTGGTGATCTCCTTCATCTCTAGGACATATTCGCTCATTGGTTCTCCCCCTTACGTCATCGCGTCAAGAGCCCCTTTTAAGAAAACGCCCCCGCCGACGGAGGCCGGCAGGGGCACGGAAATTACCGCAACGCCTTCAACGCCGGAAGGACATCAGGACTACATGAACTCCTTGTAGTTCTCCGACGTCACCTTCCGATAGGGGATCCAGATGTACTTTTCGTCCGTGACGTCGTAGCCGATGGACTCCTTCGTCACCTCGCGGCCCTCCGCAGCGGCCACGGCGACGCGCACCGCGGCCTTGCCCTGGTTCACGGCGTCGTTCAGGACCGTCCCCAGCATGGAGCCATCCTTCATCGCCTCAAGGGCCGGTGCCGTGGCGTCCACGCCCACCACCGGGACGAACTTTGCAGGGTCGCCCGCGTTGTACCCCTCGGCCTTCAGGGCCTCGATGGCGCCGAGCGCCATGTCGTCGTTGTTCGCCAGCACAGCCTCGATCCTGTCCAGCCCCACGGCGGAGATGAAGCCGCTCATCTTGTTGGCGCCCTGCACCTTGTCCCAGTTCGCCGTGTCGCTGCCCAGCTCCTCCAGCTCAAAGCCGCTGTCCTTCATGGCCTTGATGGAGTACTCGGTGCGGAGCGTGGCGTCCTGGTGCCCCTGCTCGCCCCGGATCATGATGTACTGGATCTTGCCGTCTCCGTTTTTGTCCGCGGCCTTGTTCGCCTTGAAGTAGTCCGCGATGATCTGGCCGGACAGCGTGCCGGACTCCTCGGCCTTGGCCCCGACGTACCAGGTCTTGTCGTAGCTCTTCATGACCTCCTCCTGAGGCTCGCGGTTCACGAAGACGATGGGGAGCCCCTCCGCCTTCGCCTTGAGCATCAGGGGCGCGGCCGCCGTGCGGTCCACCGGGTTCACGATCAGCGCGTTGACGCCCTTCGTGATGTAGGTGTCCACCTGGTTGTTCTGGTCCGGCTGGCGGTTCTGGGAGTCCACGATCTCAAGCGAGCCACTGTGCTCCTTCATCTCCGCGGTCATGGCGTTGCGAACGCCCGTCATGAACGTGTCGTCGAACTTGTAGATGCACGCGCCCACCAGCACGTCCGCAGCCATAGCCGAAACGGCAAGCCCCAACACCAGAACCATACCGACGCATAAAGCCCACTTCCTCATCAGAAACCCCTCCCGTTGTCGTATGATGCTCTCTCGTCCGCCGCGGCGGACGCCTTACGGCCCCGCAGGGGGCCGTTGCCCTCAAGAGGCCCGACAATTGTGCGAAAAGTACAAACTCCGTCCTTAAATTTTACTACAAAATTCAGTTTTGTGGAGGCCCTTTTGCCCTGAGGGGCCGCTCACTCCGACCTCACCCTGGGGATGGGGTTGAAGATCACGTCCCCCGCCCCGATGGAGAGGTCGTCGCTCCGCGCTCCGCCCACGTGCATGTCCTCCGGCAGGCTGACGGGGGAGGCCCGGAACTCCTCGCCGCTTCCCGCCGCGGCAGCGGGAGCGTGAAGCTCCGGCGCGGGCCGGACGCCCCATCGGTTGAGCACCGAGGAGCGGTGAGGCTCCCGAAGGTCCGGGCTCATCCACCAGAGCTCGCCGTCCGGGCTCAAGAAGAGGCGGTTCGCGTCCTCCTCCGCGCCGGCGGCAGCGAGCAGGGAAAGCGCCTTTGCGACAAACCCCCTGCCCTCCGACACGACGCTCGCCGCCTGAAGCCACGCCATGGGGCCTCCGAGCCACGGGCTCCCACCGGGCGCCTCCATCACGCCCAGCCCCGGGGCCTCCGTCCGCAGGAAGCGCCTTGCGCCGGAGTAGCGGTCCACGGGCACGCCGACCCACCAGGCCTGCCCTACGGCGACCACCTGCGCGGAGTCCAGCCACTCCGCCTCGTCGCCCTCAAAGTATCCCTTGATCCGGGCCGTCGCGGGGAGCTCCACACGCCCCGACTCAACCTGGCACAGGTTCACTACAAGAGCCAGAGCGTAGAGGCGCCCCATCACGCGATGGACCTCAACGTCCTGCACGACCTCAACCGCCGACGCCGGGGCGCAGCCCAAGGCGGCGAGCGCCAGGAGCGCCGCAGCCGCCAGGACGGACCTAAACCTTGTACAATGCCTCATCAAACGATCTCCCTTCGTCCTCGGCCAACGCGCGCCGCAGCGGGCGCGCTCTCTCCATCATTATAAACGAAGCGGACGAGGTCGGCCCTTACTTTCCTCTACAAGGAAGTTTCGGAAGGGCGTTATGGGCCTGGCACCGGTAGCCGGACGTGAGTTTCCACCCCTTAGAGGAAGTTTCGGAAGGATGTGCGGGAAGGCGTCCGCCTCGGCCACGAATCAGTTTCCATCCCTTTTAGGAAATTTCGGAAGCGGCGGCCAGGCGCTCCGTTCCATCGCCCACCTTTCCTAAGATCAGGAACGGCGACAGGATCAGCCAGAAGATCGCAAGCACCAGGAGAACCAGCATTGCTCTGAACCTCGCTTTCCTTAATTTTTTCTATAATTATACGACGGCGTGCTGCCCTTCTGCATGTCCGGTCGCGCTTCCCTCGGCCCCAACGGCGCGCGGGGGCGTGAGGCCTCCTCCGCTCTGGATAGCGTCTTGTCCGTCAGGGCTCAGCCTGTCGTTGTCCCTGGCCTCTGGCAAGCCGGAGGACAGCCGAAGCAATACGGGTAGCGGCGAGTGCGCAACAAAGCACGAAACGCAGCGCACAGGCCACATTCATCGAGAGCTCGCGCGCAATGCTATAATGAAAGCGCAGCGATCAAGTCGACAATCAGACTTTATTTAAGCGTTTAACCGCTGATTTCCTGAGTCAACTTTTGGTTCAAAGAATCAAATTCATGCAAAAAGGGGTTTTCAGAATGCTGACGACGGCAACGGAAATGCTCAAGAGGGCCAGGGAGGGACGTTACGCGGTCGGGCACTTCAACATCAACAATCTGGAGTGGGCGAAGGCCGTCCTGTTGACGGCGGAGGAGCTGAGGAGCCCCGTCATCCTCGGCGTCTCGGAGGGTGCAGGGAAGTACATGACGGGCTTTGGCACGGTGTCCGCGATGGTGAGGGCCATGGACGAGGGCCTGGGGATCACGGTGCCCGTCGCGCTGCACCTGGACCACGGTACCTATGAAGGGGCCTACAAGTGCATCAAGGCCGGCTTCACCTCCATCATGTTCGACGGCTCGCACTACCCCATCGCCGAGAACCTGGAGAAGACGCGCGAGCTGGTCCACGCGGCCCACGCCCTGGGGTTATCCATCGAAGCGGAGGTGGGCACCATCGGTGGCGAGGAGGACGGCGTCCTGGGGATGGGCGAGTGCGCGGACCCGGAGGAGTGCCGCGTCATCGCGGAGCTTGGGGTCGACATGCTGGCCGCAGGGATCGGGAACATTCACGGCATGTACCCCGACAACTGGCAGGGCCTCTCCTTTGAGACGCTCGACGCCATCCAGAAGAAGACCGGCTCCCTCCCCCTGGTGCTGCATGGCGGATCGGGCATCCCCGCAGCCATGATCCAGGAGGCCATCTCCCTCGGAGTATCCAAGATCAACGTCAACACGGAGTGCCAGGTCGCCTTTGCAGAAGCCACCCGCAAGTACATCGAGGCGGGCAAGGACCGGCAGAGCAAGGGCTTCGACCCGCGGAAGCTCCTGGCTCCCGGCATGGACGCCATCAGGGCGACAGTCAAGGAGAAGATGGAGCTCTTCGGCTCGATCAACCGCGTGTAAGTGATGGGGCAGGCAGATATTTGAGGGATTAGGATATAAAAATAGCGGAGGGAGCTGAGATGT
>NZ_CALHIQ010000055.1 GCF_938030725.1 uncultured Fretibacterium sp. | reverse complement strand
GGGTGCCGAGCCACTTCCCGACCGACGACTTCGGCCTGGCCCGCTACGACGGCACGGCGCTCTACGAGCACGAGGACCCGCGCAAGGGCTACCACCCCGACTGGGGCAGCTACATCTTCAACTACGGTCGCAACGAGGTGCGCAGCTACCTCATCTCGAGCGCCGCCTTCTGGATCGACCAGTACCACGCGGACGCGCTGCGCATCGACGCCGTGGCCTCCATGCTGTACCTGGACTACTCCCGCAAGGAGGGGCAGTGGACGCCCAACGTCTACGGCGGGCGCGAGAACCTGGAGGCCATCTCCCTGCTCCAGGACCTGAACCGAGAGCTCTACGGGAGGTTCCGCGACGTCCAGACCATCGCGGAGGAGTCCACGGACTGGCCCATGGTCACGCGGCCCGTCTTCCTGGGCGGGCTGGGGTTCGGCATGAAGTGGAACATGGGCTGGATGCACGACACCCTGGACTACATGGGCCTGGAGAGCGTCTACCGCGCCTGGCACCACAACCAACTGACCTTCAGCATCTGGTACGCCTTCTCCGAGAACTTCATGCTGCCCCTGTCCCACGACGAGGTGGTGCACGGCAAGTGCTCTCTCATGAACAAGATGTCGGGCGACTGGTGGCAGAAGCGGGCGAACCTGCGCCTGCTCTACGGCTACATGTGGACGCACCCCGGCAAGAAACTGCTCTTCATGGGCTGCGAGCTGGGGCAGGGGCTGGAGTGGAACAACGACGCGGCGCTTGAGTGGCACCTCCTGGACAAGCCGGAGTTTCGCGGCATCCAGCAGTGGGTGCGCGACCTGAACGGCGCGCTGAAGCAGTACCCCCCGCTCCATGAGCGGGACTTCAACCCGGCGGGCTTCCGGTGGGTGGACTGCACCGACTGGCAGCAGAGCGTCATCGCCTGGCTGCGCATGGGCGAGCGCAAGGACGAATACGTCCTCTGCGCAGCGAACTTCACGCCGGTGCCCCGCGAGGGCTACCGGGTGGGGGTCCCCTGCGGCGGCTTCTGGCGCGAGGTCCTGAACAGCGACGCGACCGTCTACGGCGGAAGCGGCATGGGCAACAGGGGCGGGATGGAGGCGGAGACGATCCCCTGCCACAACCTGCCCTGCTCGCTCCTCCTCACCCTTCCGCCCCTGGCGATCGTGGTCTTTCACTTCACGGGGGCCCCGTCCTCCGGAGAACCTCAAGAGAAGGCGTAGGGCGGGGTTCCCTGCCCGTCCCTCGAGCCGCGGCCGGCCATCCGGGACAAGGGAACCGGTCCCTCTATTCCGAAAGGAGCTGCAATCTGCACCATGCCTCGTTACGTTTGTATTCACGGCCACTTCTACCAGCCGCCGCGCGAGAACCCGTGGCTTGAGACGGTGGAGCTTCAGGAGTCGGCCGCGCCGTGGCACGACTGGAACGCCCGGATCGCCGCCGAGTGCTACAGCCGCAACGCCGCCTCCCGGATTCTGAACGACGGCGGAAAGATCGTCAAGATCTGCAACAACTACTCACGCATGAGCTTCAACTTTGGGCCGACGCTGCTCTCGTGGCTTCAGGAGAACGACCCGCTGTGCTACGACGCCATCCTGGAGGCCGACGCCATCGGCGTGCGCCGCTTCTCAGGCCACGGCCCCGCCATGGCCCAGGTCTACAACCACGTCATCATGCCCCTGGCGAACCGACGCGACAAGGAGACCCAGGTGCTCTGGGGCATAGCGGACTTCGAGAAGCGCTTCCGCCGCAGGCCGGAGGGCATGTGGCTGGCGGAGGCCGCCGTCGATACGGAAACCCTCGAGGTGCTGGCGGAGCACGGCATCCTCTTCACGGTGCTCTCCCCCTATCAGGCGGACTCCGTGCGCCCCTGCGGCGGGGGCGTGTGGCAGGACGCAAAGGGAGGCCGCATCGACACCACCCGTCCCTACCGCTGTAACCTCCCATCGGGACGCAGCATCGCGCTCTTCTTCTACGACGGCCTCCTGTCTCAGAAGATCGCCTTCGGGGGGATGCTGGACAACGGCGAGCACTTCGCCCGTCAGCTCATCGACGCCCACCCGGACCGGGGCTTCCCCCTCCTGTCCCACGTGGCCACGGACGGCGAGTCCTACGGGCACCACCACGACCACGGGGACATGGCCCTGGCCTACTGCCTCGAGACGGTGGACCGCTCCAGGGACGCGACGCTCACCGTCTACGGCGAGTACCTGGCCTTCTACCCGCCGGACTGGGAGGTCCGCATCGTCGAGAACTCCTCCTGGAGCTGCGCCCATGGCGTGGAGCGCTGGCGCAGCGACTGCGGGTGCAGCACGGGGACGCCCGGATTCCATCAGAGGTGGCGCGCCCCCCTGCGCCGCGCCATGGACATGCTTCGGGACGAGCTCATCGCGCCCTTCGAGCGGGAGGCGGGAAAGCTCCTCAAGGACCCGTGGGAGGCCCGCAATCGCTACATCGACCTGATCCTGGACCGCACGCCGGAGCGCGTGGAGGCCTGGCTGAAGCAGAACGCTTCCCGCTCCCTGACGGACGAGGAGCGCGTCCGCGCCATCTCCCTCCTGGAGATGCAGCGGGCTGCGCTCCTGATGTTCACCAGTTGCGGCTGGTTCTTCGACGAGGTGTCCCGCATCGAGCCGGTGCAGGTGATGCGCTACGCGGCGCACGCCATGGAGCTGGCGGACCGGTTCCTGGGCCGCGACCTGGAGCCGGCGTTTCTGGACCTCCTGAGCGAGGCCCCCAGCAACGTCCCAGAGCTGAAGAACGGGGCCAAGGTCTACGAGCTCCTGGTGAAGCAGGGGCGCGTCGACATGCCCCAACTGGCCGCCTACTACGGCATCACCTCCCTCCTTCAGGGCTTCAGGCAGAGCTTCCGGGAGGGGTGCTGGAACCTGGCGGGGAGTACCCTCATCCTGAGGGACAACTCGGAGGACGCCTCCGCCTTCTCCGCGGGGACGGTGCGCGTCACCTCCCGCATCACCGGGGAGAGCAGCGCCTTCCTGTTCGCCGCCAACCATCGGGGCGGGATATCCCTCCTCTGCGGCGTGACGCCGGAGAAGGAGATGCGCCCCGTCTCCAACCAGGAGGCTCTGGAGTTGAGGCGCCTCTTTGCTCCCGCCATGGAGAGGCCCATGGTCGATCGCTTCGGCTACACGCTGTACTCCCTGAGGCACATCCCTGCGGACGCCCAACGCTGCCTGCTGGACGAGCTCTTGAAGCAGGACGTACAGCGCATCGAGGCCGTGGTGCGCAGCATCGTGCAGAACTATGACCAGCTCCTGGAGTACATGACGACCCTGGAGGTGCGCCCGCCTGAGATCATCGCCTCCGCGGCGAAGATCGTCATGAGCACCTCCCTCCTGGATATCCTGAGGCAGGACCTCCCGGACTTCGAGGCCCTGAACCGCATCCTGTCCCTGTCGGTCCAGCGCCAGATCGCGCTCCGGTCCGACCGGCTCTGCTTTGCCGTTTCGGAGTGGCTCAAGACGCGCACGATGCGCCTGTGCGGCAACCCCCTGGACCTTGAGCAGGTCCGGGCCGCGACGGATATGGTGCGGATGTTTCAGGAGGGCTTTCAATGGCGCCTGAGCCTCTACGACGCGCAGAACCTCTACTACGAGATGCTTCGGCGCTGGCGCGGCGAGCTCTGCGCCGCCCCGGCGGACCTGAGAGAAGCCGTCTTTGCGCTTGGCCGCCAACTGCAATTCTCGGAGGATTTTTTGAAGGGAAGCTGAGTGGGCATCCGCCCTACCCTTCGAGTCTCACGCTGTAGCCATTCCCATCGACGACGACGGCTTCACGATTGTTCAGCGGGACCAGGTTCAATTTTTCGCCATACCTGGCAATGGTTTCGGCAGCAGCCTCGACGAAGGGAAACTCGCCGCTGTGCGGCAGGACGCAATAATCGACGAGGCCAAGTCCGGAGCAGTCTTCAAGCTCGACAGCGATGGACCTGTCGTCCATGATTTGGCCGTATTCGACGTTGTGGGAAGCGATGATCGCCCCTGCCGATTCTCCGATGTACAACATGCCGTCCTTCACCCTGCTTTTGATGACCGTGCCGAGCCCTTTTTTCTTCAACTCCTGCAGCAGGTAGAAGGTGTTTCCTCCGGAAACGTAAAGACAACGGCAGGCCTTGATCATCGAAAGCGCTTCCTCCGGCTCCGCCTTGGAAACGTCGAACATCCTCAGCTCGAAGCCCATTTCCCGAAAAGCGGCGATCGCTTCATCGACGTAGCCTCGATACTCCTCGACGTTCGCCGCGGTGGGCACAAAGACGATCTCCCTGGGCTGCAACGCCGACAAAAAATCGTTCGCGAGGTTTTTCGTTCCGGCGAGATAGGACGTCAAAAACAGCTTCATGGGTTCCTCCAGATCGTTCTCAAATTTGACTGCGCAACCTCAGGCGTTCCGGCAGCGCTCCCGTTCGTTCGACGCGCCCGGACGCCCCTGGCTTGCCCAGGGACAGTGTACGCCTTCCGGCATCCAATGTGAAGCCTCTATCAGATCCTGGCTCCCATGAGGCAGGGAAACTGTATGGCCTGCGCCGCAAGGGCAAGCCCTGGACGTTCGGAACGACGAGTTTGTCTGGGGTATAATTTGACCCGGAGGTGGACAGGATGACCTCTGTCGATATGGCCTTATGGCCCGCAAAGAAACTGGAGTTTCCGTTTCCCTTGGGGGACGCTTTTTGAATGAAGGTCTGGAGCTCGGCGTGCGGCGACGTGGCGAGGCGCCTCGGGGAGGCGGGCCGCGCTGCGGTGCTGACCTTCGGCGGGCCGCGTCGCGTGCTGAGCACGTCGCCCTTCAACGGCGGCCTGCGCACGGACCTGCGGCAGGCCTTCAACTACAGCTACAGCATCAAGGGCGGCGAGTACTGCACGATGCGGGCTCCGACCTATGCCGAGCACCTGGCCCTGATCGCGCAGGAGATTGGGCTGGACCCCGCCGTCAGCGTCGGGCTCTCCACCTCCGCCAGGATGGGGCACATGGCGATCCTGGAGGACGGTTGGGGCTCCGCTGAGGTCGCTGCGCTGGTGACCGCGGGGCTTGACGTCAACGCGGGGCGCTCCGGCGACCCGGCCGACTGGGACGAGGAGGCGGAGCGTCGCTCCGCGCCCGTGGCGGGGACGGTCAACGTCATCCTGCACTTCAGTTGCGACCTCAGCGAGGGGGCTCTGACCCGCGCCCTGATCACCCTGACGGAGGCGAAGGCCGCTGCCCTTCAGGAGCTGGCCGTCCCCAGCCGCTACTCCCACGGCATCGCGACGGGGTCGGGAACGGACGGCGCCATCGTGGTGGCCAACGCGGCGAGTTCCCTGCGCCTCACCGACACGGGGAACCACAGCAAGTTGGGTTCGGCGGTGGGGCGCGTGGTGAAGGCCGCGGTGAAGGAGGCCCTGCGGCTGCAGAGCGGCCTGACGCCTCAGAGCCAGCACGGCGTCCTGCGGCGCACGGAGCGTTTCGGGGTGACGGAGGAGTCGTTGTGGGCGCGCTATCGCCGCGGGGGCGGAGCGCTGGACCGCGCGCACTTCGCCGCGGCCCTGGCGGGGCTGGATGCCCGAGACGGGCTGCTGGCGCCCGTGTCCCTGGCCGTGCACCTGATGGACCAGGCGGAGTGGGGGCTGCTCTCCCCCGACGAGGCGCTGTCCGCCGCGCTGGGGCTCCTGGCGACGATGGGCGTCTGCGCCGCCCCTCTAGGAGCAGCTCATGACGCTGCGGAGGCCGTGGCCCTCATTGCGGGGGCGGTGTCGGACGCTCTGGTCCGGCTGGTTGCGGCGGACAGCGGGAATTCCTGCGAGGGGCCCCTTGCGGGCAACGATGCGGGATGATGGGGATACTTATGAAAGGCCGGTTCCTGTCATGGACGGCGGAGGAGGAGCCTGATGAGCTTGAACAGCGATCTTGAACGTCGGTACGAGGAGTATCTGGCGGAGGTGATGGAGGTTCACCGCGCCCGGGGCGTCGCCGTGGCCGTGATCGACCGGGCGGGGCGCACGCTTTGGCAGAAGCTGGCCGGATACCGCGACGCGGAGCGCCGCCTGACGATCGACGAGGACACGATTTTCGGGCTGGCGTCCCTCACAAAATCCTTCACCGCTCTGTTGATGACGCAGTTGGCCGAGCGGGGCTCTCTCTCCCTTCAGGACCCGATGTCGGCCCATTGCCCCTCCTTCAAGGACACGGGCCCGAACCCCGTGAGGCTGGCCCATCTCCTGAGCCACAGCGGCGGGTACTTCCCCCTGCCGCGGACGACGCTGGAGCCCGTGGCGAAGGAGTTGGGATTCCCGCTTGACGGTCCGGAGGACCCGGCCTTCAGCGACGAGCTGGCCCGTGCGGGCGTCGACAGGGTGGCGGGGGCCATGAGCGCCGCGTCGGAGCGCATCGGCGAGCCGGGGGAGTACATGAGCTACTGCAACGATGGATACGGCCTCCTGGCTGAAGTCATCCACCGTGCGAGCGGGGCGGGAAGCTACGCGGCCTGCGTGAGGCGGGAGGTCCTGGAGCCCCTGGGGATGACCCGCAGCTCCTGCGAGTTTCTGCGCCCCGCGCAGGACGCGAACGTCGCGAAGCTCTACTCCGAGGCGGCGCCGGAGGGGGACCTGAACTTCTGCCGCAACGCCTTCGTCCTCATGGGCGGCGGTGCGATGAAGTCCACGCTGGCCGACATGAAGAAGTACCTCCGCATGTACCTGAACGAAGGGGCCATTGATGGGGGCGGCCGTCTGGCTTCCGCCAGGGGCGTCCGCGCCATGTGCCGCCCGCGCATCCCAACGCGCAGCCAGCAGTTCTATGGCTACGGGCTCTCCATCAGCTTCCTTGAGGACGTCACGGTGATCCGCCACGGCGGCAGCCTGCCCGGCGTGTCGTCGCATATGGCCTGGTCTCCGGAGCTGGAGCGCGGCGCCATCGTGCTGTGCAACACGGAGGACGTTCCCGTGTCCCTGCTGGCGGACGCGGCGCTGCGGCTATCCATGGGACTTGATCCTCGACCGGTGAGCCGCTGGCGTAGCTGTCCCTGGACGGACGCGACCCTTCGCTCCGCCTGCGGGCGGTACGAGTCCGGGGAGGGCGCAGACGTCCTGGTGGAGCGCGACGGAGAGGGCATCGCCGTCACGAACAGCGGCAAGGCCATGGAGGTCCTCATGGTACACCCCTTCCGGGTGGTGTTGAGGTCCGGTCTGTCCGAAACGGAGTTTCGGCTGTACTTCGGCGAGGACGGGGAGGTGTGGGGCGCCCGGCTGGGGGACCGCATCGTCAAAAAACGGTCCTGAAGCGCCGGCGACCGACGGGCGAAACGACAGGGGCCTGGGCAAACGCCCGGGCCCCCTCGTCGTCGTTTTGAGGTGCCGATGCGCTACTCGTAGTACACGCCGTCAAGACGGTTGATGATGCCGCGATAGAAGTTGTCCGCGCCCTTCAGGGCCTTGTTGGTGCCGTAGAGGGTGTCGGCGATGGCGAGGTAGCACCACGGGTTCAGCTCGTTCACGCGGTCACAGAAGCGCTTGTAGATTTCCGCGCGCTCCGGGCCGTCCGGCGTGACGGTCCCCTTGTCCAGCAGCTCGTCCACCTCGGCGTCCTTCAGCCAGACGCGGTTGGAGGGGCCTGCGAACTTGGAGTGCATGGCCGCCTTGATGTAGGCGTCCGGGTCCGGGTTGATGTCGGAGGCGGACCAGCCGATCATGAAGACGGGCAGCTTGCCGGCCTTCAGCTGATCCAGGAAGGTGCCCCACTCCAGGACCTGGATTTCGACCTTGATGTCCAGCTCGGAGAGCATGTTCTGGATGACCTCGGCGTAGTCCTTGCGCTGCTTGTTCTCGTTGGTGTAGATGGTGAAGGCAAGGTCCTTGACGCCGGCCTTGTCCAGCATCTCCTTGGCCTTGTCGGGGTCGTACTCCACGGGGACGGGCTCGGGGAAGTAGTTGTTGATGGGCAGGAGCGGGCTGGTGGGCACGCGGCCCAGCCCCTGATAGACCACGTCCAGAGCGGCCTCGCGGTCGATGGCGATCGTGATGGCCTTACGGACCTCGGGGTTGTCGAAGGGCGGCGTCTGCGTGTTGAAGCCCATGTAGGTGATGGCCAGGCCCGGCTTGTTGTAGACGTTGACCTTGCCCTCCTCCTGCAGGCGCTTGAAGTCGCTGGTGGGAAGGCCGTAGGCGATGTCGATGTTCCCCGTCTCAAGCTCGATGACGCGGCTCGTGGTCTCCGGAATGGTGCGGATCTTGAGCGTCTTGAACTTCGGCTTCTCGCCCCAGTAGTCCTCGAAGCGCTCGAAGGTGATGTGGTCGCCCTTCAGCGCGGAGACGAACTTGAAGGGGCCGGTGCCGATGGGCTCCTTGCCGTAGTCCTCGCCTGCGGCCTCCACGGCCTTCTTGTTCATGATGTAGGAGGAGGAGTGGTTCAGGTAAGCCAGGAAGCCGGCCATGGGGGCGGAGGACTTGACCTGGAACGTGTACCGGTCGATGACCTTGAGCCCCTCGGGGTCGATGTTGGCGCCGTAGGACTTCACGGCTGCAGCCTTCGGCGTCGTCATGCGGTGGAGCGTGAACACGGCGTCCTCGGCGGTCAGCTCGTCGCCGTTGTGGAACTTGACGCCCTTGCGCAGCGTGATCTCCCACGTCGTCGGGTCGAGCTGCTTCCAGCTCTCCGCCAGATATCCGACGAGCTTCTTGTCCGGCGAGAACTCGAACAGCGGCTCGTACATCTGGATCAGGGCGCAACTGGACGAGGTGTCGTTCGCCATCTGGGGGTCCAGGGACTTCGCGTCCGACGCCGTGCCCACGACGATCTCGTCCTTGGGCGCTGCCACGGCGAGGCCGCAGGCCAGAGCTGCGAACGCCGCCGCCAACAGGAACAGAAAAACGCGCTTCTTCAAAACAAAACACTCCTTCCGGGTAGTATAAGGCCTCGCAGAGGCCCTATGATCAATGGTTAAAGGGACGCCCCACTTACAGGGGGCAAGAGCACCAAGCACTTCTTTTTAACGCGAACTGGTATCAGTTTTCTTCCGGTGCGCCTCCGCGTAGAGCAGCGCCTGGTCGTAGGTGGCGTCGTCCGGGCAGTAGACCCGCATCAGCACGCCCCGGCGGCCCCTTAGCAGGAGGACCCGCATCGCGTCCATGGGCTGCACCGCCGTCACGTCTTCCCACCGGGCGCGGCGCTCCGTACTGCGAATGACCTCCATGACCGGCTCGATGGGGTAGCCCGTGAAGTGCAGGCGCTGCCCGTCCACAGCGTGGGGGTTGGACCTCATGTTGTCGCAGAAGGCCTCCTCCTCGTCGAAGCGGTAGAGCGCCGCGTAGCGATTCCTCATGACGACGAAGCACACGACCGCGAACAGCCCCAGGAAAGCCAGGACCAGGTAGCCCGACACGAGGGCGGCCCCCTTGACGTGGGAGGCGTCCACGTAGCCGCCGAACCCCGCTTGAAGCGCCAGGAGGGAGAGCCAGCTCACGGACCAGCCGATGGTCAGCAGGATGGAGAGGTCCAGCAGGATCAGGGGGTTCGTCCCCAGCGGGACGCCGACGTACCAGCGCAGCCGGGAGGGGAGGGTGCCCTCGGCCCGTTCTCCGCTCATGAAGATCGGCTCCGGGTCAGGCGCCCGGCGAAGCGGCAGGCCACGAAGTGCCCCGGCTCGTATTCCGTGAGGGGCGGCGTCCCACCCAGGCACTCGTCCTGACGGTAGGCGCAGCGCCCCATGAAGCGGCAGGAGCTGGGCGGGTTGATGGGGCTCGGCACGTCACCCTCCAGGATGATCCTCTGACGGCGCCCGCTGAGGCGCGCCGTCGGCACGGCGGAGAGCAGGGCCTGCGTGTAGGGGTGGACGGGGTTCTTGAACAGGGTGGTGTTGTCCGCCTTCTCCACGACCTGCCCCAGGTACATCACCGCCACCTCGTCGGAAACGTAGCGCACCACGCTCAGGTTGTGGGAGATGAAGAGGTAGGTGTAGCCCCTCTCCTTCTTCAGCTCCTCCAGGAGGTTCAGCACCTGGGCCTGAATGCAGACGTCCAGCGCCGATACGGGCTCGTCCAGGACGATGAAGTCCGGGTCCAGGGCCAGGGCCCTCGCGATGCCAATCCGTTGCCGCCGCCCGCCGTCCAGCTCGTGGGGGAAGGAGGTGATGAGCCGTGAGGCCAGGCCCACGGTGTCCATCAGCTTTTTGACGCGGGCGTCCAGCTCCCGGTGGGGGCAGGCCCGGTTGATGACGAGGGGCTCCGCGATGAGCTGCGACACCGACATGCGCGGGTTCAGGGACGAGAAAGGGTCCTGAAAGACGATCTGGGCCCTGCGGCGAAACTCGCTGCGCTTCGCCCCCGTGAACTTGAGGGAGTCCTGGCCGTCGAAGAGCACCTCACCGCCCGTGGCCTCGATCAGGCCGATGACGACGCGCCCAAGGGTGGACTTCCCACAGCCGGACTCGCCCACCAGCCCCAGGGTTCGGCCCCGGCCGATGGAGAGTGACACGTCGTCCACGGCGTGGAGCAGGCCTCCGTGTACGCCGAAGTATTTTTTGAGTCCCCGAATCTCCAGAAACGCCTCCGGGGCCGTCTTTGTGCCGCTCATAGCCTGGCTCCTCCCTCGATCTTCTTCGGAAAGTGACAATCGACGAAATGCCCCTTTTCCACCTCGACCATGCCGCAGGCCCTCTCGAAGCAGACGGGCTGGGCCTGAGAGCAGCGCGGAGAGAAGCTGCATCCCGTGGGCAGGTTCGTGGGGTCGGGCGGGAGGCCCGGGACCACCGCCAGCTTCTGGCCGAGGGGGGTGTCCAGGTCGGGAACGGCGTCAAAGAGCCCGTGGGTGTAGGGGTGCAGCGGGTTCCCGTAGAGCTGACGCAGGTCCGCGTACTCCACGAGGCGCCCCGCGTACATGATGGCGACGCTGTCGCAGGTCTCCGCCACGATGCCGAGGTCGTGGGTGATCAGCAGCATGGAGGTCTTCACCTTCTGCTGCAGGTCCTTGATCAGCTCCAGCACCTGTGCCTGAATGGTGACGTCCAGGGCCGTGGTGGGCTCGTCCGCGATGAGCAGGCTCGGCCGGCAGGCCAGGGCGATGGCGATGCCCACGCGCTGGCGCATCCCTCCGGAGAACTGGTGGGGGTAGTCCTTGGCGCGCTCCGTGCGGATCCCCACGAGCCCCAGCATCTCGTAGGCGCGGTCCCGGACCTCGCGGCCCTTCAGGTCCGTGTGCAGGGAGATCATCTCCATGATCTGCTCCTCGACGGTCATGATGGGGTTCAGGGAGGTCATGGGGTCCTGGAAGATCATGGCGATCTGGCTGCCGCGCATGTGGCGGCGCTCCGCGTCCGTCATCTTTCGGACGTCCTGCCCCTTGAACAGGATCTCACCGCCCGTGATCTCGCCGGGGGGCGACTGGATGAGCTGGAGGATGGCCAGGGCCGTGGTGGTCTTGCCGGCTCCCGTCTCGCCCACAAAGCCCAGGGCGCGTCCCTCCTGGAACTGGAGGTTGAGGTGGTTGACGGCGTGCACCACGCCGGAGTCCGTGTCGAACTGGACGGACAGGTCGCGGACGTCGAGGAGCAGTTCGTTGTCGTTCATCGTCGAGCCCCTCCCGTCAGCGCTTCAGCTTGGGGTCCATGGCGTCCCGCAGGCCGTCGCCCAGGAAGTTCAGGGCGATGATGGTGACGACGATGGCGATGCCCGGAAACATGCTGAGGTAGGCGCTGCCGCGCAGGTAGCCGCGGGCGCTGGACAACATGCCGCCCCACTCCGGGAACGGCGGCTGGATGCCCAGGCCGATGAAGCTCAGGGCGGCGGAGGAGAGGATGGCGCCGGCCACGCTCAAGGTCGCCTGGACGATGAGCGGGGCGCAGCAGTTGGGCAGGATGTGCAGCAGGATGATGCGGAAGTCGCTGGCGCCCATGGCTCTGGCGGCCTCGATGAACTCCATCTCCTTCACCGAGAGCACGGAGGCCCGCAGGAGGCGCGAGAAGCGCGGCACCGAGGAGATGCCCACGGCGATCATCAGGTTGAAGAGGCCGGG
Source organism: uncultured Fretibacterium sp. (assembly GCF_938030725.1). Taxonomy (GTDB): domain Bacteria; phylum Synergistota; class Synergistia; order Synergistales; family Aminobacteriaceae; genus Fretibacterium. The sequence goes on along the minus strand of NZ_CALHIQ010000055.1, from coordinate 2,763 downwards.
ACCCAGGGCCGCGGCGATGGCGATGGCCAGGAGCGTGGAGGGGATGGCCAGCTGCACGTCCATCAGGCGCATCAGGAGGTTGTCCAACCAGCCTCCGTAGTAGCCCGCCATGGCGCCCAGGGCGCCGCCCAGCACCAGGGCGATGGAAACGGACACCAGCCCCACCTGCAGGGACACGCGCGCGCCGTAGATCAGGCGGCTCAGGACGTCGCGCCCGAATTCGTCGGTCCCCAGGAGGTGCTTGGCGTTGGGGTGCTGGAGCACCTCCCGCAGGTTCTGGCGCGAGTACTTGAAGGGCGCCACGTAGTCCGCAAAGACGGCGACGAGGATCAGCAGGATCAGGACCGCCAGGCCGATCATGGCCAGCTTGTTGCGCCGCAGGCGGATCAGCGTCAGCCGCAGCATGCTGTTCTTCTTCAGGATCATCTCTTCACGTTCCCCCTAGCGGTATTTGGCCTTGATCCTGGGGTCAACCCAGGCGTAGAGAAGGTCTACGACGAGATTCATGATGCAGTACACGACGGCGATGTACAGCACGCCGCCCTGGACGACAGGGAAGTCGCGCATCTTGATGGACTCCACCACCAGGCGTCCGATGCCGGGGATGGAGAACACCGTTTCCGTCAGGATGGCGCCGCCCAGAAGGCTGCCGAACTGCATCCCGATGATGGTCAGGATGGGGATCAGGGCGTTGGGCAGCGCGTGCCGCCAGATGATGACGGACTCCTTCTGCCCCTTGGCGCGTGCCGTGCGGATGTAGTCGGAGCGGATGACCTCCAGCATGCTGGAGCGCGTCATGCGGGTGATGACGGCCAGCGTGCCGCCGGAGAGCGTGAACACCGGCATGATCATCTCGGCGAAGGTGTTGAAGCCCGACGGTGGCAGCCACTCCAGCTTGACGGAGAAGAGCAGGATGAGGAGCACGCCCAGCCAGAAGTTCGGCATGGCGACGCCGATCAGGGCGAGGACCATCGTGATGGAGTCGAAGAAGGAGTACTGTCGGATGGCGCAGATGATTCCGAAGGGAAGTCCCAGGGCCACGCCCAGGACCACGGCCCAGAAGGCCAGCTTCAGCGTGATGGGGAACCGGGCCATCAGCTCCTCGCTGACGGGGGCCTTCGTCACGTAGGACCGCCCGATGTCGCCTTTGAGGGCGGCCTTGTAACAGTAGCGGCCGAATTGGACGAAAAAGGGGTCGTTCAAGCCGTAGTTGATGCGGAACTGTTCCACCGCCTCCGCGGGTGCGTCCTCGCCCAGGGCCATTCGGGCGGGGTCGCCGGGGGTGATGTAGAGGAGCGTGAAGACGATCAGCGCGACTCCCGCAAGCACGGGAATGAGCATCAGAAGTCGGCGCAGCGTGTACTTTAACACCAGGAACCCTCCTTGAGAAAGATTAGCTCGGAACCATGCGACAAAGCCGGAACCGTTGAGCGTCGTGCGTTGCGGCAGGCGCGACCGTCCTGCGGGCCTTTCGTAAATGTGTGGCTTTGTACAAATCCTTTCATTATTTTAAAGAAAGAAATTGAAACGCGTTATCCTGCAAGGAAAAGCGCATCTATCTTACCATAAGGGGAGCGTTTTGACTTGGGGAAGCGCTGATTCGGCTTAAAAAACTTAAAAAATATTGAAAGCGATCAAGGCTCTTGGATTTACAATATCAAATTTTCGTTTCACGTCCAGCCAGGCCAGGGCGGACGTGAACATAAACGGCTGACGTCGTCAAAAGCTCTAAAATTGAGAAGGACCGCACCCCGATTCGAGGCGCGGTCCTTCCCGTTCGTTTTCGTTTGATTTGGATGAAATGCGGTCTGCTCTGGAGCCAGGGCTATTGGTAGAGGTTGGCGGCGCTCATCTCCAGATACCCCTCGCCCTGATAGTCGGGGAACGCCTCCTTCATGGCCGCGACGAAGTCCTCTTTCGTCTTGGATGCGCTCAGGATCTCCTTCGTCTTCTCGAGATAGGCGATCTTCGCGTCCAGGGCCTCCGGCTTCTCCGGCGTGTGGTGGGAGGTCAGGATCAGCTCGTAGCCCTCGCCCTTCATCTTGCGAAGCTGTTCGGCGAACGCATCGATATGTCCTGCGCTGCCCAGGATGGAATGGGTGTCACCGCCCAGCATGTGCAGGTAGACGACCTTTGCGGAGGGGACGGCGACGATCATGCCGGGCGCCGGAGCGGGGGTGTCGTCGTACTCAAGGGCAAAGTCGATCCCCCCGATGGAGGCGTTCGGGCCCTCGAGGACGTGATCGGGAACGATCACCGTCGGATCGAAGCCCGGAAAGCCCTTGGCAAAATTCTCGAACAGAGCGGCTCCTCTGCCGTCCCCGGCGAACTCCGTGGCCGCCTTGCTGGCGTAGATGGGGATGCCCTTATAGGGGGCGAGCCCCGCGCCGTGATACGACACGATGACTGCCGCAAGAGGCTTGCCCAGCCCGTCGATGTAACGCTTCAACTCCTTGGCCGACTCCGGCATCGATTGAGGTTCCAACAGCACGAGCTCTTTCTCCGTTTCAAAGATGGCGGAACCGTCCAACATGCCCTCCACGGAGTTGTACGTGTGTACGGTCAGGCCGGGCCTCTCGAACGTCTCGATCTTTCCGGCATACCCTTCCAGGGCAAACGCAGCCCCTCCCAGCAAAAACACCATTCCCACCGTTGCCAGTCCCCGAACGATCTTTTTCATGACAGTCCTCCTCAGTTAAGAATAATTATGAATGCTAGATTGTCAAGCTAAAAGCAACAGGCAAATTGAAAAAAGGCCTCATT
>NZ_CALHIQ010000054.1 GCF_938030725.1 uncultured Fretibacterium sp. | reverse complement strand
AGTTCTGGCATATAGTCGGCGAGAAGTCCGGTTATGATATTCAATTTGTGCGGCTCGACAACCCCGCAACCTTTGCGGAGTTGGACCTGGGACGTGTGGATACCGTAGCGAAACAGATCAGCATCACTCCGGTCCGCCAGCAGAAGTACGATTTCACGCAACCGTTCTTCTTTAGCCCCTACAGTCTGACGGTTAGGGAATCCAACGAGGATGTCAAATCCTGGAAGGACATGGAGGGAAAGACCATTGGTCTGGCCGAGGGCAGCGCTATGAACGAGTTCATAGCGGCTCTGGACCCTGAAAACAAGGTGAAGAAATCCACCTACGAGTCGGGTGGAATCCTCCTTCAGGAGGTTGCCGCGGGACGCGTGGATGCCACTCCCTCCGCTTATCTCATACTGCCTTGGCGCTTGAAGAAAAATCCTGAGCTGAAGCTCAAGTCCGTGGACACTGAGAACCCGATCTACGTTGAGGTCAACGCCTATCCCTTTGCCCGGACCGATCGGGGCCGCACGCTTCTGAAGCTGACGGACGACGTCCTGACGCAGATGTTCGAGGACGGCAGCTACGCCAAACTCTGCGAGAAGTGGTTCGGCATGAACGTCATGGACAGCAAGTATGCGAAGGAGTACCGGGAAAAGCAGGGGAAGTAACCCTGACGCGTGAAAACGCGGATGAGGCGGCAGACCTCCGTTGCCGGATTGTCTGCCGTCTTTTGAATTTCGATAGAAAAAGAGAGGGAGAGAGTCCATGATTTTTCAGTTTGACTATTTCTTAAAGATGTTCTCCATCATCTTTCTGGGCTTCAAAAACACGGTCTCCATGGCGTTCCTTTCGCTCTTTTTCGCCGTGCTGCTCGGGTTTGTCCTCGCGGCGTCCCGATACTATAACATCCCCGTGCTGAAGCAGTTCTCCGTGGTGTTCACCTCCTTTTTTCGCAGCACCCCCTTTATCGCTCAGCTCTTCGTCTTTTATTACGGGTTCGCACAGGTTTCGGCAACCATCAGGGGGCTCTCCAGTTTCTGGGCCGCGGTGATCGTCCTCTCCCTCAGCTTTGCGGCCTACATGGGCGAGAACATCAGAGGGGCCATCAGCTCGGTGGACAGAGGGCAGTTCGAGGCGGGCATCTCCATCGGCATGACCCCGTGGCAGACCATCCGCCGCATCGTGATCCCTCAGGCGGCCCGCGTGGCTCTCCCCGGCATGGTCAATTCCTTCGCCAACCTTTTCAAGTCCACGTCCCTCGCCTTTACGGTCGGCGTCATGGACATGACCTCCTGCGCCAAGAACGAGGTCAACCTGACGTATCGCTACCTGGAGGGGTTCGTCGCCCTGCTCATCGTGTATTGGGTCATCCTCGCCCTCGTTTCCTACGGGCAGTCCCTCCTGGAGCGATATCTGAACAGGCCCTACCTTCAGGAGGCCCGATGATGGAACAAAAGACCGTTCTCACCGTTTCCGGGCTCGTCAAAAAGCTCGGTGTCCTGGAGGTCCTTAAGGGGATCGACTTGACCGCTCAGCGCGGCGAGGTCGTTTCGATCATCGGCCCCTCCGGGACCGGCAAGTCTACGCTCCTGCGCTGCATCAACTTCCTGGAAAAACCCACCTGCGGCAGCATCGCCATCGGCGATGTCGTGGTGCGGGAGCCAGGGGGAAGCCGCAAGGACATCACCCGCCTGCGCAGCCGGACCGCCATGGTGTTCCAGAACTACAACCTGTTCCGCAACAAGACGGCGCTGCAGAACGTCATGGAGCCCATGACGCAGGTGCAGGGCGTCCCTGAGGCTGAGGCGCGGGAGGAAGCTCTGCGCATTTTGCGGGTCATCGGACTGGAGGAGAAGAAGGACTCCTATCCAGCCCACCTGTCCGGAGGGCAGCAGCAGCGCGTCGGCATCGGCCGGGCCATGGCGGTAAAGCCGGAGGTCATGTTATTCGACGAGCCCACGTCGTCCCTGGACCCGGAGCTGTTGGGCGAGGTGCTGGAGCTCATCCGTTCTCTCGCGGCCAGGCACACGACGACGATGCTGATCGTGACCCACGAGATGCGCTTCGCCCGGGAGGTTTCCGACCGCATCCTGTTCATGGACGGGGGTTATATCCTGCAGCAGGGAAGCCCGGAGGATATCTTTGGCAGCGACAACCCGCGCGTTCAAAAGTTCATCCATCGCATGAACACGTGAGCCGAAGCCAATTCGCGCTAAAAAGGACTTGGCCCCCGCACAGGGGCAGGGGGGTACATCACATGCTCTACGCAGGCATCGACATCGGCGGCCAGGACACCAAGGTGATCCTCGTCAGAAGAGGCCGCGTCGCGGACTTCATCATGAACGACAAGTGCTCCGCCGGGACGGGCAAGTTCCTGGAGATCATGGCCAACCGCATGGGGGTTACCCTGCCGGAGCTATTCGAGTTGGCGGAGCGCGGACGGGAGATCACGATCTCCTCCATGTGCACGGTCTTCGCCGAGTCCGAGATCGTGAGCCTGATGGGGCAGGGCACGCCGCGGGAGGACATCGCCTGCGGCGCCGCCCTGCTGAGCAAATGAACCTGTTTGAAAGGCTGGAGGAGCAGCGCCGCGAGGCCTACGTCCGCGCCGTGCTGCGGGCCCCCGGGACGGACGATGTCGTGGGCGTCATCGGAAGCTGTTGGCGGCGTGTTCGCGCCGTTTGTGTGATCGTATCTATTTTTCAGGGAGAGTGGTCAGTGATGAGAAAGTGGAACAGGTCTTTGCTTGCGGTG
>NZ_CALHIQ010000053.1 GCF_938030725.1 uncultured Fretibacterium sp. | reverse complement strand
CCGCGGGCCCGTTTTTTCTACAGCTTGATCGTCCGCATCCTCGCGCCGAAGTGTTCGAGGTACTTCTTCAGGTCCTGCCACGACAGCCACACCGTCGCCGTGTTCTCGTTGGGGTGGACGCCCAGCCGTGGCTCGGACGTCAGACTGCGCTCCACGGCCACCTCCACGGCGTGCTCCTGGTCGTTCATCATCCCAAGGGGCGTGACGGCCCCCTTGGAGAGCCCCAGGTACTTCGCCAGCCGCTCCTCGGAGGCGAAGCTGAGCTTCCCCGCTCCCAGCTGCTCTCCGATGGACTTGAGGTCCGCGTGCCGGTCCGACGGCAGCAGCACCAAAAAGTGCTTCTTCCCCTTCTGGTCCCGCAGGAACAGGTTCTTCACCACCATGCCCTTCTCGTTCAGCCCCAGTGCCTCCATCTCCTCGATGGTGAAGACCGGCTCGTGCTCGTCCACCTCAAAGGACAGGCCCAGTTCCCTCAGCGCCGCGTAAACGTCGTCCTTCGCATCCAAAGCAAACATGCCCCTCTCCAAAATAAGATCGCCCGACGGAGCGCCCGCGCAGGGCGGCCTCCTCCCGCTATTTTACCATTGAGCCTCCGGCCGCAGGCTCCAGGGCGACGGTTGGGATATAATGAGCGAATGGAGCAGCGCACCCAGGGCCCATCGCGGCCGGAGGGCGCGGCGATCGCTGCGGGGAGGTTCAAACGTTCAAATGGAAAAGGACCCTATGGAAGATATCTTTGCGGAGCCTTCCGGGGACGGCAGGGACGAGGCGCCGGACGTGGAGGCGCTCCTTGCGGCCGCCGGAGGCGGGAACGCGGGTGCCCAGTACCGCCTCGGCAGGATGTTCTCGAACGGCCGGGGCGTGGCGCAGGACGCGGCGGAGGCCGCGCGCTGGTACCGCGCGGCGGCGGAACAGGGCGAGCCGAACGCTCAGCTCTGCCTCGGCGTCCTGTACGAGAACGGCCAGGGCGTAGGGCGGGACGTGGCGGAGGCCGCGCGATGGTATCGTGCGGCGGCGGAACAGGGCAGCGCGAGGGCCCAGTTCTACCTCGCGGACATGTACGTCTACGGCTGCGGCGTCGCGCCGGACGAGGAGCAGGCGGCGCGGTGGTATCGGGCCTCTGCGGAGGGGGGCTTCATGGCGGCCCAGTGCCGCCTCGGCTGGATGTCCGCCCACGGGCACGGGGCGCCGCAGGACGACCGCGAGGCGGTGCGGTGGTGGCGCCTGGCCTCGGCGCAGGGCGATCCGGAGGCCACCCTGTGCTTCAGCGCCATGTGCGCGTCCGGGCGCGGCATGGACCAGGACGGCGACCTGCCGCAGGACGGGGCCGAAACGGGGGAAACGCCATGGTGAGAAGGGAGAGGACCACGGAGGTCAGCGAGCTCGCTGGAGGACGGGGCCCTGCCAGGGTCCACCACGTCCTGTCGAAGGACGAGCTGATGGGGCACGGACGGCTCTACGCGCGCGTCGTCCTGCCGCCGAAGTCGAGCGTCGGCTGGCATCAGCACGTGGGGGAAACGGAGCCCTACTACATCCTGAAGGGGGAGGGCGACTTCATCGACGACGATCGAAGCGTCACGAAGGTGCACGCGGGAGACGTCTGCCTCATCCAGGTCGGGCACTGGCACAGCATCGAGAACAACTCCGACTCGGACCTGGAGTTCATGGCCCTCATCTACAACGAGGCAGGGCGGGTCGCGCCCTGACGGGGCTACGCCTCCTCCGCGCCCAGCACCTCGCCCCGCTCCACCAGTCGGGTGGCCTCCAGGCGCGCGTGGCCGTAGTAGAGCGCGGCCAGGACGCTGCTCACCATCCAGCCGGCGGGATAGCTCATCCCCATGCTCAGGGGCGTGTTGCTGACGAACCGGGACACGACGAAGAGGTAGCACTGGCGGAACACGACGAAGGAGAAGATCATCATCACCATGGGGACCTTGCTGTTGCCGGCCCCCCGCAGCGCTCCCGTGTACACCTGGCTGACGCAGCAGAGCACGTAGAAGGGCGTCAGGAAGTGCAGGAACATCGCACCGAACTCCACCACCCGCGGCTCCGGGTTGAAGATGGCCACCAGCTGAGGCGCCAGGGCCACGACCACGGCGGAGGCCGCCAGGGTCACGGCGACGGCGCAGAGGAGCGCCGTGCGCACCCCCCGGCGGGCCCGGTCCGCCAGACCGCGCCCCAGGTTCTGCCCCACGAAGGTGGTGGCGGCCAGCCCCAGCGACTGCATGGGCAGGAAGATCAACTGGTCGATCTTGTGGTAGGCCGTCCAGCCCCCCATGCAATACTTGCCGAACTGGTTGATGTAGGACTGAACGAAGACGTTGGAGAAGGAGACGATGCCGATCTGCACCGCCGCAGGCACCCCCACCCGGATGATCTTCCACAGGAGCTTCGGGTCGACCCTGAGGTCCCGCAGCGTGAGCCTCACGCTCATGTCCGTGCGCAGGAGGAGGGAGAAGGCCAGCAGGGCCGATATCCCCTGGGAGACGACGGTGGCGTAGGCCACGCCCCGCACCCCCAGGCCGAAGACGATGACGAGGACCAGGTCCAGGACGACGTTGACGAAGGCCGCCGCGACGAGGTAGTAGAAGGGGCGCCTGGAGTCCCCCACCGCACGCAGGATCCCCGCCCCCATGTTGTAGAACAGGAGCCCCGCGATGTAGGAGAAGTAGACGTCCAAATAGGCCATGGACTCCGGAAGGACGTCCTCCGGCGTCCTCATAAAGCGCAGCATGAGGGGCGTCATGGCCTTGCCCACGATCGTGAAGACGACGCTGAGGACGACGGTCATCACCACGGCGGTCTGGACGGCGTCGTGGACCCGCTGGCGGTTTCCCGCGCCGTAGTACTGTGAGATGACGACGCCCGCGCCGCTGGAGAACCCCATGAAGGTGCCGATGAGCATGTTGATGACGGGCGTCACGGTCCCCACGGCGGAGAAGGCCTCGTCGCCCACGTAGTTCCCCACCACCCACGTGTCCGCCATGTTGTAGAGCTGCTGGAAGACGTTCCCCGCCAAAAAGGGCAGCGAAAAATAGAAGATATGCCGGAACACGTCCCCCCGCGTCATGTCCGCGCCGCCCTCGCGCTGCGCCGCTCCCTGGCCTCCGCTCACCGCCCTGTTCCGTCCCTCATCACAGATCCCCCCGACAGTCGTTTTTTCATTACACACTCTAGAGCGAATCGCCGAAGCCGCAGAGCGGGCTTTTTTTGGCCGAGGCACCCGCGCCGGGCCCTACCGCCTCAGCCTCCCTGCGCCTCACTCGTCCTCCCCAAGGATCTCCTTCAGCACCTTGAGGAGCTGCTGCATGTCCTCCAACGAGCCCACCGTGATGCGGTTGTACTGCGCGAGGGCGGGGTGATCGAAGTGGCGCACCAGGACGCCCTTCTCGCGCAGCTTCAGGTAGAGCGCCCTGCCGTCCACCCGCGGATGCCGGGCCAGCAGGAAGTTCGCGACGGAGTCCGTGAGGTCGAAGCCCAGGAGGGCGAGCCCGTCCGCGGCGAAGCGGCGGCTCTCGCGGATGAGGCGGCAGTTGTTCGTCGTGTGCTCCGCGTCCGACAGGGCTCCCAGCCCCGCGGCTATGGTCACGCGGTCGATGCTGCAGAGGTTGATGGAGTCCTTCACCCTGCGGAGGTCCTCGATCAGGTCCGGATTGCCGACGCAGAAGCCCAGCCGCGCCCCCGCCAGGGACCAGGCCTTGGAGAAGGTCCGGGTCACCAGCAGGTTCCCGTACCGATGGATCAGCGGCAGGCAGCTGGTGGCGCCGAAGTCCACGTAGGCCTCGTCGATGACGACGACGTTGTCCGGGGTGCGCCGCACGATGCCCTCCAGGTCCGGGATGGACATCGTCAGGCCGGTGGGGTCGTTGGGGTTCGCGATGAAGAGGGTGCGGCCCAGGGCCATGTACTCCTCCGCGCGGATGGTGAAGTCCTCCTCCAGCGGAATCTCCTTGAAGGGGACGCCGTTCAGCTCGGCCAGCACCCTGTAGAGCCCGCAGGTGACCTCGGGGAAGGCGGCGGGGTGGTAGCGGTCGCAGAAGGCCATGAAGGCGAGGTTCAGGATCGCGCCGGAGCCGCCCGCCACCAGCACCTCCTCCGGTGCCACGTCGCACAGCTCCGCGATGCGGGCCGTCAGCCCCGTACACTCCGGGTCCGGGTAGAGGTTCAGCACATTCGAGGCCTCGGAGGCGTACTCCACGGCCTTGGGGGACGGGGGGAAAGGCGACTCGTTCGCATTGAGCTTAAGGTATTTTCGATCCCGCGGCTGTTCGCCCGGAACGTAGGGCATGAGGCTCTTATACTTCGCGCTGAAAAAACGGCTCATGGAACAGGCCCCTTTCCTGGTATCGAACAAAGCAGGCGAACGGCCCCGCCTGCCGCTCCCTGAAGGTGCAAGACGACACCATTTATTTTACCCGAAAAGGACGCGGTTTTCAGCCTCCCCCCGCGTTCCGAACCGAAAGAGGCCGAACGGGCACTGCAGGGACGTTGTTTGACAACGACAGCCTTTATCGGTACAATTTTGCCGCGGCTTTCGCTCAAGGCCGGAGTTGCGCCGGCTCCCTGCACAGGGAGGGCCGCGCCGCAGCATCTTGATTGGGAGGGGGCGCGGCTCGTTGTCGCCAAAAGGGGTTCATTTCATCGTGGAGGCTTCCGGATGTGACGACACCATCACGAACGTCGTCCGACTTCAGGACATCCTGGTGGAGGCCGCCAGGCGGGCTCACGCTCAGGTCTGGTCCGTATCGTTCAACCGCTTTCCCCCGAACGGGGTCAGCGGCGTGGTCATCAGCGAATCGCACCTCTCCGTACACACGTGGCCGGAGGCCAACTACATGGCGCTCGACATCTACACCTGCGGCGCCAAGACGGAGCCCATGGTGGCCGTGGAGTTCGTGCTGGCTCAGGTACACGCGCGGCACACGCACATCACGGAGATCACCCGCGGGCTGGACGACGACGACCGCATCTACTACCACTCCTTCATCACCTGGGAGGAGGACCTCAACGGCAAGAAGGCCGCAGAGGAGGGCTCCGCCGGTCAACCGAAGGCGTAGCCAACGGGGGGCCGGTCGCCGGTTCCCCCGTTTTTTTTCGCCGGGGTTGCGCTCGTGGAGAGCTCGTGGAGAGCTTGTAGAAAGGATGATCGCTTCTGGACAGGAACGTGCCGCTGAACGAGACGGAGCTGTTCCGGGGCATGGACACGGCGGAGGTCCGGACGGCCCTGGAGGTTTTGTGCGCGCACGAGCGCCGCTACGCCAGGGGCGAAACTCTGCTGCGCGCCGGGGACACAACGGACAGCATGGGGCTGGTGCTGGAGGGCAGCGTCACGATCAAGAGCGACGACGTCTGGGGGAACCGGACGATCCTCAGCCACGTCGGGCCGGGACAGTTCTTCGCCGAAACCTATGCGTTCCTGAAGGGGGCCGTGCTCCTGGTGGACGTCTGCGCCAACGAGGACTGCCGCGTCCTGTTCTTTCGGCTTGACGCGCTCCAAACCCCGCCGGGACAGGCCGACCTGTGGCGAATCCGGCTGTTGAGCAACCTCCTCACGATCTCCTCGCGCAAGAACCTCATTCTGTCGGGCAGGAGCTTCCACACGTCACCCAAGACCATCCGCGGCAAGGTTCTCGCCTACCTGCACTCCGTTTCCCTCCAACGGCACAGCGGGGAGTTCGACCTCCCCTTCGACCGCCAACAGCTGGCCGATTACCTGAGCGTCGAACGGACGGCACTCTCCAAGGAGCTGGGGAAGATGCGCGACGCGGGGCTGATCGCGTTCCACAGGAACCACTTCGTCATCCTGTCCGGGGACGCCCACGCCGACCCAAACAGGCCCTGAGATGAAACGACGCCGGACGCAGCCCATGCGCCCGGCGCCCAAAGGGACCGCCCCTTCGTCGTCACTGCACCGCGACCTCTGGGTTCTTCTCGCCGAAGCGCTCCATCAAAAGCGCGCCGATCTCCTCCCGGCTCCTGCCGAGCTTCTCCTGCTGCCGGATCGTCTTGTACGCCTGAAACAGCGTGGACGGCCCGATCTCCGAGCTGAAGAACCCGATCCCCTGATTCCAGGCCAGGAGCTCGAACACGTCGCCCAACGCCGCGGAATCGACTCCATGGGCGTAGGCCTTGACCAGCTCCCGGCACGCCTGACGCATCCTCCCCGCGCCGACCGCGTTCGCCAGCGACAGGAGGAGCCGCGTTTCGTAGGGAAGTGTCCGCTTCGCGTCGTTCCACGTCAGGTCCCAAAAGCTCACCGCAACCCGACCCAGCTCCTCGTCGATCAAAGGGAAATTCGTCAGCGCCGCGGGGCGCATGGGGATCGTCCCGTCCTCCTCTCGCACCTCGACGCGGTAGAACCAGGCGTGAAACTCGTTCTCCGCCGCCCGCTCCGTGTGGTGTTCAAACCCCAGCTGCTCCATCACTGCGTAGAGCGGGATGGGCTCGAAGGTCTGGACGACCTCCAGTCCCGCCCCCACCGGCAGCTCCATCGCCTGCTTCTTCAGGCCGGGGAAGAAGTTTCCGGCCACTCCCCTCACGTCCATCCTCCTGAAGCCCGATCGTTTGTCCTTCCAGTCCGCAAAACTCATCTTTAAGTCCTCCCGTCCGGCTCCGCCGGGGAGCCGACAAATTTTTCACGACGGGGACAGTGTACCATGCGTCTAACGCTTTTTGCGTTGTTGTAACCACACCTTGAGCGAGCTGCGGCGCTTGCGTTCGATCCTGGGTTCGAATTCTGGACCAACAAAAAAGGACCGCCTGACGACGGTCCCTGCTTCTTCCGTTCCGTGAGGACTCAGGCTTCCTCAGCGTCCTCCTGCTGCGCTGCGCCGGCCTTCGCGTTCGCTCCCTTGACGCTGCGCTCGTTGGCCTGGATCTCGTCGCGAATGGCGTGGGGGTCCGGCATGTCCCTGATCTGCATCTCATACTCCCCGGTGCCGGAGGAGGCGATGAAGAGGTCGCCGAGGTTCAGTATCCTCTGCATCAGCGTCTGCGTCACCTCGACGGTGCGGATGCTGCTGTAGCTGATCTCGATGGACTTGCGGTTCAGGATGCCCTGATCCAGCGCCACCTCGTCGGTCCGCACGGTGAGGGAAACGCTCGCACGCCGCACCACCATGTACAGGAAGATGGCGATGGCGACCACGGCCCACGCCGCCCACAGGACCCCCTTGACCTTCGCCTGGAAGGGCGCCAGGATCGTCAGGGCGATCACGACCGCCGCCAGCAGAACGATCAGCGAGATGCTCCTGTAGAAGCTCTTCCACGCGGGCCTGTAAATCTTCTCGTTTCCAGCCATACTCTCTGCCTCCCAAAAGGTCATCAATGATACATGATTTTCTATTATAGCAAAAACGGCTGAAACCTGCGGATAAAATCCCGCGTCCTCCATCAATTTTTTTGCGCCGTCCCAGCCCTCCCAAACGGACCGAACGTTGAAGTGCTGCCCGCCGCCTCGAACGTCACACGAAGACGCTGGATGCGACCGACATCCAAAACAACAGGGTCAGAAGGCAGAGGAGCGTCGAGGAGGCCACCAACACGGCCGCGTAGTCGCTGTCCATGCCGAAGCCGCCGGCCAGGACGTAGCAGTTGAAGGCCGGCGCGACGGCGGAGGCGACCACGGCCACCCGCATCAAGACGGGGTTCTCAACGGGAAAGAGGACGAACGCCAGCATGACTACGGCCGGGTGGATGAAGAGCTTCATCAGCATGTCCGGCCAGGCCGAGCGGATGTCGTGCAGCAATTTCTCAGGCGCCAGGGCCGCCCCGATCGCCAGAAGCGACATGCCGTTGCCGCAGTTCCCCAGCACCTCGACGACCCGCATGGACCAATCCGGAAGCAGCGGCGTCCACCCCGCCGCCCCGATGAGTATCCCCGCCGCGCCAGCCAGCAGGATGGGGTTTCGCACCGTCCGCGCCAGCGCATTCAAGAACGTCCTTCCGTCCGTCCTGCCCGACAGCGCAAACTGCGCCAACAGCAGCGGAACCAGGTTAAAGTACGGCATACCGACCGCCACAAAGAGCATCTGGGCCTCGGCCCCCGCCTGCCCCAGCCAGAGGGAGATCACCGGCAGGCCGACGGCGGCGGCCGCC
>NZ_CALHIQ010000052.1 GCF_938030725.1 uncultured Fretibacterium sp. | reverse complement strand
TCTTCACCCCCGCGGAGAACGTCGAGGCGTACGTCCGGTGGGGCAAGGAGCTGGGGAAGTTGCCCATCGACACGGAGAGGCTGAAGCGCATTGTGGAGGAGTCGCCCCAAAACCACGGATAAAAGCAGATCGCCTGACAGGGACTGTTTGTGCTGGATTGCCAAGCCCAACGCAGCGGCCCAGGTCCACGGGCAAGGTTTTTAACATGAAGCAGGGACAGGCCTTGCGGTCAACCATGGTGCCAGCCCCCCGCTCCACGGAACGGTGTCCGCCTCCCAATCTCCGCCGTAGGGCCCCCTGCTCAACTTCTTTCGGTCGAAGCACAATGAAAACGGGTGTCTCTGACAGACCCCGACCAGTGTACGAAGACCCTGTGTATTTTCTCGCTCTGTTGTTATAAAATAATGACAAGTCATACTCCTTCCACAGAGTTTTTAGGGGAAGGGGCGACTCCGGGTGACCGTCTCCCTCGCTGTTGAGGATCGTAAACTCCTTTACCGCGAAGGACTGCCACTCGGATGAAACTGCCAGGCGCCCAGCATCGGTGCCCCGCTTCCCGGGCGCAGCGCACGCTGTTCGCTGTTCCTCTGTTTTTTATCTTCGTTCATCCCCCTGTTGTTGCCTTTTAGTATGGTGAATCCAAGTGTCTGCTCGATGCAATCCAGGAACGGAGGTCTTGAAGGAAATGGCAAAGATGAGCGACTATGCGGGAGCCAGCCCCCGTGAGGTGCGGCAGATGATCCGTGAAGGCAAGTGGGATCGGCCCACCTCCGGTATGTGTGCCGGACACGTACAGGCTAACCTGGTGGTGCTGCCCAGGGACCTTGCCTACGATTTTCTGGTCTTCGCCCAGAGAAACCCCAAGCCCTGCCCCATCCTGGACGTGACGGAGCCCGGTGAGACGGAGCCGCGCCTCATTGCGCCGGGGGCGAACATCGCGACGGACATCCCGCGCTACCGCGTGTGGGAGAAGGGGAAGTGCGTGGACGAACCCACGGACGTGACGAAGTACTGGAAGAGGGACCTGGTGGGCTTCCTGGTGGGGTGCTCCTTCTCCTTTGAGGGGGCGCTGCTCCAGGCGGGGATCGGCGTTCGCCACATTGAGTGCGACTGCAACGTCCCCATGTACATCACGAATATCCAGTGCCGTCCGGCAGGGCAGTTGAAGGGGCCTATGGTGGTCTCCATGCGCCCCATCCCCCACGCTCAGGTCCCCAAGGCCGTGCTCTGCACGGGACGCTTCCCTTCCGTTCACGGCGCCCCCGTCCACATCGGGGACCCCTCGGCCATCGGCATTGCCGACGTTACGAAGCCGGATTTCGGCGACGCAGTGGAGATCCGCAGGGGGGAGACCCCCGTTTTCTGGGCCTGCGGCGTGACGCCCCAGGCGGCCATCATGGCGGCCTGTCCGGAGTTTGCCATCACCCACTCCCCAGGCCACATGTTCATCGCCGACCCCATGGACAGCGACTACGCCGTATTCTAGGGGGGCAGGACGGCCTTCGGTCGTTCACGCATATCACACTATATGGGAGGTAACCACATGGAACAGAAGAGCAATAAGGGGACGCTGCAGGTTCTGTTGGGCGCAGCCTTCCTCATGGCCACCTCGGCCATCGGGCCGGGGTTCCTCACCCAGACGACGGTATTCACCCAGCAGCTTCTGGCCGCGGCAGGCTTCGCCATCCTCGCCACCATCATCGTGACGGCCATCGTGCAGCTCAACATCTGGCGCATCCTCTGCGTCTCCGGCCTCCGGGCACAGGACGTGGCCAACAGGGTCCTGCCGGGGCTGGGGTACTTCCTGGCCTTCGCGGTGGCCCTGGGCGGACTCGCCTTCAACGTGGGCAACGTGGGCGGCGCAGCCCTGGGGCTCAACACGATGCTGGACCTTCCGCTGCATTACGGCGCAGTGATCAGCGCGGCCATCGCCGTCTTCATCTACCTGAACAAGGACCTGGGCAAGGCCATGGACTACTTCACCCAGATCCTGGGCGTCCTGATGATCGCCCTGATGTGTTACGTGGCCGTGAAGGCCGCGCCGTCCCTTGACATAGTGGCCAGGGGAACCCTTGCCCCCGAAACGATCAACTGGATGGTGATCCTGACCCTCATTGGCGGCACGGTGGGCGGGTACATTTCTTTCTCCGGCGCGCACCGCCTGCTGGACGCCGGCATCAGAGACGTGAAGGACGCCACCAAGGCGGCGGCTAACGGGGTCCTCGTCACCTCGATCATGCGCATCCTGCTGTTCCTCGCGGTCCTGGGCGTGGTGTACGTTGCAGCCGGCGAAGATGCGGTTGTGTTGGACAAGAATAACCCGGCAGCGGACGCGTTTTTCAGAGGCGCCGGCGAGATCGGGCGGCGGATGTTCGGCGTCGTGCTTTGGGCGGCTGGCGTCACCTCCGTCATCGGCGCCTCCTACACCTCGGTCTCCTTCCTCCGGACGCTCTTCAAGGTCATTGACCGGAACTACCGCTGGTGGATGATCGGCTTCATCTGCGTCTCCACGGCCATCAACGTCTTGGTGGCCAGGCCCGTGGCGCTTCTCATTCTGGCCGGGGCCATCAACGGCCTCATCCTGCCCCTGGCCCTGGGTTCCATCCTGCTGGGCGCATACAAGAAGGAAGTTGTGGGCAACTACCGCCACTCCATCCTCCTCACCCTCACCGGCTGGGCTGTGGTGGCCTTCACGCTGTGGATGGGCGTCCAGGCGCTCCCCAACATCATGAAGATCTTCAACAGCTAATTGATGCACGGGGGAGGGCGCAGTTGCCGCCCCTCCCCCATGTGTGACCTCATCTGGAGGTGACTGACATGGACGCAAAGATTCTTCCGGCGGGGGAGACGTGTCTGTTCGTGGACTTCGGCGAGAAGATCGACATGGAGATCAACAGGCACGTCCAGGCCATCAAGCGGGCGCTGCTGGACCGTCCCTTCAAGGGGATGAAGGAGCTTGTGCCCACCTATCGCTCCCTTTCCGTGTACTTTGACCCGCTTACCGTGGACCTGCCGGCGCTGAAGAAGCGCCTGGAGCAGGAGCTTGAGGGCGCCGGCCCCGCGGACTCGGCCAGCACCACGGAGGTGTGCGTTCCCGTGTTCTTCGGCGGCGAGTTCGGTCCAGACCTGGGCGATGTTGCATCGCACACAGGCCTCAGCGAGGACGAGGTGGTGCGGCGCTACAGCGAGTCGCCCCTCTATTGTTTCATGAACGGCTTCACCCCTGGCTTCCCCTACCTGGGGGGCATGGACCCTTCGCTGGAGACACCACGGCTCAAGACGCCTCGGGAGCTCATTCCGGCCAACAGCGTGGCCATTGGAGGCGCCCAGGCCGGAGCCTACTCCATCGCCAGCCCCGGTGGCTGGCGCATCATCGGTCGAGTGCCCTACGATCTCTACGACGCCGGGCGTGAACCCGCCGTGGCCATCCAGGCTGGAATGTGGGTCCACTTCTATCCGGTGACCATGGAGCGCTACAGGGAGATTGAGGCGGAGGCCAAAAGCGGCGCCTACAGGGTTGAGTACCGTGAGAGGGGGGCGGCGAGATGAGGCTCGTGATTCAGAAACCGGGGACGCTGACCACCGTGCAGGACCTTGGCCGCTGGGGGCACCAGGCGCTTGGAATGCCCGTCAGCGGCGCCATGGATGCGCCTGCTCTGGCCCGAGGCAACCTGCTGCTAGGCAACCCGGCGGGGGCCGCGGCCCTTGAAGTCACCCTGATGGGGCCTACGGTCCTCTTTGAGGACGGCGAAGGGGCCGTCGCCATCACGGGCGGGGACCTTGCTCCCAGGCTGAATGGCGCGCCTGTTGCCAACTGGACGGTCGTGGCGGTTCGGGAGGGCGACGTCCTGTCCTTCGGCGGCATGACCGGCAAGGGGTGCCGCGCCTACCTCTGCGTGGCCGGCGGGATTGACGTCCCCCTGGTGATGGGGAGCCGCAGCACCTACATGAAGGCCGGCACCGGAGGCTTCGAGGGACGTAAGCTGGCGGCGGGGGACGCGCTGCCGGTGGGGGAGCCCTGGGTCCTGTGGCGTTACACGGCGGGAGTCGGCTGTCCGGAGGACCTGCGCCCCGACTATGCGCCAAACGCTCCGCTGCGGACGGTCCTGGGACCGCAGGATTCCTACGTCAAACCCGATGGCGTCAAGACCTTCTTCGAGACGGAGTACAAGGTGGCCGCCTCGGCGGACCGCATGGGGTATCGCATGGAGGGGGACGCCGTCATCGAGCACGTGAAGGGCCCGGACATCGTTTCGGACGGAATTCCCATGGGGGCGGTGCAGATCCCCGGGCAGGGCCTCCCCATCGTGATGATGGCGGACCGCCAGACCACGGGGGGGTACGTCAAGATTGGCGTGGTCCACGCCTTTGACGTGGCCCGCCTGAGCCAGCGCGTCCCCGGCGCAGCGGTGCGTTTCACACAGATATCTCAGGAGGAGGGCATCGAGATATCCAGGCGGGAGGCGACGGCGCTGAAGGCGCTTCAGAAGTACGTGACGGAGTCTGCGGTCGCTGCGGCGAAGGCGTCCCGTGAGCTGGGGAGGAGGGCGTCCGGGGCCATGAAGGTACGGGTGGACGGGGTGGAACACACCGTCACCTGGGAGAGACTTTCCTGAATAGAGGAGTGATGACCTGATGCCTTACAAGGTGGATTTGAACAGCGACCTGGGCGAGAGCTTTGGCGCCTGGAAGATGGGCATGGATGAGGACGTGCTGACCTTCGTCTCATCCGCCAACGTGGCCTGCGGGTTCCACGCGGGCGACCCGCTGGTGATGAAGAACACGGTAGCCGCGGCCAGGGCCGCCGGCGTGGCCGTAGGGGCCCACCCAGGTTACCCGGACGTGGTGGGCTTTGGTCGGCGCGGCATGGTCTGCTCGGCGGACGAACTGTACACGGACGTGCTGTATCAGGTGGGGGCCCTGAAGGCCTTTTGTGAGGCCGCTGGGCTGAAGCTCCAGCACGTGAAGCCCCACGGCGCCATGTACAACAGCGCGGCCAAGAAGCTGGAAGAGGCCATGGCCATCGCCCAGGCCGTGAAGGACGCTGGGGACGGCATCATTCTTATGGGGCTGGCGGGGTCCAAATTCGACGAGGCGGCGGAGAAGCTGGGCATCCCCTACGCGGCGGAGGCCTTCGCGGACCGGGGCTACATGAACGACGGCTCCCTGGTGCCGCGCAGGATGGAGGGGGCCTTCGTCAAGGACGTGGAGGTCGCGGCCAGGCGCGTAATCCGCATGGTGAAGGAAGGGGTGGTGGAGGCCGTCGACGGAACGGTGGTCAGGCTGAAACCCCAGTCCATCTGCCTGCATGGCGACTCCCCAACGGCCGTGCAGATGGCCCGGACGCTCCGCGCCCGCCTGGAGGAGGCCGACATCGAGATCGCCCCCCTGAAGTAGGGATGCGGGGAGTGGGGCGGTATAATTAAGGAAACACGACTTTTTAGGAGGGACTCTTTTATGATCACAGTCAACGCTATGGGGAAGGCCTGTCCGGAGCCGGTCATTATGACGAAGGCGGCGCTGGAGAAGGGAGCGACGGAGCTGGAGGTCCTGGTGGACAACGCCGTCGCCGCCTCGAACGTCACGCGCCTCCTGGAGGGGCAGGGGTTTCATGTGGAGCGCCGAGAGAACGGCAGCGAGTTCAGGCTGACCGGCCGGAGGGATGGTGCGGCCGTTGCCGCAGCTCCTGCTCCGGCCTCCTGTCCACAGGGCGGTGCTCGCCTCGCCGTCTTGGTCACGGGCAAGACCCTGGGGCGCGAGGATAAGGAGCTGGGCGAGGTCCTGATCAAGGGCTTTATGGGCACGCTCTCGAAGCTCGAGACGCCGCCCGCGGTGCTGGCCCTCATGAACGAGG
>NZ_CALHIQ010000051.1 GCF_938030725.1 uncultured Fretibacterium sp. | reverse complement strand
GTTCCAGGAGACGGTGAACTCCGGAAACGCCAATATCGACGCGGCTGGCGTCAATGGCAAGGGCTCGATCCTGTCCCAGAACCTGGAGATGTCGAACGTGGACCTGACGGAGGAGTTCACTCACCTCATCATCGCCCAGCGCGGCTTCCAGGCCAACACCCGCGTCGTGACGGTGAGCGACCAGATCCTTGAAGAGGTCGTGAACCTGAAGCGCTGATCCGCACACCACAACAGGACAAACCGGGCGGCCCCGCGAGGAGCCGCCCTTTTCGTCTGCGCCCGCTTTCACGTCGAAGGCCGCTGTCCGAAGGCCCCGTCATCTCGCTTTTTGCCCCGAACTTCCGCGGATGGTTTATAATGAAAAGTCGTTTGGGGCACATCCTTCCACCGCGATTCTTCCGCTGACCGGTGCCCCGTTCGGAGACTTCCAGAGGAGGCCCTTTGTCTTGATACACATCCTTCAGGTGAAATTCGAGCGGCTTGAGGCGTCCGCGGCCCCTGCCGCAGGCGCGGAGGGCTGGCTGCTGGACCTCGATGAGCCGGCTGCCGCGGATGTCCTGCACGCGGACCCGCGCCTGCCGGACATCCTGGGGCTTGCGCTTTACGGCGCTGCGTGGCCCAAGGCCCTCGAGGTGGAGGAACCCCGGAGGGTGGAGGTTCTCTTTGAAGCCGAGGGGACGCGCCGCCGCGTTGCGCGCGAGCTCCGGCCGGAGGGCCCCGCGCCGGCCAGGGCCGAGGGAGGAAACGGAGGGGTAGAGGAGTTGATCTCCCTTCCGCCGGAGGCGTTCCTGCATCAGGTGTTGTTGGCCCAGCGCGGCTTTGCCTCGCTCCTGATCGCCCCCTCTTTGGACCGCGCGGCCCTGCTGGACGCCCTTGCGGGGCCCGCCCTGCGAGGGGAGGTCTCCGCGCTGTCCTGGCGGAGGTATCAGGGGCTTCGTCGCCGCGGCGCCTTCCCCGTCGCTCAGACTGAGGCCGCAGGCGACGAGCTGGCGCGGACGCTTGACGAGATCGCTGGCGTGGAGGCCCTCCTGGACCGCAGGGCCAGGGAGGTGCACTGCGGCTTTCTGGCCCGACGCGCGGCGGAGGAGGTTCGGGAGCTGGACCGCCGGCGCGGGGAGTGGGAGCGGGAGAAGGCGCTCTTTCTGCCGATGGAGCAGCGGTTGGACCGCGGGCGCAGGGCCCTGGAGCTGGGGGATGAGTACGAGGGCATCCGCCGGATGCGCCAGGAACAGGACCAGGCCCGCACGGCGCAACTGGCTCTGAAGGAGAGCATGACGGCGGCCAGGACGGAACTTCAGAACGCTGAGGAGGCCTTCACCGTCAAGGAGTCGGAGTTTCGGGACCGCCTGATCGCTCAGAAGCGCCTGGCTGAAACCGCGCTGGCGGTTCAGGATCTGGACCGCCAGCTCCGGGACCGACAGGAGGCGGTTCAGAGGCTGGAGGCCCAGCTGTCGCAGGCGGGGCAGGAGCTTCGAGAGCGGACGGCACGGCTTGAGGACGAGCAGCTGGCGGTTGAGAAGCTGAGCCTTTCCCTAAGGGAGGTCCGGAAGTCCCTTCAGCTCCACGCCTCCGACGAACGCCTCGCGACGGGCCTGCAGGGAATACAGAAGTGCTTCGGCCTCTACCGCGAAGCCCTGGAGCGGCGCAGTGCCTCCCGCGAGAGCTACGCCCTGGCTATTCGGAAGAAACAGGAGGCCCAGACGGCGCTGAACGACCGTCAGGCGATGTTCTCCGACGTGGCGCACCGGTTCACCGTGGTGGAGAAAAACTATCAGCGGGCCCAGACGTTCTACGAGTCCTCTCTGAAGGGGAAGTCGCTTGAGGAGTGGCGCAGCTCCTGCGATGAGCTCGTCCGGCGCTTGGAGGAGCTCGAGCGTTTGACGTCGCGCTTCCGGGAGGAACAGGAGCTCCAGGAGCGGTTGCAGGGTCTTCAGGCCCGGCGTCTGCGAATGCAGCAGGAAACGCGAGAGCTGAACATCCAGGACGCGACGCAGTCCGGCAAGGCGGAGGCGCTGCAGGAGGAGGTCCAGAAACTGGAGGGGCGCGTCCGCCTGCTTCAGGGGATGGAGGAGTTGAGCGGCATGAGGGAGCTCCTGGAGGACGGAGTGCCCTGCCCCCTGTGCGGTGCCATGACGCACCCCTATGCGTCGGGAACCGCCGTCCCGGAGGCGGAGGAGGTCAACCGACAGCTCAACGACGCCATGAAGGCCATGGAGGAGCTGAGGGCGGAGCTCAAGGGCCGGCAGTCCCGCGCGGGGTGGCTCGTCGGCGAGATATCCTCCATCGGACGTGGCGAAGAGGACCTGCGACAGGACCTGGAGCGGCTGGGCGATATCATCACGCAGAGCGTCGCGGCGCTGGGGCTGAAGTTCAACGTGGGGGTCCCGCCCCTTGAGGAGCTGGATCGCGTGCGCCAGAAGGTGCGTGACCAGCTTCAGCGCGCGCGAAACGCTCTGGAGGCCGCTTCGGCGGCGCAGCGCGATCGGGACGCCGCGGCGGACGAGCTGGCGCGGATCCGCGAGAGCCGCGAGGAACTGACGCGCTACCACCAGGAGGCGCTGTTCCAACTTCAGAGCGAGCGGTCCGAGGAGGCGCGGGTCGAGGGTGAGAGCCGCAGCCAGGAGGAGGCGTTCAACGCGCTGCGTCGGGAGCTGATCGCCCAGCTCTCCCCCTACGGATACAAGAGCATCCCGGACGAGAATCCCGAATCCGTCGTCAGGGCTCTGGAGGTCCGCGCCGCGGAGTGGCGGGAGAACGCGGCGCGTCGCGACGAGCTGGAGCGCCAGTTCTCCGCGGCTCAGGCCTCCGCGACGGCCGTCAGAAAGGAGCAGGATGCCTTCAAGCTGCGGAAGGAGGAGTTGATGCGGGAGCTGCGCACCGTCGAAGCGGAGCGGGACAGCCTGCAGCAGAAGCGGATCATCCTGTTCAACTCGAAGGACCCGGCGTCGGAGAAGGAGCGCATGGAGCGAGACGTGGAGGACCTGCGGCAGCAGCTCGAGGCCCGCCGCCTGGCACGGTCCGAGGGCAGCGCCCGACTTCAGGAGATCATGGCCTCGCTGCACGAACTGGAAACGAGGCTGGCAACGCTGCGGGAGGAACTTCAAAGGGGCGAGATCGCCTTTGGCAAGCACATGCTGTCCGTTGGCTTCAAGAACGAGAACGATTACATCTCCGCCTGTCTGTCCGGCGAGGAGCGGCGGGACCTTCAGAGGCGCCTGGGAGAGCTGGCGCAGACCGACCTGGACCTCACCGCCGCACGGGAGAATGCGAAGTCCCTCCAGATGGAACTACAGTCGCGCCTGGGCGGACTTCGCACCTCCCTGGGCGACGGCGACGCCCTCCTTCGCCGGCTGCTGGACCTGAACCGCCGGGCAGGGGAGCTCTGCCTCGCCCTGCCGAGGGATTCGGCGGCGGTGAAGCAGTATCGGGAGTTTTGCGAAGGGCTGCACCCGCGCCTCTGGGACCTTGAACTGAGCCTGAGCGGCGGGGACGTTCGGCGCGAGCTGAGCGAGTTGGTCTTCAGTGCGCTCCTGGAGTGCGCCAACGTCCGCCGCGCCGAGGCCGGCATGAGAGCCCTGACGCCTGGCGAGGCCCCGTTGACGCTGGGCCCCGGGGCGGAGGGTGCAGCCCTCTCTCTGGCCTGGGGGCTGTCGGACCTGTTCACCGCGGGAGAGCAAGTGGACCTGCGGCTCCTGGACGCGGAGCTTGAGGGCGCGAGCCCGGACGGACTGCAGCGTCTGAATGGTTTGATCTCTGCCTTGAGGCGGGACGAGGAGCGAGTGCTGCTCTGCCCCGACGTGGGAACCCGATGGACGCAGGGGGACTGAAAATGAACGACTGCTTTGGCGCCGTATGGAGCAACCTTGGGACCTTCCTGGGTGCGTTGAAGGGGCTTTCCGCCTCGGAGGCCATGGACCTGGCGCCGGAGGGGGGCTTCTGCCTCTCCACGCGCTCTCAATCCGCGTCGGAGAACTGGGTCTGGCTTCCGCCGGACCTCGTGACGCCAGAGCGGGCGGAGGCGGCCCTGCGCTTCTTTGGGGAGAGGGGCCTGCCCTTCGTGTGGCCGTTGCCCGGCGACTGCGGGGCGGCGGAAGCGCTGCGTGGCGTGGGGCTGAAGGAGGCCGGGCGGCTTGAGGCGATGAGCCTCCCCGCGGGCGCCGCCCCGGAACGTGGAGGGAAGGAGTTGACCTTCCGGACCGTGAGGACCCGCGAGGAGGCGCTGCGATGGGCGAGCGTCGCGTGGCTGGCCTTTGGCGGCGAGCCTCCCGTTCCGGTGTCTGTGTTGAACGGGGCGGAGGCCATGGCGGCCTCCCCGCTGAGGCTGGGGATGGCCATGGCTGGAGAGGAGGCCGTGGGGACGTTTCTCCTGTCCTCCTTTGAGGCGTCGCTCGGCGTGTACTACTTCGCGGTGCTGCCGGGGTACCGCAGGCGCGGCGCGGCCATGGCCATGATGGGGGAGGTCCTCCGCGCGGCGAAGGAACTGGAGGCGGAGCGGATCGTCCTCCAGGCGACGCCGGCCGGCGTACCCTTCTATCGGGCGGCGGGCTTCGAGGCCCACGGGGCGATCCCCCTCTTCTCCAACTCCGACGACGTTTTTTGAGAAAACGCTGATTCATCTTACGAAACCAGTGTTTTCTTGAAAAACAAGCGAAAATTTCCGCTTGACGCTATATAATATCAAGGCTAGTGCATAGGACGAGGGAGTGGTTTGAGCGTGAAGACGAGAACTCTGGCTTCGGGTGCGATGATCGCCGCCCTGTACGCCGTCCTGACCGTCGTGGTGGCCCCCCTGTCCTACGGGCCGGTCCAGTTTCGTGTCGCAGAAGCCTTGACGCTCCTCCCGCTCTACCTGCCGGAGGCGGTGCCGGGGCTCTTTGTGGGCTGTCTTGTGGCCAACGCCTTTGGCGGGTACGGATTGATCGACATGGCGGCGGGGTCCTGCGCCACCCTCTTGGCTGCGGTGCTGACACGAAGGGCCCCCAACCTGTGGCTGGGCGCCCTATCGCCCGTGCTGGTGAACGCGATCGTGGTCGGCGGCATGCTCCACCTCGTCGCGGAGGTCCCCTTGGGGCTGACCATCCTCTACGTCGGAGCGGGGGAGGCTGGCGCCTGTTTTTTGGTGGGGATTCCCCTGATGAGAGCGCTCATGCGGCAGGGCATCCTGTGTGGGAGGCACGGCGCCGGCATCCCATCCGGCCGTTAGGGAGAACGGTCGGGACCGTCGGCAGAAATTGCAGCTTTAGGAGGAAGTGTGCCTTGGATACCTACAAAAATTATTATATGATCCTCGGCGTCGAGCCGACGGCTTCCGCAGAGCAGATCAAGATTGCGTTCCGGCGCATGGTGAAGCTCTATGCCCCTGACGTCAACGCCAGTCCCCAAGCCCTCAAGCTCTTCGAGGAGGTCCTGGTGGCGTGGAACGTTCTCCGAAAGCCCGCCACCCGCCGCATGTACGATCAAAGCCTTGGCTTCAGCCAACAGGGAGGGGACGCCTATGGCGGCGGGACTATGGGAGGAGGTAACCCCTTCGCCCAATCCCCCTTCCCGTCCTACTCCGCTCAGCCCTCGTCTCCCTTCACCTCCGAGGGACAGGGTTCGCCCGTTCAGGGGCAGGCCACGGGGACGCAGAGGCCCGGGTTCCAGCGCCCTCAGGGCGCTGCCGGAGCTGGAGCGAGCTTTCAATCGCCACACAGGCCCTGGGAGACGGTGATCCGCTCCTCCCACCGGGAAACGGAGCGGCAGCGGGCAGCGGAGGGGAGGCGTCGGAAGCAGCAGGAAGAGTTCAGCAGCTATTTTGAGAGGAAGATTGTCACGTGGGCGCTCTTCCTGTCCTTTCCGCTCCTGATGGCCGCGGCCCTCTTCCTGCTGCCGGAGCCCTTTGACGCAAGGACCCTGCTGAAGGCGTTCATCTCCTCGCTGCTCTTCGGAAGTGCGTTCTGGCTGTTCTTCTGGGGGCTGCTCTTCTGGCTGCGACGGGAGTCCCCGGAGAAGAACTACTGGCCTCCCGTCGCGGCCGCGATTTCATCCTGCTCGCTGGGCGTGCTCTATGGCTGGTGGGCGCCCTGGTTCTTCCCCCTGGAGTCGGGGGGCCTGATGTGGGGGGGACCCTACGCCCTGATCTGTGTCCTCCTGGCGCTGATCGCCTCCCGCGAGTGACGCCTTGCCCCCATCGGAGTTGCGATGGGGCCGTGACCGGACCTTGACGTTCAGGGGGCTTTGGGCAATAATAACTTGTTTCATGCTGTCGGTGCCGTCCTGCAAACGGCGTCCTGATGTACGTTTGGGGTGTAGCCAAGCGGCAAGGCAACGGACTTTGGCTCCGTCATCGCTGGTTCGAATCCAGCCACCCCAGCCAAATTGAATTCCTGACGAGCGGGGGATATCCCGCTTGTTTTTTGTCCGTCCACGAGTGGGGTGAGTGCGTGAAGGACTTGGGCGTTCTTGTGATGGCCGCGGGAAAGGGCACTCGAATGAGGAGCGCGCTTCCCAAGGTGCTGCATCCGGTGCTGGACCGGCCGATGCTGGATTATCTCCTGCGAGGCGTCGCCTGCTGCGGCGCTGAGGCGACGGCGGTCCTGGTCGGTTCGGGAGGTGATCAGGTCGAGGCGCACCTGAAGGAGCGCTTCCCGGAGGTTGAGGTCCTGTGGCAGCGGGAGCAGCTGGGCACGGCGCACGCGGTGCTTACGGCGATGAGCTGGTGGGAGCGGTTCAAGACGGTCGTCGTCCTCAACGGGGACCTCCCGATGATGAGGCCGGAGAGCCTGCGGTCCCTGCTGGAACGCTGTCGGACGGAGGGGCCGGACTGTGCCGTCATCAGCTTCGTCGCACGCGACCCTGGGGCCTACGGGCGCGTCCTCCGCACCGAGTCGGGAGTGCGCGTCGTGGAGTACCGGGACGCCTCCGCCGAGCAGCGCAGGATGAACGAGGTGAACGCCGGCTGTTACGTCTTTCGTACGAGCGCCCTCAGGGGCGTGATCGAGCGCATCGGGAACCGCAACGCGCAGGGCGAGTACTACCTTCCGGACGCCCTGTCTCTGATGGCGGAGGAGGGGCGTCGCGTCGAGGCCTACCCGATGCCGGAGGAGGAGATGATGGGCGTCAACACGCAGGCGGAGCTGGCCCATGCCTCGGCCCTGATGCGGGACCGCATCGCGGCGTTCTGGATGGAGCGCGGCGTGAGGATGACGGACCCGGCCTCGGCCTGGATCGGCCCGGACGTCGAGCTGGCGCAGGATGTCGTGCTGATGCCGAACGTCCAGCTTTGGGGGTGCAGTCGGGTGGGCGAGGGGTCTTTCATCGGATCCGGCTCCATCCTGACGAACGCAGTGCTGGGCCGCGGGGTGACGCTTGCGGCCCACGTGCTGATCGAGGACAGCGAGATGAAGGACTTCTCGAAGGCCGGGCCCTTCGTCTACATTCGGGACGGGTGCTGTCTTGCGGAACGAGCCTTCGCCGGAAAGTTCGTGGAGCTGAAGAAGACCACGGTGGGGCAGGGGAGCAAGGTGCCGCACCTGTCCTACCTCGGCGACGCGACGTTGGGTCTGGGCGTCAACATCGGCGCGGGGACGATCACCTGCAACTACGACGGCAGGGAAAAACATCCGACGAAGATTGGGGATCACTGTTTTGTCGGCTCGGACACCATGTTCGTGGCTCCCGTGACCATGGGGAACGGCGCGGCTACGGCCGCGGGGTCTGTGATCACGGAGCCCGTTCCCGACGGTGCTTTGGGCGTGGGGCGCGCGCGTCAGCGCAACATCGACGGCTGGGCATCCCGCAGGGCTAAGGATTGAGCAGGGGGTAGGAGCGTGTCAGGAATGAAGGATCTCAAGATTTTTTCGGGTACGGCGCATCCGGATTTTGCCAAGCGCATCTGCAGCGAGCTGGGCGTCCGGCTCTCCGCCGCGAGGCACTATCGTTTCTCGGACGGCGAGCTGGGGCTCTCGCTGGACGAGAGCGTGCGGGGCGCGGACGTCTTCGTGGTGCAGCCCACCTGTGAGCCGGCCAACGACAATCTGATTCAGCTGCTGATCATGTCGGACGCCTTCAAGCGGGCCTCGGCCTACCGCGTGAACGCCGTCATCCCCTATTTCGGCTACGCCCGTCAGGATCGCAAGACCAAGCCGCGCGAGCCCATTACGGCGAAACTCGTCGCGAACCTCCTGACCCACAGCGGCGTGGACCGCGTGATCACAGCGGACCTGCACGCGGGGCAGATTCAGGGCTTCTTCGACATCCCCGTCGACCACCTGACCGGGATGCCCCTCCTCGCCTCCTACTTCCGCGACAGCCTGTCGGAGGATATCCCGAAGGGCGAGGTCGTCGTCGTTTCCCCCGACGTGGGAGGCGTTTCGCGAGCCCGCAGCTTCGCGATCATGCTGAAGTCGGACCTCGCCATCGTGGACAAGCGCCGCTCTCACGAGGTGGCCAACGTTTCGGAGGTCATGGACATCATCGGAGAGGTGGAGGGCAAGACGGCCATCTTGGTGGACGACATCATCGACACGGCGGGTACGATCTGCAACGCGGCCGCCGGCCTGAAGGAGCGGGGCTGCCGGAGGGTCTTCGCCTGTGCGACCCACGCGGTCCTGTCGGGGCCTGCGATGGAGCGCATCGAGAAGTCCGTCATCGAGAAGCTGATCTTCTCCGACACGATCCCCATGCCGGAGACCAAGCGCTCCGCCAAGGTGCAGCAGCTGTCCATCGCGCCGCTCTTCGCGGAGGCCATCATGAGGGTCCACAGCGAGCGGTCCGTGAGCAGCCTCTTCGACAATTAGCCCGAAAGTTCCAGGGCTGTTGTATAATCTTGTCCTGCCCGTCCCCGCAGGGGACGGAGTACTTTTGAGTGTGCAAAGGAGCTGTTGAGTGTGTCTGAGCGAGTAACGCTAGTGATGGAGCCCAGAGAAGAAACCGGCAAGGGAGCGAACGGGAGGCTTCGCAAGAAGGGGTACACGCCCTGCATCTTCTACGGGCCCCAGATGGAGAAGTCCGTCCAGGGCAAGCTGAAGACCAGGGACGTTGAGCGCATCCTGGCCACGGGCCGCTGGGAGTCCATGCGCCTGAACGTGACGCTGCCGGACGGCACGGAGGAGATGTGCATCATCCGCGAGGTGCAGGTCAACCCCCTTACGGACTGCCCCCTGCACGTGGACTTCCTGCGCCTGATCAAGGGCCGCAAGATCACGGTCAACATTCCCATCGAGGTCCTCGGCCGCGAGAGCGCGCCCGGCGTCAAGGACGGCGGCGTCCTTGAAACGCTGCGGGAGGTGGAGGTGGAAACCCTGCCCATGAGCATCCCGGACGTGCTTACCGTTGACGTCTCCGCGCTTCAGATCGGCGACGCCATCCACGTGCGCGACCTGGCCCTGCCGGAGGGCGTCGAGCTCAAGGCCGACCCGGACGAGATCGTGGCCGTCGTCGTCATGTCGAGGGGCGTCGGGGAGTCCGTGGCGACGGAGGTCGAGGAGCCCGCTGACGTCGAGGTCGTGGCCAAGGGCAAGGCGGCTAAGGAAGCGGAGGGCGACGGGGAGAAGTCCGAGTAGACACCCCTTTGGACTGAGCTCCCATGAAGTTGATAGCGGGGCTGGGCAACCCCGGAGAGGAGTATGCCTTCACGCGGCACAACATGGGCTGGATGTCCGTGGACCACCTGGCGCAGCGCCTTGGCCTGGGGAAGCCGCAGCTGAAGTTTCGCGGGGAGTTCTGGCGCGCCGGCTTCGGCATCCTCCTGAAGCCGCTGACCTTCATGAACCTCAGCGGGCAGTCGGTGCGGGAGGCCTTCGACTTCTACAAGCTTGCCCCGGAGGACATCCTGATCGTCTACGACGACCTGGCGCTTCCCTATGGGGGGCTCAGGCTGCGGGCTCAGGGCAGCGCGGGCGGGCACAACGGCCTGGCGTCCGTCCTGGGCGCCCTCGGAACGCTCTCGGTCCCGCGCCTGCGCATCGGACTGGGCAGCGGTCCGGGAAGCATGGTGAGCCGCGTTCTGGGGCACCTGACCGCCGAGGAGCGTGAGCTCCTGCCCTCCGTTCTGGACCGAGTGGAGGAGGCCGTTGAGGCGTGGCTCACCATGGGCGTTCAGAAGGCGATGTCGAAGGTGAACGGCCCTGCGGCCCCTTGAGGGTTTCGGGTTCTTTTGTGTGTCGAGGGGACGGGGCAGCCCGTCCCCTTTCTCTTACCTCCCGCCGAGCCTGAAATAGGCGAAAACAAAGAGGACGTGCGCGCGCTCCATCGCTATAATTTTTAGGGAAACACTGATTAAGTCGTTAAGAACTGTCAACCGCATGGGCTCCCTTCAGTGCCTGAAACTTCATCAGGCCGCGCGAAGCGCGTGGGGATTGG
>NZ_CALHIQ010000050.1 GCF_938030725.1 uncultured Fretibacterium sp. | reverse complement strand
TGAAGCCGGATCGAGATGCGGTTTGGGAGCAGCGTCAACTCCTGCGCTGGGTCCCAGACGGCGGGCTTCTCCTGCTGCCAGTCGTCGGCGTTGAAGTCCTGGACGAAGTAGCCCTTGCGGTAGAGGAGCGTCATGCCCGCCATGGGGACCCCAAGGTCCGCAGCGCTCTTCAGGATGTCCCCCGCCAGGACGCCCAGGCCGCCCGAATAGGTGGGGATGGACTCTCTCAGGCCCACCTCCATGGAAAAATACGCGATGGGTCTGAACGCGGGGTCGTTCTCCATCAGCGTCCTCAGGGAGCTGCCGAGGTCGCTGCGGTGCAGTCTTTGAATCATCGTCTTGAAACTCCTTTCAACAACCGGCCGGCAGCGGGCTTCCCGCCCGGCCGCCGCGGTGAGGTTCATCGTTGCCGCCGCCTTCAGCGCAGCTGCCGGAAGGGCAGCGATACCGCCAGCGTGACGGCCTGAGGCCCGACGGAGGCTTCTTCAAAAGTTAGGCGTCAGTACTGCATCAGCATTGATTGTGCTTAAATTATCTCACAAATTTTCTTTTTGTGCGCGCTCGTTTGGGGGCAGGGGGCCTTTTCGCCATGATGCCATCGCAGCAAAAAAGCCTGAGGACTTTTTCCTCAGGCAACATCGAACATGACCCTATAGAGGCAGAAACTCGGCTAAAAACACGGGATTCCCTCGCTGGGACCTCCCCGTTTGTCCGTTTCCTTGTACGGTCCGGCTACTTGTAAATATCTCCGCGTGAACCCACCCGGTTGATGTAAATAGCCAGATTCTCGTCATCCACGTCCATCAGAACGCGCCATTTCCCCACGCGCAGCCGATAGTCCGTCCTGCCCACCAAAGGGCGGACATCCCGCCCCTCAATGCCCTCCTCCAGCGCCGCGATCGCGGCCAGAATCCGCCCCTTATCCGGGTTCGGAATCCGGGCGAGCTGCTTCTCCGCGGTGGGCATCACCGTGACAGCCCAGGTCATCCCAGCAAGCTCCGCATAACCTCCGCGATCGGACGCCCCAGCCCAGCGGAACGCTCCGCCCGCGCCCGCTCCACGTCGGCTTCCTCCTCCGGCGTCAGGGGCGGCTCCGTCGG
>NZ_CALHIQ010000049.1 GCF_938030725.1 uncultured Fretibacterium sp. | reverse complement strand
GGCTGCTGCTGGAGTGCGGCCCCGGAAGCCCCGCACGGCCTCGGCCGGAACGGCGAAGGCCGCGGAGAGCCCCAAAGCCCCCCAGGGGGACGGCGAAAAGATACCCGTTAACCATACCGGTAATAAAAAATCAACCGCCATTCCACACCAGCCTGAACAACCATCAGGAGGTGAAAAACGGAGAGGGGGTCGACGCGCTGCCTCCGACAAGGCTGCGTCCACCCTTGCGGCGACTGAATTACCGGTCCAAACCCCTAAAAAGCGACAGACGCCGAAGGAGGTGCCCGCCTCAGGAGGACGCGTCACAAAAGAGGTCGTTGGAGAGGGAACAAAGCGCTCAGCAGCCTCTGAGCGCAAAAAAGACGGAAACAATAACGATACCGGAAGTAAAAACACAACCCATCATACCGTGCCTGCATCCAAAGGAAGGCGTGGGGGGGCGAAAACGAGCCCCGGTGAGACGTCTCAGGACCACGGAGCCGTCCCCGACGGAGGGAAGCCGAAACGAAAAAAAGATAATAAAAACGCTACCGATATCAAGAACGTTTCTGACTCAGAGCTTGAGGTTCCAGCGGGCCGTCTCGGAACCGCCCGCACGCCGGAGCCCGGCGAGAGCAGTCCCACGCCCGTGGAAGCGGAGCCCGCGGACGCACAGGCGCAGAAAGGCTCTCCCGCGAAGCCGACGGGGCGAGGGAGAGGACGGCGCGGGCGCGGAAAAAATAACGTCGATAACCATACCGGTACCAAAAACACCACCAAATTGACTGACAAAAAGGCCGAGGGGGAGCCTCATAAAGGTAATGCTTCAAGTACCGATAATAAAAACGTTTCCGTAAAAACCCCTGCCGACCATCCAACGAAGGAAAAACTCGGCCCTAACACCAAAAATGAGGTCAAAAAAAGTAACGATAACGTTACTGATAACGAAAAGGCCCCTCATGATATCACTATCGTCTCCTCTCCGCTCCGTGCGCTTCCCGTCCCTGAGCGGGCGGTTCCTGTAGAACCGCTCCCCCTGGACGAGCTCCAGCCGGAGGCGGCAGATCCCCTTGCGGGCGTGGAGCCTCTGGAGGAGCTGGACCGCGAGGCGCTGGACGATGGAGAGATCCCCTTCAGCGTTGGGGAGGCCATCGAGTCCGCCGCCGAGGCCTCCGTCCCCGCCAGGAGCGCTGCCTCCCGCCACAGCCGAAGCCGCAGAGGCGGCAGACGGCACCGGCGCACTGCCCTTCAGGCGGAGGCACCGGCACAGAGCCCCAGGGCGGAGGCGACGCCCCAGACACCGCATCCGGCGGAGCGGCCTGCCGCAGCGCCCGCTTCCAAGCGGAAGGAGGAGAAGGCGGCGACCCGCAGGAACCCCTACTCCCCCACGGAGTTCAGCAGCGTGGAGATGATGTCCTCCCTGAGGGGCTTCACCCCTTTGGGAACGCTCTTCGTCCTGATGGACGTCCTGAAGGGGCATGAGGAGGGGCTGCTTCACGTCAACCAACTGGCGCAGGCGCTGGGCATCGGGAAGCCCTCGCTCTTGGCGCAGATGGACAACCTGGAGGCGGCGGGGCTGATGCGGACCATCTCCAGCTCCCGCGCGGGCCGCCACATCGAGCTCTTGACGCCCAACATGCTGCCCCACCCGGACCTCTCCGTCTTTCCGGCGGGGGCGTCGGGCAACCTCCTGGGGCCGGCGGAAAACGCCCCGGAGCGTGGCGGGCAGTTCTCGCAGAAGCGCCTCGACATCCTCTACAAGTACCTGAAGGACCACCGGGTGGAGGTCACCTCCATCCCCGACGAAGGGCACCTGCCTAAGGAGGTGCCTCAAATCGCTGCGTTCCTCGGCAAGTACCTCGTCTACGTCCGTCCCTTCTACGAGATGATGAAGGCCACTCTGAACGACTGCCGCGAGTTTCGCTACTCTTTGGCGAAGCTGCCAAGCCGGGACATCACCCACACGCTGAACTTCTGCCACATGCTGAGCGCAGCGAAGTTCCTTTCCTCCTTCACCTACCGGCGCGCTCCCCAGTACAGCATCGTGGCTCAGGTGAACCGGACGCCGGCTGCCATCAACTTCCTGACCGGAGGCTGGCTGGAGCACTACATCCGCGACAAGGTGATCTCCATCCTGACGACGCACCCCGCCACGGTCAGCCTGCCCTACGCCTTCATGAAGAACCCCAACATCATCCTCCCCACGGGGGAGAACTTCGAGCTGGACTTCCTGCTCAGCGTCGGGGACAAGATCTTCTGGATCGAGGCCAAGACGGGCGAGTACGAGAACTACCTCGCCAAGTACTCCCGCGTCTCCAGGGTGCTGGGCCTGACCCGCAGCACCTCCATGCTGGTGAGCGTGGAGCCCCTGCCCGCGGAGGACAACCTAACCGTCCGCTACAGCCTCAGTTGCTGCAACCTGGACGAGTTTCCGGACGTGTTTCGCATCAACCTGGTGCGGGAGCTCCAGCAGGAGGCCGTCCAGCGGGCCGCCATGATGGCTTGAGGGCGGGGAGGAGCAAACCGCCGTCCTCGCGCTGCCCGCCGAGGCAGCTCAAGGGCGTCACAGATTATCCGAGTTAGACGAACGGGGGGTCGCAGGACGCGGCCCCCTCATTTCATAGCGTTTATGGCGTTCGTGGCGTTTTATGGCACGGATCACTCGATGGGGATGGGGCTGTAGATCGCCCCGCGGGGGGTCAGGCGGCTTCGCATCAGCTCGATGCCGCAGCAGGTCCACAAAACGGGAGGCACCTTCTCCAGCGCTTTCAGGAGCGCCGGCGGCAGGGGCTCCCCGGTGCAGCGGGCCAGCGTCAGGTGGGGGACGAAGGGCCGCCGCTCCCGCGGGATGCCCGCCTCCGCCAGCGCGTCCTCCAGGCGGGCGGCGAGGGCCGTCAGCTCCGCCGCGCCCCGCGCGCCGCTGAGCCAGAGCGTGCGGGGACGCTCCAGGCTGGGGAACGCGCCCGCGCGGGAGAGCTCCACCTCAAAGGGCGAGAAGGCGATCGGCGCCAGCGCGCGCTTCACCCTCTCGATCGCGTCGGGCGTCCGCTCCCCCAAAAAGCGCAGCGTGACGTGCAGTTGGGCCCGCGTCACCCACCTCAGCCGGCCCAGCGGCGCGAGGCGCGTCAGGAGGAGCTCCAGCGTCCGCGCCGCTCCTTCTGGGACCGTCACCGCGACGAAGGCGCGGATGAGGGACGCCGTGTCCCGGTCCTCAGCGCTCCGGCTTCCGGTCATCGGCCAGCGCCTCCAAAACGGGGATGACGTCGTTCAGGCTCCCCACCACGCGATAGGCCAGGGCCGCGATCTCAGGCGTCGGCGGCAGGAGGTCCGGCACCATCACGGGCATCATTCCGGCAGCGTGGGCGGCCCGGATTCCGTTGTAGGAGTCCTCCAGGACCACGCAGCCTGCGGGTTCCGCCCCCAGCTCCAGGGCGGCCTTCAGGAAGATGTCCGGCGCGGGCTTGCCGCGCTCGACGCGATCCCCCGTGAGGATTCGGTCGAAGCACTCCCCAACGTCCGTGTGCTTCAGGTAGAACCCCACGATCCCGCGGTCGCTCGAGGTCGCCATGGCCCGCGGGACCCGCCTCTCGATGAGCCATGCCAGGACCCGCCGGAGGCCGGGCTTCTCCGGCAGGCCATGCTCCTCGATCCAGCGCTCCGTCCAGCGAATTCGGTCCCCCCGCACCAGGTCGAAATCGAACGCCGGGCCGAACCGCTCCTGCATCATGCTGCGCGTCTTTGGCAGGCTCAAGCCGATCTGCTCGTGCATGACCTCCGGCGTGATCGCGTACCCGTGTCGCTCTCCCGCCGCCTCCCAGGCCCTCAGGTTCAGCGCCTCCGTGTCGAACATCAGCCCGTCCATGTCAAAGAGAACCGCGCTCAGCATCATAAGCTTCCTCCTCGTCCTTTCGCGCCGCCTCCGCGGACGCAGTGTCCTGTTCTCCGGCGCTCTCTACGACTCCATGTCCGCCGCAAACCCCGCGGCCCCGCTCTCCTTGAAAAATCCCGCAGGCCGCGCGGTGGCGGGGACCTCCATGGGGTAGTTCCCGTCGAAGCAGGCCCGACAGTAGAGGTCCTGGTGCCCGCAGGCCTCCGACAGGCAGGCGTCGCTGAGGTAGGTCAGGGAGTCGGCGCCGATGTACTCCAGGATCTCCTGCTGCGTCTTCTGCACGGCGATCAACTTCTCCCTGTAGGGCGTGTCGATGCCGAAGTAGCAGGAGTAGCACACGGGGGGAGAGGAGATGACCAGGTGGACCTCTCTGGCCCCGCCCGCCCGCAGCAGGCGCACGATGCGGCGGCTGGTCGTCCCCCGCACGATGGAGTCGTCCACCACGATCAGGCGCTTGCCCTCGATGTTGCTGCGGATGGGCGACAGCTTGATGTGGACGGCAGTTTCCCGCATCTCCTGGGTCGGCTGGATGAAGGTGCGCCCGATGTACTTGTTCTTGATCAGCCCCTCGCCATAGTTGATGCCGGACGCCTCGGCGTACCCGATGGCCGCCGGGATGCCGGAGTCCGGCACCGCCATCACCAGGTCCGCCTCGATCTTCCGCTGGTGCGCCAGAAGTCGCCCGCATCGGCGGCGGAAATCGTAGACGCTGATGCCGTCCAGCACGCTGTCGGGCCGTGCGAAGTAGATGAGCTCGAACACGCAGAGGCTCTTGCGACACCACTGCGACGGGGGCAGGCTGCGCACCCCTTCCTGGTTGATGAATACGACCTCGCCCGGCTCCACGTCGCGGACGAACTCCGCGTCGATGGCTTCCAGCGCGCAGCTCTCGGAGGCCAGCGCCCAGCCGTCCGCAAGCCTGCCCAGGCACAGCGGGTGCAGGCCGTAGGGGTCGCGCACGCCGATCAGCTGGTCCCCCAGCGTGATGACCAGGACGTAGGCTCCCTTGATCAGGCTCATCGCAGTGCGGATGCCCGCCTCCACGCCGCGCTTGTTTCCGTGCTGGCAGATCAGGTTGAGGATGGACTCGCTGTCCGTCGTCGTCTGGAAGATCACGCCCGCGTCCGTCAGCATCTCCTGAATGCTGTCCGCGTTCACCAGGTTGCCGTTGTGCGCCAGGGCGATGTCCCCCATCCCGCAGCGGGCCACCAGGGGCTGGGCGCTGCGGGGGTCCGCCCCCCCGGCCGTCGGGTAGCGCACGTGGCCCACGGCGATGTTGCCCTTCAGGCCCGCCAGGGTTTCCCCGCGGAACACCTCTCCCACCAGTCCAGGCCCCTTGACCTGCATGACGGTGCCCCCCTGGTTCGCAGCGATGCCGGCGCTCTCCTGACCGCGGTGCTGAAGGGCGTAGAGCCCGTAGTACACAAGGCTCGCGGCGTCCTTTTCCCCTCGATAAACCCCCATGACGCCGCACTCCTCGTGCAGGGCGTCCTCCTCATGCCATTCCATCTCCGCCTCCGCGCTCCAGTCCAAAGCTTGAGCTTCGGGGGACGTCCGTCCCCCAGCCGTCCCCTGCGCCTACTGCGTCACCCTCTTGAACATCTCCTGATATGCGTCCTCCACGTGCCCCAGGTCGCGGCGGAAGCGGTCCTTGTCCAGCTTCTCGTTCGTCTTGGCGTCCCAGAAACGGCAGGTGTCCGGCGAGATCTCGTCCGCCAGAACGATCCGCCCGTCGCAGCGGCCCAGCTCGATCTTGAAGTCGATGAGCTTCACGCCGATCTTGAGGAAGTAGTCCTTCAGGAGGTCGTTGATCCTGAAGGCCATCTCGTGCATGGTCCTGAGCTCCTCCTCCGTGGCCAGCCCAAGCGCCAGGATGTGGGAGTCGTTGATCAGGGGGTCTCCCAGGCTGTCGTCCTTCAGCGAGAACTCCAGCGTGGGGTTCTTCAGCGCCCGTCCCTCCTCCACGCCGTAGCGCTTGGAGAAGGAACCTGCAGCCACGTTGCGGACGATGACCTCAAGGGGCACGATCTCCACGGCCCGCACCAGCGTTTCCCGGTCGCTCAGCTCCTCCACGAAGTGCGTGGGCACGCCGTTCGCCTCGAGCATCCGGAACAGGATGTTGCTCATCCGGTTGTTGACGACGCCCTTGCCGACAATGGTGCCGCGCTTCTCGCCGTTGAACGCCGTGGCGTCGTCCTTGTACTCGACGACGTAGCGCTTCGGATCGTCCGTCGCGAAGACCTTCTTTGCCTTGCCCTCATAAAGCTGTTCACGCTTTTCCATCGCATTGACCTCCCGGCCTCAAAATCAAAAGGCTCCCGCAGGCGGCAGGAGCCTCAGGAAACAAAGAGAAGTATAGAGCATCTGCGCGGTTTGTGCAGGGGAAATTTCGGGGTTCCCCCGCGCTAGCCCAGCAGGAAGTCCATGGCCGACTCGAACATCATCGTGCCCCCCGTGCGCCCCGCGTTCTGGTAGAGGCCATCCCCCACCCGTTCCGCGTGTCCCATGCGGCCGAAGATGCGCCCGTCCGGCGAGAGCAGGCCCTCGACGGCGGCCAGGGAGCCGTTCGGGTTGTACTGGACGTCCATCGTGGGGCTCCCCTGCAGGTCGACATACTGCGTCGCGACCTGCCCAGCCTCCGCCAGGCGGCGCAGCAGGGCCACCCCGCAGACGAAGCGCCCTTCGCCGTGGGAGACGGGCATGGCGAACACGTCGCCCACCCGCGTGCGGCTCAGCCACGGAGAGCGGTTCGAGAGGACGCGGGAGCGGACGATCTTCGACTGGTGGCGGCCGATGGCGTTGAAGGTCAGCACGGCCGAGCCCTCCCCCAGCTCATCCGGGTCCACGATGCGGCCGAAGGGCAGGAGCCCCGTGCGCACCAGCGCCTGAAAGCCGTTGCACACCCCCAAAATCAGGCCGCCCCGCACCTCCAGGAGCCCCTCCACCGCGGACCGGGCCGCCGGGCTCCTCAGGAAGATGGCGATGAATTTCCCGGACCCGTCGGGCTCATCGCCGTTGGAGAACCCGCCGGGCAGGAAGAGCGCCTGCGACGCGCCCAGCCGCGCGGCGAACCGGTCCACGGACTCCTTCATGGCCTCCGGCGTCAGCGTCCGGACCACCAGGACCTCCGCCTCTCCTCCGGCCCGCTCCACGGCGCGCGCGGACTCATACTCGCAGTTCGTCCCCGGAAACACGAGGATGAGGAACCGCGGGCGAGCGACGCCATGGGGCAGCCGGGGGACGGCCCGTTCCGCCGGAGCCGGCCATGCGTCGGGCAGCGAAACCAGCTCCCCCGCGTCGCACCTCACGGGGAAGACGTCCTCCAGGACGCCCTCGTAGATACCCTCCAGCTCCTCCATGTCCACGGCCTCGCCGCCCAGGGTCGCCCGGCGCGCCTCCAGCACCCGGCCCAGCGCGATGCAGTCGAACTCCGCGCTCTCCAGGTCCAAAACGCCCTCCGCCAACTCCACCACGAAGGACCCGCGTGCGGGGCCGAAGAGCTCCGCCAGGGTGAGGTCGTCGTCGAACGCGAAGCCGAACCCGTTGCCCATGGCCATCCTCAGGACGAGGGCCGCCAGTCCGCCGAAGGCGGGCGTCCCCACGGCCAGCGCCTCGCCCCTGACGCGCAGGTCTTGAACGCGCGCCAGGAGGGCCAGCAGGGACTTTGGTTCAGGCAGCAGGCCCCGCCGCCTCGGGCGCAGCCACACGACGCGGGACCCTGCGCGCTTGAACTCCGGCGACAGGACGCGGGAAACGTCGGTCATGCCCTGGGCGAAGGAAACGAGCGTCGGCGGGACGTCCAGCCCCTCGAAGGAGCCGCTCATGGAGTCCTTGCCCCCAATGGCGGCGACGCCAAAGTCCATCTGGGCGTCCAGGGCGCCCAGGAGCGCCGCGGTGGGCACCCCCCACCGCCGAGGGTCCGCGCCCGGACGGCCAAAGTACTCCTGAAGGCTCAGGTGACAGGACTCCAGGGGGACGCCCACCGCGGCCAGGCGGCACAGGGACTCCACCACCGCCATGTAGGCGCCGTCGTAGGGCGAGGCCGAGGACAGGAAGGGGTCGAACCCCCAGGCCATGGCGGAGCAGGCGCTCGTGTCGTTGTGGCCGCCCGTCAGGGGGATCTTCGCCACCATTGCCTGGGCGGGGGTCCGCTGACGCCGGCCGCCGAAGGGGGACAGCACGGAGTTGGCCCCCACGGAGGAGTCGAACCGCTCGCAGAGCCCGCGTCGGGAACAGACGTTGAGGTCCGCCGCCACGGCCCGCATCCCGCGGACGAAGTCGTCCGGCACCTCCGGGGCGCAGGGCCTGGGGGAGGCGCAGAGCACCTCCGCATGGCGCTCCGCGCCATTGCTTCGGATGAAGCTGCGGGGCAGGTCCAGGATGCGCTTTCCGCGCCAGCGCATCGTCACCCGCCCATCCGCCGTGACCTGGGCCACCACGGCGGCCCGCACGTCCTCCGCCTCCGCCAGCTCTCGAACCCGCGCCGCGTCTTCCGCGTCCACCACGACCGCCATGCGCTCCTGGGACTCGCTGATGGCGATCTCCGTGCCGTCCAGGCCCGCGTACTTCAACGGGACGGCGTCCAGGTCGATGTCCAGCCCGTCCGCCAGCTCCCCTACGGCCACGGACACGCCTCCCGCGCCGAAGTCGTTGCAGCGCTTTATCATGCGCGTGAAGTCCGGATTTCGGAACAGCCGCTGCAGCCTGCGCTCCTCCGGCGCGTTGCCCTTCTGCACCTCCGCACCGCAGGTCTCGAGGGACCGGGCCGTGTGGGCCCTGGAGGACCCGGAGGCCCCGCCGCACCCGTCGCGCCCCGTGCAGCCTCCCAGCAGGAAGACGACGTCCCCCGGCCGGGGCTCCTCTCGCCTCACGTTGGCTTCGGGGACCGCGGCGATCACCGCGCCGATCTCCATGCGCTTGGCCACGTAGCCCTCGTGGTAAATCTCGTCCACGATCCCCGCGGGGATTCCGATCTGGTTGCCGTAGGAGCTGTAGCCCGCCGCCGCCGCGGTGACGATCGTGCGCTGGGGCAGCTTGCCCGGCATCGTCTCGGCGACGGGACGGCGGGGGTCCCCCGCGCCCGTCACGCGCATGGACTGATACACGTACCCGCGGCCGGACAGCGGGTCGCGGATCGCGCCGCCCACGCAGGTGGCCGCCCCTCCAAAGGGCTCGATCTCCGTGGGGTGGTTGTGGGTCTCGTTCTTGAACAGCAGGAGCCATGGCTCGCCGTTCACCTGGATGTGGACCGTGCAGGCGTTGACCTCCGCGGACTCCGACAGGTCCGTCAGTTTTCCCCGCCCCTTGAGCGCCCGCGCGCCGATCGTCGCCATGTCCATCAGCGTGACGGGCCGGTCACTCCGCCCCGTCTCCTCCCGCAGCCTCAGGTAGCGGCCGTAGGCCTCCCGGATGCGCTCGTCCTCGAACTCGACGGAGTCCAGCGACGTCAGGAAGGTCGAGTGGCGGCAGTGGTCCGACCAGTAGGTGTCCAGTACCTTGAGCTCCGTCAGCGTCGGGTCCCGCCCCTCCTCCCTGAAGTGCGCCGCGCAGCAGGCCAGGTCCGCCGCGCTCATGGCGAGGCCATGGGACTCGATCAGGGCCCTCACGGCCGCCTCGTCCATCTCTCGAAATCCCGTCAACACCGGCACGTCGGGGGGCGCGGGGCAGAGGGCCTCCAGGGCGTCGTACTCCGCCAGCTGCGCTTCGCGGCTCTCCACCGGGTTGATGAGGTGCTTCCTCACCGCCGCAATGTCCGCGTCGCTCAGGCTGCCCCAGAGCAGGTAGGCGCGGGCCGTGCGCACCGTGGGCCGCCTGCACCCCAGCAGGAGCTCGATGCACTGCTCCGCCGCGTCGGCCCGCTGGTCGTACTGCCCCGGCAGGTACTCCACCGCCAAGACGTGGGGCGCCTCCGGCAGGGCCTCCAGCACGTCGTCCGTGCAAGGATCCGCGAACACCGCGCCGACGCACGCGGAAAGCGCCTCCGCCTCCAGCCCTTCCACATCGTAGCGATTCAGGACGCGCACCCGCTCCAGCCCCGCGACGCCCAGGACGCCGCGAAACTCCGCGCAGAGCGCCTCCGCCTCCCGCGCAAACGGCGGCTTCTTCTCAACGTAAAGCCTGTGAACCCGACCCATCCAGACCGCCTCCCGTCATGGCATCCCCGCAAGACCTTCTTGCGCTACTCGTCGACGCCTCCGATGTCCCCGCGGAACCGCGCGCCCTCGAAGCGAATTCGCTTCGCCGCCTCATAGGCCCGCGCGCGCGCTTCGCGGGGCGTCGGCGCCACGGCCGTCACGTCCAGCACGCGACCTCCCGCCGTCAGCAGCCTGTCCCCCTCACGGCGCGTCCCCGCGTGGAACACCTCGACGCCCGGCAGGTCCTCCGCGCCCCCCATATCGATCTCGAACCCCGTCCTGCAGGAGCCGGGGTACTCCCGTGAGGCCAGCACGACGCAGCAGGAGGCGTCCTGAGAGAAGCGGACGTCCGCCTCGTCCAGGCGCTCCTCCCGCACGGCCACCATGATCTCCAGGAGGTCCGACCGCAGGAGGGGCAACACGGCCTGGGCCTCCGGGTCCCCGAAGCGGCAGTTGTACTCGATCACCTGCGGCCTGTCCTCCGTCAGCATCAGCCCGAAGTAGAGGCAGCCCTTGAAAGGGCGCCCCTCCGCCCTCATGGCCTCCACCGTGGGGCGCAGGATGGTCCTCATGCAGACCTCCATGAGCTCCGGCGTGAGGTGGGGGTTCGGCGCGACGACCCCCATACCACCCGTGTTGGGCCCCACGTCGCCGTCGAAGGCCCGCTTGTGGTCCATAGAGGAGACCATGGGGACGATCGTGCGGCCGTCCGTGAAGGCCAGAAGGGTGACCTCCGGACCGCTGAGCCGCTCCTCGATCAGGACCCGGTCGCCGCTCCGTCCGAAGACCCGGTCCTTCATGATGGAGGTGACGGCTGCGGCGGCCCCGACGGCGTCCTCCGCGACCACCACGCCCTTGCCCCGCGCCAAGCCGTCCGCCTTCACCACCAGCGGGCGGTTCGCCGTCGCAACGTAGGCCATGGCGCGCTCCGCGTCCTCAAAGACCTCGAAGGGCGCCGTGGGGATGCCGTACTTCCTCATCAGTCCCTTGGCAAAGACCTTGCTGCCCTCGATGGCCGCCGCAGCCGCGTTGGGGCCAAAGCAGGGGATTCCCCGCTCCTCAAGCCGGTCCACGGCCCCCATTACCAGTGGGTCGTCCGGCGCCACCACCGCGAAGTCGACGCCGCGCTCCACGGCGAACCCCACGACGGCGTCCAGGTCCTCCGCCTTGATGGGGACGCACTCGGCGTGACGCCCGATGCCCCCGTTCCCCGGCAGCGCGTAGAGGCGGCCCACCCTGGGGCTGCGCGCCAGGCGGCTCACGATGGCGTGCTCGCGCCCGCCCCCGCCGATCACCATGACGTCCATTCGTCCTCAACCTCCAAAGGATAACGCCCGATAACGGTCCGATGAAAAGGCGTGCATTTAATGATGGAACAGCCG
Source organism: uncultured Fretibacterium sp. (assembly GCF_938030725.1). GTDB lineage: Bacteria > Synergistota > Synergistia > Synergistales > Aminobacteriaceae > Fretibacterium. The sequence goes on along the minus strand of NZ_CALHIQ010000049.1, from coordinate 4,869 downwards.
CCGGCCGGTCATCACCATGGCGATGCCGCAGCGATCGCAGGCCTGGACGACGAGGTCGTCCCGAATGGAGCCGCCGGGCTGGGCGATGTAGCTCACGCCGCTTCGGCGGGCGCGCTCCACGTTGTCCGGAAAGGGGAAGAAAGCGTCGCTGCCCAACGAAACGCCCGTGGCGCCCTCCAGCCACTCCCGACGCTCCGCAGGCGTCAGGGGGTCCGGGCGGCGCGTGAAGCAGAGCCGCCAGTCCTCGTCCTGAAGGGGCTCGTCGGGCTGGAGCGACAGCGCCACGTACCGGTCCACGGCGTTGTCCCGAATCGGACGGGGCAGGTCCTCCCTGAAGGGCAGGGCCAGCGCCTTGGGGTGCTCGCGCAGCAGGCGCACGTCCGCCTTGTCCCCCGCCAGGCGGGTGCAGTGCAGGCGGGACTGCTGTCCTGCGCCCACGCCCAGGGTCTGGCCGCCGGAGGCGAGGCACACGGAGTTCGACTGCGTGTACTTCAGCACGATGAGGGCCAGCGTCAGGTCTCGCCGCGCGGGCTCCGGAATGTCCTTTCGCTTCGTCGCCGGCGCGTCGAAGAGGGCAGGGTCGATGACGGGGGCGACGTTTCGGCCCTGCTCGAAGGTGATGCCGAACACCTCCCGCCGCTCCATCGCCGGCGGCTCGTAGTCCGGGTCCACGCGCACGACCGCGTAGCCGCCCTTCCGCTTCGCTCGCAGCAGGGCCAGGGCCTCGTCCGAATAGCCCGGCGCGATGACGCCGTCCGACACCTCGTGCTGGATCACGCGCGCCGTCGCGGCGTCGCAGGGGTCGCTCAGCGCGATCCAGTCCCCGAAGGAGGACAGGCGGTCCGTCCCCCGCGCCCGGGCGTAGGCGCAGGCCAGGGGGGACTCGTTCACGTCCGGAGCGTCAACGAAGAACAGCCGCCTCTCCTCCGTGCTGAGGGGCAGGCCCAGCGCGGCTCCGGCGGGGCTCACGTGCTTGAAGGACGCCGCCGCAGGAAGCTTCAGCTCCCGTCTGAGCTCGCGGACCAGTTGCCAGCCGTTCAGCGCGTCCAGGAAGTTGATGTAGCCCGGCTGTCCGTTGAGCACCTCAACGGGCAGCCGTCCCTCCGGAACGAAGAGGCGTGCCGGCCTTTGGTTGGGGTTGCAGCCGTACTTCAGCTCCAGCTCCTTCAACGCAGTTTTGCCCCCTCGCCGTAGCGGTTGACGACCCTGTCCTCGTAGCGGCCCCCGTCCAAGGGGGAGTAGCGGACGTAGAGAGCCACGCGATTCTCCTCGTCCAGGGCCTCCCAGAGGCCGTTGGTGAAGGCGTCGATGCTCGAAGGGACGTTCACCGTCAGGGGCTCTCCGGAGAAGGACGGCAGCACGGCCCCGTCCCCCGCGTAGGTGTGGATGAGGTGCCCCATCCCAGGGATGGGCTCGTACTCGAAGAACTGGCGCTGACAGCGGCGTCCGGCCCCCGACGCCTTCAGGATGCTGAGCCGGTAGCTGAAGCCCGACTCCGGCAGGGAGATCATGCCGCTGATCCTTGGGGTGAAGTGGGGCGCGTCCGGCTCGTACTCCAGCGTGCGCAGGGCCTCCTCAAACCCCTTGCCCTTCTTCAGGAACTCGCAGATCGTGTCCGTCTGGTCCCCGTTCGCCACCACGACGTTCCGCCCGCACATCCGAAGGGGCGCGTAGAGGATCAGCGACGGGTCCTTGACCCCGGACTGGTCCAACAGGCGGATGACGACGTCGTCCTTCTCCCGTCTGAAGGCGCGGGCGCGGCTCCCCGCGCTGCGTCCCATGATGAAGTACGCCAGGACGGCGCGGCCGTTGGGCCCGCAGCCCAGGATGATGCCCCGGCCGGGATAGCGGTTCCCCCGCAGGCAGAAGTCGGAGGGAGAGGACGCCAGGCTGCGGCAGAGGTCTTCCACTGCCTGGGGCAGGATGCGCCACTCCGCCTGTTCCATCACGCGGTGCTGAAGGAGCTCCGGAGAGTCGTCCGGCAGCACGTCGACGGCTCGCTGCATCAGGATCGTGCCCTTGTCCGGCTCGGCGGTCACGAGGTGTACCGTGGCCCCCGTCACCTTCACGCCCGATTCCAGGACGGCTTCGTGCACCCGAAGGCCGTAGAAGCCCTTCCCGCAGAAGGCCGGAAGCAGGGACGGGTGGACGTTCACGATCCGCCCTTCCCAGCGCGAGACGAAGTCCGCGCTCAGGATCTGCAGGAAGCCGGCCAGGACGATGACGTCCGGCTTCGACTGGGTCAGGAGCTCCATCAGGCGCCGCTCAAAGGCCTCACGGTTGGGGAACTCGCGATACTCGGCCACGTCGGTGCGGATGCCGGCTTCGTGCGCCCGCTCGATCGCCCGGACGCCAGCCCGGCTCGAAATCACCTGGACCACCTTGCCGCTCCGAAGGACCCCGTTCACCTGGGCGTCCAGCAGGGCCTGAAGGTTCGTTCCGCCACCGGAAACCAGTATGGAAATACGTGCGTTCAGCACAGCACAACTCCCTCCTCATCTACGACGCTGCCGATCGGCCGCGCCTCAACGCCGTTCTCACGCAGGACGCGAAGCGCCACCTCGGCGTCGTCCTCCGCAACCGTCGCGGTCATCCCCACGCCCATGTTGAAGACGTGGAACATCTGTTCCTCGTCGATACCGCCCTCGCGCATCAAGAACTCGAAGATGGGCGGGACCCGAAGCTCTGCGCGCCGAATGCGCACCCCCATCCCCTCCGGGACGCTGCGCGGGATGTTCTCGTGGAACCCGCCGCCCGTGATGTGGGCGAGGGAGTGGACGTCCACGGCCTCCAGGAGCGCCGTCACGGGCTTCACGTAGATGCGCGTGGGCGTCAGAAGCGCCTCCCCGAGGGGGCACCCCAGCTCCTCGACGCGCTGCCGCAGGTCCCGGTGCTCCACGTCCAGCGCCCGTCGGACCAGCGAGAACCCGTTGGAGTGCAGGCCTGAGGACGGCAGGGCGATGAGGACGTCGCCGCTTTGGACGTTCCTCCGATCCAACATCTTGGCCCGCTCCACAATCCCTACGGCAAAGCCCGCCAGGTCGTACTCCTCTGCCGGGTAGAAGCCCGGCATCTCCGCCGTCTCCCCCCCGATGAGGGCGCAGCCCGCCTGGACGCAGCCCTCCGCCACGCCGGAGACGATGGCCGCCACGCGCTCCGGCACGTTCCTGCCCACCGCCACGTAGTCCAGAAAGAACAGAGGACGCGCCCCGCAGCAGAGCACGTCGTTGACGCACATGGCCACGCAGTCGATGCCCACCGTGTCGTGGCGGTCCATCAGGAAGGCCAGCTTCAGCTTCGTGCCCACGCCGTCCGTCCCGCTGACCAGGATCGGGTCCTGAAGCCCCTTGGGCAGCTCAAAGGCACCTCCGAACCCGCCCAGGTCCGTGAGGACGCCAGGCACGCGGGTGCGCGCCACGGAACTCGCCATGAGCCGCACCGCCTCGTATCCGGCCTCCACGTTCACGCCGCTCTTGGCGTAGGCCTCCCGGTGCGTCACCGCGCTTCCCCCGATCCTTCCTGCAGGGCCCGATCCTTGCGCTCGACGCCCTCGGCCATACTCGCCGCCTCCCTATCGAGGGAAGCGGCAAGCTCCTCGTCGGAGACGGCCAGGATGCGCACCGCAAGCCACGCCGCGTTGGCTCCACCGTCGATGGCCACCGTCGCGACGGGCACGCCGGAGGGCATCTGCACGGTCGCCAACAGCGCGTCCAGCCCCCCCAGGTCGGCGGATCGCACCGGCACGCCAATCACGGGAAGGCGCGTCTGCGCCGCGATGAAGCCCGCCAGGTGCGCTGCCTTCCCCGCGATGGCGATGACGGCGCCAAATCCGGCCTCTCGCGCGTCGCGGGAGAAGGCGGCCACGGCCTCCGGCGTCCGGTGCGCGGACATCACCCGGACGACAAAGGGGACGGCGAGCTTCTTCAGGACCTCCGCCGCCCTCTCCGCGATGGGGAGATCGCTGTCGCTCCCCATGACAATGGCAATCCTCTTCATCGTTTTCTCTCCTTCGCTCAGAAAGAATAAAACTCACGACCTCACGCCCATTATAACCTGAAAAACCGCCGCAAGACGAGAAGTTGAAGATAGGACGGAGAAGTCCCGCGCGACGGCCGATTCGAAAAAGACGGCGCGCCCGAGGCGGCCCTCGAATTTCGCGGGCAACTTCGGACGTCCACACCCTGCGCGACCACGGCAAACGGCGCTCCTTGACAAATCCCTGCACGTGGCTGAAGATTGACCCCAACGCTCCGAGACGGTGAAACGGCCCTCGGAGGAGAAACGGAGGATAAGATGATGGCGATCAACTTTACGGAGCTCCTGGGCGCGATGGCGCAGGGAGGGATGGCCCCCTCCGCAGGCAGCAGGGTGCAGGAGGCAGCCTCGTCCATGGGCGGCGGGGTACAGGGGGCCCTCGGCAAATTGTTGAGCGGCGGGCAGGCAGCGGTCAACCGCGCGGGTCAGGCGGTGGGCGGCAAGGACAACCTGGCGGCGGCGGGGGTCGGAGCGCTCCTGGGCGCGCTGTCCTCGGAGCGGGGCACCGTCGCGGGCGGAATCGGAGGGGGCGTGCTGGGGCTCCTCGGCATGATGGCCTTCAAGGCCCTGAAGGGCGCCGGGCAGAATGGGCAGAACGAGCCGGTCGCCAGCGCAGCCCCATCGGAGGAGGACGCAAAGCTCTTGCTCACCGCCATGCTGAACGCGGCCAAGGCGGACGGACAGGTGGACCAGGAGGAGCTGAACCGCATCACGGCGCGCATCAAGGAAACGGGCGTCGGGCAGGAAGGCCTCAGCTACGTCGTCACCCAACTGCAGCCCCCCATGTCCACGGACGCCATCGTGCAGGCGGTGCGCGGACGGCCCGATATGGCG
>NZ_CALHIQ010000048.1 GCF_938030725.1 uncultured Fretibacterium sp. | reverse complement strand
CGGCACGTGTCGAGCTCCTGGCACAAAAGAACAAAAAAGCGCTGCACAGATAGCCTGTGTGGCAAGGTGGAAAAGGGCGGGTTTCATAAAGAAGCTGCAAACGGGAAACGTGGTTGTTGTTCTTGTACTGGGCATTCTTGCTGCCGAAGGGTATTCCCTGGCAGGCAGCGACTCGTTCTTCAACGCGCCGGCTTATAATGCTTCGAATTGCAGCATCGATTCTTCTTGCTGGGGCGGCGCTTGCCGCCCCGTTCTGTTCCGGCCGACTGGTTCTGAACACGACGCACTCCGTTCCTGTCGGCCTGTGGTGGCGTGTGGACGAAATATTGCAACGCGGCGATACCGTCCCGTTCTCATACTTCATAGTTCATCCAGACGTGGTTAGCCCTCAGAACCTTTTTCGTCATAATGCGGTAGTATAGAAGATAGGAGAGGCATTCAGAGCATCGAGCGGGGCTGTATGGGGTGTCCTTTTAAAATATAAAATATAGCATCTTAAAACGTCCCTTCGTTGTCCTATACTGAGACTCAGGAATCAAATCCTGTATGGAGGTGTCTTCACAATGAAGCGGATCATGGTATCGGGGTGCCTTGGGCAGATCGGGACGGAGCTCGTGACGCGGCTGCGCCGGGACTACGGCGCGGCGAACGTCCTCGCCACCGACGTCCGGGAGGATGCGGCGCACGCCCTTCCGGAGGGCCCCTTCGAGATCCTGGACGTTCGGGAGGCGGAACGGTACGCGGAGTGCGTGTCGAAGTTCAAGCCGGACACGATCTACCACCTGGCCGGAATCCTGTCGGCCAACGCGGAGAAGAAGCCTCAGCTTGCCTGGCAGATCAACATCCAGGGGCTGTGCAACGCCCTTGAGATGGGCCGCGAGAAGGGCTGTGCGATCTTCTTCCCCAGCTCCATCGCCGCTTTCGGCCCCGAGACGCCCCACGACAGGACCCCGCAGGACACGATTCAGCGGCCCAACACCATCTACGGCATCACCAAGGTGGCCGGAGAGCTCCTGGCCGAGTACTACCACAAGAAATGGGGCGTCGATACGCGGGGGGTGCGCTTCCCCGGCCTCATCTCCTACAAGACGCTGCCGGGCGGGGGCACGACGGACTACGCTGTGGACATCTACTATCAGGCCGTGCGAGCGGCGCGCTACACCAGCTACATCGCAGCGGGGACCTACATGGACATGATGTACATCCCGGACGCCATCGACGGCATGGTGCAGGTCATGGAGGCGGACCCCGCACGGCTGATCCACCGCTGCTGCTTTAACATCACGGCGATGAGCTTCGAGCCGGAACAGGTGGCGGCGGCGATCCGCGTCCGCATCCCGTCCTTCGTCATGGAGTACGACGTCGACCCCGTGCGCCAGGGCATCGCCGACAGTTGGCCCAACTCTATCGACGATTCGGCGGCGCGGTCGGAGTGGGACTGGAATCCGAAGTACGACCTGAACGCTATGACCGACGACATGCTGAAGAACCTGCGCCTCAAGTTGGGTGACGAGGCGAAGTTCTAAATCTTGCCTGCGTCGGTCGATATCATCCCCGTTCTAAATTTCTAAATTCAAAGGAGAGCGATGAAGATCATGAAGAAGCTGGAGGCGGCCCTCGCTGCCGAGCTTGAGAAGCTGAAGCAGGAAGGGCGCATGAAGGGCAAGGAGGAGATCATCGTCGAGGTGAAGCGGGCCGCCGGGTCGAAGGGGCCTCGCTACCTGCTCAAGGGCCGAGGCAGCAAGGAGTTCATCCGTATGAACTCCAACTCCTACCTGGGCCTCGCCCTGCGCGAGGACATGATCGCGGCGGATGAGGAGGGCACGCGCCGCTTCGGTGTCGGACCCGGTGCGGTGCGATTCATCAGCGGGACGTTCAAGGCGCACCGCGACCTTGAGCACCGTTTGGCGGCCTTCCATGGCCGGGAGGACGCGATGATCTTCAGCGCGGCCTACGTGACCGTGGGCGGGGTCATCACCTCCCTCATCAGCAAGGAGACCTTCGTCGTCAGCGACGAGCTGAACCACAACAGCATCATCAACGCCATCAAGCTGGGCCGGCCCCCCTTCCGCGCGGTGTACAAGCACAACGACCTGGGCGACCTGAAGCGCTGCCTCGATGAGGCGAAGGCCGGCACGGCGAAGCGCGTCCTCGTGGTGACGGACGGCATCTTCAGCATGAGGGGCGATCACGCCCCGCTCAAGGATATCCTGGAGCTGGTCCACAGCTATGACGAGCACTTCGCCGAGGGGGCCTTCCTCGTGGTGGACGACTCCCACGGCGTCGGGGCCTGCGGCCGTACCGGGCACGGCACAGAGGAGATGACCGGAGCCAGGGTGGACGTCCTGATCGGGACCCTGGGCAAGGCCTACGGGGTGAACGGTGGTTACGTGACGGCGTCGCGCGCGCTGATCACCTACCTGCGGGAGCACGCGGCCATGTACATCTACTCGAACCCCATCACGGTGGGCGAGGCCTGTGCCACGATGAAGGCCCTCGACATCCTTGAAAGCGACGAGGGCGCAAAGATACTGGAGCACCTGCGCGCCATGACGAAGCGCTTCGAGGACGGGCTCGTCAAACTGGGGTACGAGACGATCCCCGGCGAGCACCCCGTGACGCCCCTCGTGCTGCACGACACGGATCGGACCAGAGCCATGGTGGCGCACCTGCTGGAGAACGGGGTGTTGGCCACGGGCATGACCTTCCCCGTGGTGCCGCGTGGAGCGGAGGAGATTCGCTTTCAGATCAACGCGGACCACACGGAGGCGGACATCGACGAGGTCCTGGCGGCGATCGGGTCGTTCGGGAAGTAGAGGTCTGATACGCATAAAAACACAGGCGTATACATAAATATTACAAGGAGGAATCTTTCATCATGGGCAACGAGGGACAGAAAAAGTTTCACATCGGGCTTCTTCCGCGACTGATTATCGCCATCGTCTTGGGGGTCGTCGTGGGAACGATGGCCAAGAGCGCGGGGATACCGCTCATCATCCAGATTGGCGCGACCTTTAACAGCATCTTCGGCAACTTCCTGGGCTTCTGCATCCCGCTGATCATCATCGGCTTCGTGGTCTCCGGCATCGCCGAGCTGGGCGACGGAGCAGGGAAGACTCTGGGGCTTACCGTCCTGATCGCCTACGCCTCAACCCTCTTTGCGGGGCTCCTGGCGTATTTCGTGGACGTGTCCGTCTTCCCGTCCTTCCTGAAGGTGGGCTCCATCGTGCTTGAGGACGCTCAAAACGCTGAAGAAACCATGCTCAAGGGGCTCTTCTCGATCGACATGCCGCCCCTGATGGGGGTCATGACGGCGCTCCTCCTCTCCTTCATCTTCGGGATCGGCATCGCCGTCACCCACAGCACGTCGCTGAAGAACGGCTTTTCCGAGGTCCAGCACATCATCGAAAAGCTGGTGGCCGGCGTCCTCATCCCCCTCCTGCCGCTGCACGTGTACGGTATCTTTGCCAACATGACCTATGCCGGAACGGTCATGGACATCATGTCCGTCTTCATCCGCGTCTTCGCGATCATCATCCTGCTGCACGTGGCGGTCATCCTGATCCAGTACACGATCGCAGGGACCGTGGCGGGCAGGAACCCGATCAAGCTCATTCGCCGCATGCTTCCGGCGTACTTCACGGCCATCGGCACCCAGTCCTCTGCGGCGACGATCCCCGTGACGGTGGCCTGCACCAAGAGCAACGACGTGAGCGACCGAATCGCGGAGTTCGTCTGTCCTCTCTGCGCCACCATCCACCTCTCCGGCTCGACCATCACCCTCACGAGCTGCTCGATCGCCCTCATGATGCTGAACGGCATGGACGTGACGCTGGGCGGACTGTTCCCGTTCATCCTGATGCTGGGCATCACGATGGTGGCCGCGCCGGGCGTCCCCGGCGGAGCCGTGATGGCCGCCCTCGGCATCCTGAGCTCCATGCTGGGTTTCAACGACAGCATGCTCAACCTCATGATCGCGCTCTACATCGCTCAGGACAGCTTTGGGACGGCGTGCAACGTCACCGGCGACGGAGCGATCGCCGTGTTCATGGACGCCATAACACACGGCAAACAGGAGCGGGAAAGCATCTGAGCCGTTGTCCTGACGGGCTTTCATTCCCTTTCCAAATCACTTCGCAGGTGAGGCGGACAAGAAAACGAACCCAAGGGGGGCGACCGGAGGCCGCTCCCCTTGGGTTCATAGCCGTCAAAAGAGGAAAACCTAATGTCGTCCGGCTGCTGCTCCGTGCCTCGGCGAACCCCACAGTGTGGGAGCGTACTGTTCCTTGAATTGCTATTTGAGTTGGACAAACCGAGATTTATCTATATCTTTTCATAATATATTTGAGCGTAGGAGTCTCAATCACTTCGTCAATTTCAAATCCAAGTTTCTCGTAAAGTCTCTTTGCATTTTGATTAAAATCAAAAACCGTTAGAGAAATGCTTTTAATATTATTATCCTCAAAAATTAAATCTATAAAGCCTTGAAGTGCCTCCTTCCCAAGACCCAATCCCGTTTTGCAGGGTTCTAATACAAATCTCCCTATGTGTATATTATCTTTGTCAACTCTTATTTGCTGTATGATCCCTAAGAATTCTTCTTTATTAAAAATGGAAAATATATTTTTTAATTCTTTTATTTTATCATAATTCAATGGATAAGAAATTCGAGAACCCATCCATTGTTCTTGAAATTCTTTTCCTTGTTCATTTGACCATTTACATAAAAGAGTCGCATTATCCTTATTAAGGCCCTTTTCAAATCTGATACTCATACTTTAATCCCCCCTCAATCCCGAATTTATCTCTCTAGATATTCGCTAATATTATACTCTATTTTTACACTGTCAGATTTCCTACTTGCTTTTAAGTATTTCATGGAAATAGATTAACAGTCAAGCAAGAGACAGAGGAAGTTAAGGGATGACGTTATCACTGAGCAATAGGTGCTTTCTTGCTTGACGAAAGCCGATCTCTTGCGTAAAATCATGAAGCTGTTTATCGCATGGAGCAGGCGTGAAGAACCTCAAGGGTGAGGGCCTGCTTTCAGCGGGAGGAGGAAAATTATCATGTATGCAGTGGTTGAGACGGGCGGGAAACAGTACCGCGTCCAGGAAGGGGACCGCTTCCGCGTGGAGCGCCTCGATGGCGAGGCGGGAAGCGAGGTCGTCTTCGGCAAGGTCCTGATGGTTGGCGGCGACACGGGAGTCCGCTTTGGGACGCCTTACGTCGAGGGAGCCAGCGTGAGGGCGGAGGTCCTGGCCCAGGGCCGCGGCAAGAAGGTCCTGGTGTTCAAGTACAAGAGCAAGAAGAACTACCGCCGTATGCAGGGACACCGACAGTACTTCACCGAGGTCGTCATCCGGGGCATCGACGCCTGATCCTCCGGTGACGGAGGTAACGCTCTACTGGGCGAAGGGGGCGCTCTGCGGGCTGGAGAGCCGCGGACACTCCGGCTTTGCCGAAAAGGGCGCGGACGTCGTCTGTGCAGCGGTTTCTACGCTGGTCCACGCGCTCCTGGCGGGCCTTTCCGACGTGGCGAAGGTCGAAGGGCTGGAGTGTCGGGTGGATGGAAACGTCCCGCTGATTCGAGTCTTCTGGCCGCAAGGGATTGCCCCCTCGCTGGAGCTCCTGACGAGGACGGTGGCGCTCTCGCTGAGGGAAGTCGCGGCCGGGAACGGTGAGTACGTACACATTACGGAGGTGCAGCTATGATCTATAAATTCGACATACAGTTTTTCGCGCACAAGAAGGGGCAGGGCAGCTCCACGAACGGCCGCGACAGCAATCCGAAGTACCGCGGCATCAAGGTCTATGCGGGGACGGAGGTCACGGCGGGAAGCATCCTGGTCCGCCAGTGCGGCACGCACCTGCATCCCGGAAAGCACGTGGGGCTTGGGCGCGACTTCACCCTCTTCGCTCTGGTCCCCGGCAAGGTGGAGTATGCCGTCAAGGGGGACCGCAAGTACGTTTCCGTCGTCCCCGCCCTCGCGAACTGAAGCGGCTGGATGGGGCCGCTGAAGCGACGGGTCAGCAGCGGTCCTCCTGTCCCCTCTGCTTGAATTCCGCGCTCGGTGGGCGGACGTCTGTCCCTGGAACCCCTGAGGGCCCCCCTTTTGCGCGGGGCCTTCTTTTTTTCTGTTCTTCTGTCGCGGTGGTGTTGACGTGAAATTTGTGGACGTTGCAAGGATTATGGTGAAGGCCGGACGGGGGGGCAATGGCGCCCTGAGCTTCCGACGGGAGAAGTTCGTCCCCAAGGGTGGCCCCGACGGGGCGGACGGGGGGACGGGCGGCAGCGTGATCCTGGAGGCCGTGGGTGGCGTCGTCACCCTGGCGGACTTCGAGTACAACCGCCGTTTTCAGGCCGGCCATGCGGGCCATGGCGCAGGGGCCATGAAGACGGGGGCCGACGGCACGGACCTGAAGGTCCTCGTGCCCTGTGGCACGTTGGTCCAAGACGAGGGCGGGCGCGTCCTGGCGGACCTGGTGGAACCTGGGCAGACCTTCGTGGCGGCGCGAGGCGGCCGGGGCGGGAAGGGCAACGCCCACTTCGCCAACTCCGTGCGCCGCACGCCGCGCTTTGCGGAGAAGGGGGACCCCGGTGAGGAGCGGACGCTGACGCTTGAGCTGAAGCTCATCGCCGACGTGGGGCTCGTGGGGTTCCCCAACGCAGGGAAGTCCAGCATCCTGGCGGCCATCAGCGGGGCGAAGCCGCGCATTGCGGGCTACCCCTTCACGACCCTCTCCCCCAACCTCGGCGTCCTGGCCGTGGACGACCAGCAGATCGTCGTGGCCGACGTGCCCGGACTGATCGAGGGGGCGCACGAGAACAAGGGGCTGGGGCTTCAGTTCCTGCGCCATATCGAACGCACACGGGTGCTGCTGCACGTGGTGGACCTCTCCGAGGAGGACGTGCTGAAGAACCTGGAGGTGGTCGAGGCGGAGTTTCACGCTTACGGCGCGGACCTCGATGGACGACCCTGCATTGTGGTGGGTAACAAGACGGACCTGCCCGGCACGGAGGAGAACGCCCGCCTTCTGAAGCGGGAGATGGAGCGCCTGGGAAGGCCCTGCCTGCTGGTGAGCGCGCTCGCGGGCGACGGCATCCCGGAGCTGATCCGCGAGGTCGTCGCCCTGGTCCGGGCCCACCCGCGACCCGTGGGGAGGACGACGCTCGTGGAGGCGCAGGAGGTCCAGGGTGTTCAGGAGCTCCCACGCCGCCGCGGCGGCGCGCCGGAGCCCGTGGAGGTTCGGCGCCTCTCGGACGGCCGTTTCCGGGTGGAGCACGCCAACCTGGAGAGGGCCGTGGGGCGCATCAACTTTGAACACGAGGACGCGATGCTGAAGTTCTCGCGCCTCCTGAAGCGCCTCAGCGTCGAGGAGGCCCTGGAGGTGGCGGGCGCCCATGAGGGCGACCGAGTCCTGATCGGAGATGTCGAGTTCGACTTTCAGCCCGACAGGATCATGGAGTAGGGAGCGGCCACCTGGCCTCTCGGCCGGCAGCGCCGTTTTCATGGGAGAGGGGATTTTAGTGTCCACAAAGACGGGGATTATGGGGGGGACCTTCGACCCCATACACTACGGCCACCTCCTGCTCGCTGAGGAGTGCCGGAGCCGGCTGAACATCGATCGCATCGTCTTCGTCCCCACGGGCGCTCCGCCCCACAAGCGGGATCGTCAGGTGACGTCGGCGGAGGACCGCTACGCCATGACCCTTCTGGCCACGGCGGGCGTCCTGAATTACTCCGTTTCCAGGACGGAGGTCGATCGACGCCAGCCGTCGCACACGGTGGACACGCTTCGCGAGTTCATCGCGGGCGGCATTGCGCCGGAGGACCTGTTCTTCATCACGGGGCTGGACGCGATCCTCGACATCACGACGTGGGTGGACTACAAGCTGCTCCCGAAGCTCTGCACGCTGGTGACGGCCTGCCGTCCGGGGTATCCCGTGGAGGGGATCGAAGCACTGCCGCAAGAGGTGCGGGAGAACCTGAAGCTGGTGGAGATACCGCAGTTTGCGATCTCCAGCACGGAGATTCGCGAGCGAGCGCGGACGGGGCACAGCATCCGCTTTCTCGTGCCGCACCTGGTTGAGATCTACATCGAGTCCAACGGGCTCTATAGGTAGAGAGGGTTGAGCCGGGGGCTTTGCGCCCTGCCTGGCCGCGCGTTGACGCGCAAAACCGATCGAGTTGGAGGTGTCGCGTCGGTGAGGTTTTTGAAGATTCTTGGGATCGTCCTCCTGATCTTCGCAGCGACCGTAGGCGGGGCGGTCCTGCGCCTGAAGGAGATATTCTTCAATCCCAACGTCCTTCCCCTGCCCAGGCCGGGGAGCGACGTGACCAGCATGGACAGCGAGGGGAACCTGGTCGTTCCGGCGGGGGAGGCCCCGACGATCGCCGCCGCGAGGGGGACGATCAACGTTCTGGTGGTTGGCCTGGACAACGTGGACGGCGGCTCTAGGACGGACGCCATCGCGATCGTGATCTTTGACGTGGACAACAAGGCGGTGCGGATCGCCTCCATTCCGCGGGACTCCCGCGTGTACATTCCAGGGAAGGGCTGGGACAAGATCAACCACGCCTACGTCTACGGGGGCGTCCCCCTCGTGCGGGAGACGATCGTGAACCTAACGGGGCTACCGCTGGACTACTTCGTGAAGGTGAACTACGAGAGCTTCCCGCGGATCGTGGACCTCCTGGGCGGGATCGACATCTACGTCGAGAAGAACCTGTCTTACAACGACTATTCGGGCAAGCTCTTCATCAACATCAAGAAGGGCCAGCAACACCTGGACGGCATAGCAGCCCTGGGCTATGTGCGCTTCCGGCACGACCCCCTTGGGGATATCGGCAGGGTGCAGCGGCAGCAGAAGTTCATGGACGTCCTGATGTCCAAGCTGAAGACCCCGGCGATCATTCCGAAGATACCCTCCCTGATCGGCGAGGTCGTGAACGCGGTGGACACGGACCTGAGCCCGGTGGAGGCCCTGCAGCTCCTGCAGTTCGCAACGGCGCTGCCTAAGGAGCGAATCCAGATGTTCATGGCGCCGGGCAAGGCTGGGTACGCCGGCGGCCTCAGCTATTGGATACTGGACAACGCCCGTTTTTCCATGATGCTGACCGAGCCGCTTCCCTCGGCGGACGAGTCCGCCCCCGTCAGCCTCGACGTGGGCAGCGCGGACCTCGCCCCGGCCATCGGCCGAGAGGAGAACGGGCTTTCGGCAGTCAGCGCGGACCGGCTCGCCGAGCTGCGCCTGAAGGTGGGGAGCCTCCGCATCCTGAACGGGGACGGGGAGAGCGGCCTGGGCAAACGGGCTGCGGACGTCTTCCAGCGCATCGGAATCGAGGTCCCCTACACGGGCAATGCCAGGCACTACGACTACCACACGACGAACATCATCTACCCGCCGGACGGGGGCGAGGTCGCGCGGGACGGCGCCCTGGCCCTGGCCGAGCTGTGCGGCATCACGAACCAGGGGCTGATTCGGGCGGACCGGCGGGCCGCCTCGCTCACCCTGATCCTGGGGCACGACAAGGAGGACGTCTTCCGTCGCCTTGAGCCGGTGCCCTGATGGGCGGGCGCGAGGAAGCGGAGCGGACGGAACGCGAGGACAAGAGAGGAAGGAGGGGCTGTGTTGGATAAGGAGGCGCTGACGAACGGCGCGGAGGAATACCGGTGGCTTCTCGATGCGCTGGAGGAGAAGAGCGGCGAGGACGTCGTCCTCATGGACCTGAGCAGCGTTGGAGCGTTGTCGGACGTCTTCGTCCTGGTGACGGGTAACTCGGAGGTCCACATGAAGACGCTGATGGACGCAGCCGAAGAGGCTCTGGAGCGCCACGGGCTCCCCTGTCGCCTGGAGGGCGAGACGAGTTCCAACTGGCGCCTGGTGGACGCCGGAAACGTGGTGGTCCACGTCTTCAGCCGCAAGGGGCGGGATTTCTACAGGCTGGAACGGCTCTGGGGGGACGCGGAAACCCTGAGCCGCGGGCAGCCGGAGGCGGGCCCAGGGGGCTTTGGGGCCACTGAGCTTTGATTGAGTTAAGACGAGGGGGGCGCGGATTACCCGCGCCCCCCTCGTCTTTGAGTGCAAGCTCGATCGCCCGAAGGGAAGGTGGTCGAGTTCACCTCACCCGGGGGCCTGGTCCTACGGAAGCTCCACGGCCTTCTGGACGCGGGTGATGCTCCGCGCCCTGCCCGTGGACTCGTCGATCTCCACGACCGCGCCGTTGACGGCCGGCAGTTCCGTGCACATCTCAAAGCGCGCGGGCATGCCCGTGAGGAAGCGGGGCATGGCGCTCTCCTTCTTCACGCCCAGGATGCCACCGTGGCCGCCCGTCATGCCGACGTCGCTGAGGTAGGCGGTCCCTCCGGGGAGGATGCGCTCGTCCGCGGTCTGCACGTGGGTGTGGGTCCCCAGGACGGCGGAAACGCGCCCGTCCAGGTAAAAGCCCATGGCCTCCTTCTCGGAGGTCGCCTCCGCGTGGAAGTCCACGAGGATGGGGAGCTCCGCGCCCCCCTGGGCCCGCAGCTCCTCCAGGCAGGCGTCCGCCGCGTAAAAGGGGGAGTCGATGGGCGGCATGAAGACCTGTCCCTCCAGGTTCAGGATGCCGAGCCGGCGTCCGTTGCGCTCCAGGACGCCGCACCCCTGACCCGGACAGACCGCCGGGTAGTTGGCCGGGCGAAAGATGCGGGCGTCCGAGCCCAAGACGACGCCGAAGTCGTTCTTGTCCCAGATGTGGTTCCCAGAGGTCATCCCGTCCACGCCCAGGTCCAGGAACTCCTTGAATATCTTCTCCGTCATTCCCTTGCCTGCCGCCGCGTTCTCGCAGTTGACGACGACGAAGTCGAAGCCGTCCCACTCGCGGCGCAGCTCCGGCAGGGCACAAGCCAAGGCGCGTCGCCCGACGCTCCAGGCGACGTCGCCGAGAAAGAGCACCCGCATCACTTTGCGAACTCCGACGCGCGCGTTTCCCTGGAAACGTTGACCTTGATCTGTCCCGGATACTTCATCTCGGCCTCGATCTTGCGCGCGATGTCGTAGGCCAGCTTGTACACGCTGCCGTCGTCGGTCTTGCCCGCGGTGAGGACGACGCGTACCTCGCGGCCCGCCTGAATGGCGTAGGCCTTGGAAACGCCGTTGAAGCCCATGGCGAGCTCTTCGAGCTTCTCGAGCCTCTTGATGTAGGCGTCCAGGCTCTCGCGGCGCGCGCCGGGCCGCGACGCGCTGATGGCGTCCGCCAGGGCGACCACCACCTCGTAGACGGAACTGACCTCGAGGGTATCGTGGTGGGAGGCGATGGCGCTGACCACCTCCGGCCTCTCGCCGAAGCGCTGCGCCAGGTCCGCGCCGATGGCGGCGTGGGGGCCCTCCACCTGGTGGTCGACGGCCTTGCCCAGGTCGTGCAGCAGTCCCGAACGGCGCGCCAGCTCCTCGTCGAGGTCCAGCTCCGCGGCGATGGCGCCCGCGATCTGCGCCACCTCGAGGCTGTGGGAAAGGGCGTTCTGGCCGTAGCTGAAGCGGAACTTCAGCTGGCCCAGGGTGCGCACCAGCTCGGAGTGGATGTTCTTGATCCCCATCTCCAGGACGGCGGATTCCCCCTCGTTGATGATCTCCTCCTCCACGTCGTGCGTGGCCTTATCGATCAGCTCCTCGATGCGCGCGGGATGGATGCGGCCGTCCACCACGAGCCGCTCCATGGCACGGCGGGCGACCTCGCGGCGGACGGGGTCGAAGCTGCTGAGGGTCACGGCCTCCGGCGTGTCGTCGATGATGAGGTCTACCCCCGTCAGCATCTCGAAGGCGCGGATGTTTCGGCCCTCGCGGCCGATGATGCGCCCCTTCATCTCCTCAGAGGGGAGGGGGACGACGCTGACCGTCGCCTCGCCCGCGCTCTCCACGGCGCAGCGCTGCATGGCCGCGACGACGATGTCACGGGCCCTGCGGTCCGCTTCGCGCTGGGCCCGCTCCTCCAGCTCCTTCAGGCGAAGCCCGATGAGGTACTGGGCGTCCTCCTCCGTCTTGCGGAGCAGGATTTCCTGAGCGTCCTCCTTCGTCATCTGCGCGATCTCCTCCAGCTTGTCGCTCTGCTGCCGGATCAGCGCTTCGAGGTCCGCGCCGCGCTTCTCGATCGCCTCCTGCTTCAGCTTCAGCTCGTCCTCCTTGTGGGAAACCCGGTCGAGCTTTCGGTCCAGGTTCTCCTCCCGCTGCTCCAGCTTGCGCTCGGCCCTCTGAAGCTCGGCCCTCCGCTCCTTGACGTCGCGATTGGCCTCCTGCCTCAGTCGTGAAACCTCGTCCCTGGCCTCGGTGAGGCGATCCTGCTTGATGCGCTCGGCCGCGTCGGTGGCCTCCTGCAACATGAGGAGGGTCTGGTTCTTCACTCCGGTGAGGCGCGTGTTGTCCCATGCCTGCAGGATCAGGTATCCCACGCCCACGCCGGCCGCAAAAATCAATGCTGCGATGACTAGTTGCATGTTCTTGTATCGCTCCTTACTGTTACGACCCCTCCGCAAACGGCGAAAGAGGGGACAGAATGATGATATCGTGCGTTGACTCCGGAAGAACTTCAGATCAGATGATCAAAAAGAACTTCAGACACACGTCTTAAATTTTACCTTTCAATCAGGCGATTAACAAGCGAAAAAGCCTCTTTTCTCGTGCCTTTTCTGCGCTGCGGAGCCGGCGTTTTTTTGAGGGGCGCCGCCGGGTCGATACCGGTTGCATCGTGATACAATAAAAACGAGCAGCTCGGATGGCCGCCACGCCAGAGGCGTGGAGGAAAGTCCGGGCTCCGCAGGGCAGGGTGCCGGATAACGTCCGGTCGGCGCGAGCCGGAGGAAAGTGCCACAGAAAACAGACAGCCCCCATATGGGAGCAATGGTGAAAAGGCGGGGCAAGAGCCCGCCGGATGCGGCGCGAGCCGTATGCCTGGCAAACCCCACCCGGAGCAAGATCGAATAGGGGGGGATGACGCGGCCCGCCGACCCCCGGGTACGATCGCTTGAGGCGCTCCGCAAGGAGATGTCCAGATAAATGGCCGTCACATACAGAACCCGGCTTATGAGCTGCTCGCTATTTTTCCCTGCACGAGGCGCAGGGTGTCATTGGAGCTGGCGCCTTTGGAGAAAGTGACGTTTTACGACTGGCAGAAGAACGCATACCGCAGCATTGCGGGACAGAGCGCCGTCCTCTCGGCGCCGACGGGATCGGGCAAGACGCTGGTGGCTTACCTCTGGGCCGGGATACTGGACGAGGAGGGCGCCGTCCGGGAGCCCGACGCCGCCCGCGTCATCTTCACAGCCCCCATCAAGGCCCTGAGCAACGAGCGCTACATGGACCTCCGGCGCATGGGGCTGGACGTGGGCATCGAAACGGGGGACTTCAAGCGCAACGAGGACGCGCGCGTCATCTGTTGCACGCAGGAGATATACACGATGAAGTACGCCTCGACGCCCGGTCAGCGGCTCGTGATCGACGAGTTCCACTACATATTCAACGATCCGGATCGGGCTCGGACCTACATCGACGGAATTCGAGAAACTCACCCGGACACGCCTGTCCTGGTGATGTCGGCCACGCTGGGGGGCGTCAAGAACGTGGGGGCCTACCTCTCGCGGATCAGCTCGCGCAATTTCATCATCCACGAGAGCCACAAGCGCACGACGCAGCTGATCTTCACGCCGAAGAAGCCCGCCAGACGAAGCGGCGTCCACGACGCGCTGATCTTCCTCTTCTCTCAGAGAGGGGCCCTTCAGATGGCGGAGGACATCGCGGAGGTGCGGCCGAACCGCTCGCTGTCCCGCGAGGCGCGGGAGCGCCTCAAGGAGCTGGCGGCCATCCTGGAGGTCCAGCGCATCGCCCCGCCCCTTCTCCGCGGCGTGGGAATCTACCATGGGGGAATGTTCCCGAAGGAGAAACTCCTGGTGGAGTCCGCCTTCCGGGAGCGTATTCTGGACGTGGTCTGCGGAACGAACGCGCTGGCGCTGGGGGTGAACCTGCCCGCGCAGTACGTCATCTTCGCGCAGCTGGTGCAGTACCACCACCGGGAGCCCATCTCCAAAAACGAGTTCCTGCAGATGGCCGGACGGGCGGGACGCAAGGGGCTGTTCGATCCGGGGTACGTGACCTGGCTGAAGAACTCCCCCTACGAGCGGCGCGGCGTGGACACCGGCACGGTCTTTCAAGCCCTCGTGGACGCGCCCTCCGAGCCCGCCTTGGTCCAGCTGAGGCCCTCCTATGGACGCCTCCTGAGGAAGGAGGTCCTGTTGGAGGTGGAGGCGGAGTACATCGCGGACAACTCCCTGCCCGCCCAGAACGCGAGGAGGGCAGCGGACGAACTGCGGCGCGGCATGAACCGCATCGACTGGGTGATCCGCCAGCAGGTGCGGGGCGCGGATCGCGCGCGCTTTCAGTCGATCCTGGCCGACATCTGGTACGACGAGATGGAGGTTGACGAGAACCTGGAGATGGCGATGATGTTCTTGGAGGAGCCCAGCCCCAGCGCCCTGATGGCCGCCCAGATGATCATGCCCTACGAGCGCAACTACCTCCAGTCCCTGCTCAAGATCAAGCGCTTTTCAAACCAACTCCCGCGAGGGCGGCGCTTCCGCGGCCTCGACGAGCTGAACGACACCGTGGACGAGATCGACCCGACGATCTACGGCTTCGAGGAAAAGCTGGGCGAGATAGAAACGAGCCGATAGCGCTTTTTGCAAACAAGGGCCCCGTGAGGGGCTCTTTCGCGTCGCGGACGCCAAGTTGCTTTTTGTCCTTCGGTGCTTATATAATGAGGCCGGCGATTGAGCTGGTGGAGGTGCGTTCGGCACGGCGGAGCAGCGGAGCCGCTTCAAACCGGACAGGATGGCGAAATTTGTGTGGAACACAGCGCCAACGTAGAGGGGAGATTGATTCATGAATATCGTCGCGTTTGCCCTTTCTCTGTTCGCAGCGATCTTTTCAGGCGTTACCGTCCTCGCGGGCGCCGCAGTCCCCGGATGGGCGGCTTCGGGAACGTTCGGACTTCAGGTCGCGGGCGTGATCGTCATGTTCTCCGCCCTGTGGGGGTTGGTCGGAGGCGGCATGGCCCTGACGCGAAGGGAGCGGGCCTCGATCCTGCTTGGCGTCGATGCAGGCCTTGCAG
This sequence comes from uncultured Fretibacterium sp., assembly GCF_938030725.1. GTDB lineage: Bacteria > Synergistota > Synergistia > Synergistales > Aminobacteriaceae > Fretibacterium. Next base: position 6,222 of record NZ_CALHIQ010000048.1, on the reverse strand, counting down.
CCGCGGCTTTTTTCCTGGGGCTCCACAGCGCGGTCGTCTGGGCCGTGCTCTACCTCCTGGCGGCCATCCTGGCCCGGCTCGACGTGAACGCCCTGCGGGAGGACCCCTCGGCCCTGGCGGCCCGGACCGACGGTGAGCCCCCTCGCCTGCCCGGAATGCTGCGGGCGATGCACGTCTTCCTGGAGGCCCCCGTCGAGGGGGAGGAACAGGAGCTGGACGGGCGCGTCCAGCTCCTGCGCGACGACGCGCTGCAGCCCGTCGAGTCCCTCGTCGGCGTGGAGACCGGGGCCCTGGTCCGCCGCGCCTTCATTTTTCTGGAGGACGGCGAGTTCGCCCGGGCGGACCAGTACCTGGAGCAGGCCCTGACCCAGGACCCGGAGAACTCGCGGGCCTACTTGGGAAAGCTCATGGTGGAACTTGGGGCCCGCACTCCGGAGGCCCTGGCCGACGCACCGCTGTTCGAGCAGAGCCGGCTGTTTCAACGCGCTCTGAAGTTCGCTGCCGACGAGGAGCGTGCCGTCCTGAACGGCTACGTCGAAGCTCGCAACAGGCGGCTGGAGCGCCTCCGAGAGGAGCGGCAGGCAGAGCTCGAGGGGCGCTACAAGCGCGCTCAGGCCCTCAGTGCCTCGGCTGAAACCCAGGAGGACCTCGACGAGCTCATGAAGCTTCTGGAGTCCCTGGAGGGCCACAAGGACGTTCGGAAGCTCGTGGAGGACGCTCAGCGCGGCATCGAGGCCAAGAAGATGTACGACGAGGCCGTTTCCATGCTGGAGAGGGCGCAGACCCCTGCGGATTACGATAAGCTGGCGGCCGTGCTGGAGGAGCTGGGGTCCTATCGCGACACCCCGGCCCTCGCCGCGAGGGCGCGCATGGAGAGGCGCTACGCGGAGTTGATCCGTCTGAAGGAACAGGCCCGGACGGAGGAGGAGCTGGAGGAGGTCGCGGAGCACTTTGACGGGTTCGGCAGCTACCGGGATGCCCAGCAGCTTGCTGCGGACGCCCGCCGCCTCTCGAAGGAGGCCCGGCGTGCGGCTAAGATCGCCGCGGCGCGGCGGGCGGTCCTGAGGCGCTGGGTGCGGCGCGTCCTCTTCGCGGCGGCCCTTGTGTGCTTTCTCCTGTTCGGCGGCGGACGCTGGCTGGCTGGCCTGTTCGGCTACGTGCCCGCGCCGACGGAGGAGCCTGTGACGGTGCAGCCGGAGGATAAAAGCAAGGACGTCCTTCCGCTCGACGAGGGCGCAAAGGAGCCGGAGAAGGCGAAGGAGGCGGCACGGCCCCACGAAGATGAGGGCGGCGGCGCGACGGGCTCCGGGGTCGCGGCGGTCCCTGTCGTTTCGCCCCGTGCGCCGGAGCCTCCGAGCTCTCCCGATTCCTCCGAACCGGCGGGATCCGTCGTCCATGGTGAGGCAGTCAGCGGGAGCGTCGGCCTTCCCGCAAAGTCTCCGAAGATGTCCCCTGAAGCCTCAGCGGACGCGCGGATCGCGGTCGTGAGGGCGTCGTCGCCGGCGCCGGAGGCCCTTCCCGCCAGCGGGGACGACCAGCCGACCGCGACCTCTGAGGACGCGGGAACGACGGCGCCCATGCGGGTCAGCGGCAGCAGGGTCAACCTGCGCAGCGCGCCGAACCTGACCGCTCAGGTCCTGGCGCGGATGTCCCGCGGCGACCTCGTGGACGCGACCGAATCCCGTACCGCTGCGGACGGCGTGTGGTACCACGTCAGCACGGACAAGGGGATCGAGGGGTGGATTTCCGGCCGATACCTTCGGGGTCGGTAAGCTGATGATGAGGTCGGCCTTGAGTCGTCGTGGAGGGCTTTTTCATGGCTGAAGGCCCTTCGCCGCAGCACGAGGGAGCGCGGGAGGAGAGGAAGGCCGTCCGTCCCGGCGCCAAAAACGGCACGCGGGAGGGTGCCGCCGTCAAGGAGAAGATCGCGGCCATCCTGCGAAGCCTGCCGGAGAGGCCCGGCGTCTACATCATGCGCGACGCCGAGGGCACGGTGATCTACGTGGGAAAGGCCATCAAGCTGCGCCGCCGCGTGTCCTCCTACTTCCGCCATTCCAACTTCGCCTCGCCGAGGCTGCGCAAGCTGGTCGCCCTGGTGGAGGACATCTCCATCATCCGCACGGAAACGGAGGCGGAGGCTTTGATCGTCGAGGCCAGGCTGATCCGCCGATACTCCCCCTTCTTCAACGTGGACCTCAAGATGAACGACCGATACCCCTACATCCGCGTGACGGACGAGGCCTTTCCGCGCCTCGAGATCACCCGCGTCAAGCGCGACGACGGTGCCGTCTACCTGGGCCCCTTCGTCAGCGCCGGGAACATCCGCTCCCTCATGCGCCTGGCGGAGCGGTATTTCCCCCTGCGCGTCTGCCGGACGGACCTCAAACCGGACCCTGGGAAGCGCCCCTGCATCGAGTACAGCCTGGGGCACTCCATGGGGGCCTGCGCGGGGCTCTGCACGCAGGCGGAGTACCGCGAGCGGGTGGGGGACGTCATCCTCCTGCTGGAGGGGAACACCAGAGAGCTGATCGAGCGCCTGCACAAGCGCATGGACGCCGCCGCGCGCCGCATGGACTTCGAGGAGGCGGCCCACTGCCGCGACACGATGCGCGCCCTTTGGCGCATCTCGCGCCAGCGCGTGTCCTCGGCGCTGCAGGAGGACCTGGACAGCGAAACGTGGCACGTCCTGAACCAGACCCAGAGGGCGTTCGGCCTCAGGACCATCCCCTGGCGGATGGACGCCTTCGACATCTCCCACACGGCGGGGCACGACACCTACGGCTGCTGCGTGGTGTTCGAGCAGGGGCGGCCCAACCCCTCCCTCTACCGTCGCTTCAGGATACGCGGCCTGGCGGAGGGTGAGGTTGACGACTTCGCCTCCATCGAGGAAACGGTGCGCCGCCGCTATCGCCACGTCCTGGACCAGTCGGAGCCCATGCCCCAGATGGCGCTGATCGACGGCGGTCCCGTGCAGCTGGAGTTCGCCATGCGGGCGCTGGCGGAGCTCAAGATGGAGCTGCCCCTCGTGGCGCTGGCGGAGCGCGAGGAGCTGATCTTCCTCCCGAATCGGCTCAACGATCCGATCCGACTTGACCGCAGCAGCCCCGTGCTGCAGCTGATGCAGCGCATGAGGGACGAGGTCCACCGCTTCGCCATCACCACGCACCGGCGGGCGCGCAACGCGCGGATGAAGCGCTCCTCGCTGGAGGACATCCCCGGCATCGGCAGGGCCCGTGCCTCGCAGCTCTTGGTCCGCTTCGGCTCGACGGAGCGCATTGCAGCGCTCTCCCCCGACGAGCTGGCCGGCGCGCCGGGGGTGGGGCCGGTGTTGGCGCGGAAGATATTGGAGCACCTGAACGGCCCGGACGCAGGGCGGGCCCGCGCGTGAGGGGATTTTCGGCGGGCCTATTTTTCCAGCCGAAAACGCTTGGACTAACGGGGCGATTGTGCTATCCTAAGTGCGCTTATAAGGACTGGAATCAACAACGCTTAGGAGGCTATTTGACTTTGGAGAAGGAATATTCGGTAACGATAGGCGGGACGCCGCTCGTGTTTCGCACGGGGAAGGTGGCAAAACAGGCCAACGGCGCGGTGATGGCGTCCCATGGGGAAACGGTGATCCTCAGCACGGCCTGCATCACGGAAACGGCACGAACGGGCATCGACTTCTTCCCGCTGCTCGTCGATTTTGAGGAGCGCTACTACTCCGCGGGGAAGATCCCCGGCGGCTTCATCAAACGCGAGGGCAAGCCCTCGGAGTCGGCCATCCTTGGGGCGCGCGTCACGGACCGCTCCATTCGCTCGCTGTTCAGCGACGACATGCGAAACGACGTACACGTCGTGAACACGGTCATGGCCATGGACCAGACGTATCCGCCCAACGTCCTGGGCATCAACGGCGCTTCCGCAGCGCTCTCCATCTCCGGCATCCCATGGAACGGTCCCGTCGGTGCGGTCCGCATTGGCCTGATCGACGGGGAGCTCGTGGTGAACCCCACGGAGCCCCAGATGAAGGAATCCAGGCTGAACCTCGTTGTCGCCGGACACGACGACGGCATCACCATGGTGGAGTCCGGCTCACAGGAGGTTTCCGAGGAGCTCCTGGTGGACGCCCTGGACCTGGCGCAGCGGGAGATTCGCAAGATCATCGCGCTGTTCCGCCAGATGAAGGAGGAGGTCGGCAAGCCGGAGATCGTCGTCCCCGCGCCCGATCGCATCCCGGAGATCGAGGAATGGATCGAGGCGAACCTGGACGACCGGGTGGACGCGGCGGTGCGCATTCACGAGAAGAAGCCTCGCGCCGAGAGGATCGCCGAGGTCAAGAACGCCGCGAAGGAGCACTTCGCCGAAGCCTACCCCAACAAGGGCGACTACATCTCCGCCTTCGTGGACGGGCGGGTGAAGGCGATCATGCGTTCCATCATCGTCAACGAGGGCATCCGTGTCGATGGTCGCTCCATGGACGAGATCCGTCCCATCGCCTGCGAGGTGGGGGTGCTGCCCAGGGTCCACGGGTCGGCGCTCTTCACGCGGGGCGAAACGCAGTCCCTGGCCGTGACGACGCTCGGCATGGTGGGGGAGGACGACCAGGTGCTGGACGGCATCAAGCTGGACGAGCCCGCCAAGCGCTTCATCCTCCACTACAACTTCCCGCCCTACTCCGTGGGGGAGGTGCGCCCCATGCGGGGACCGGGCCGGCGCGAGATCGGTCACGGCGCCCTGGCGGAGCGCGCCCTGGCGCCCGTGGTGCCGCCGGAGTCGGAGTTCCCCTACGTGGTGCGCGTCGTGTCGGACATCCTGGAGTCCAACGGGTCGAGTTCCCAGGCCAGCATCTGCGGCGGCAGCCTCTCCATGATGAACGCCGGAGTGCCTCTTCGCTGCCACGTGGCGGGCATCGCCATGGGCCTCATCAAGGAGGGGGACAAGGTGCGGGTCCTCACGGACATTCAGGGCCTTGAGGACCACTACGGCGACATGGACTTCAAGGTGGCCGGGACGCGGCAGGGCGTGACGGCACTCCAGATGGACAACAAGGCCGGCGGCATCACCCGCGAGATTTTGGAGTCCGCCCTGAACCAGGCGCGGAAGGCCCGCATGGAGATCCTGGACAAGATGGAGGCCGCGGCGCCCAGCCCCAGGGAGCTCTCGCCCCACGCCCCGCGCATCATGACCTTCAACATCGACCCGGAGAAGATTCGCGACGTCATCGGGCCCGGCGGCAAGGTCATCCGCGGCATCACCCAGCAGACGGGCGTGAAGATGAACGTCGAGGATTCGGGACAGGTGTCCATCGCCGGCGCCTCTCAGGAGCAGGTGGACGAGGCCCATCGGATCGTCGTTTCCCTGACGAAGGAGCTTGAGGCCGGCGAAGTCTACTACGGCACGGTGACGCGCCTGATGGCCTTCGGCGCCTTCGTGGAGTGCCTGCCCGGCAAGGAGGGGCTGCTGCACGTCAGCGAGATCAGCACGAGCCGCGTGCCGCGGGTGGAGGACGTCTTCAAGCCCGGCGACCGCGTCCTCGTCATGGTGAAGGAGATCGACGACCAGGGACGCGTCAACCTGACCCGGCGGCGCCTTCTGGCGGACGAGGACAGGGTGCGCGCAGCCGGCCTGGAGGGTGCGTTGCCGGATGAGCGGGAGCGCGACAACCTGATCGCCCAGCTGGCCGCCAGGGAGCCCTCCTCCTATCGGGATCGCGACCACGGCTATGGCGACCGGGACCGCAGCTACGGAGATCGGGACCGGGGAGGCTTCGGCGGAGAACGTCGCGGTGGCCCCAGGGATCGCGATCGGGGGAGCTTCAGCGACCGCAGGAGGGACGACCGGCCCCGGAGAAGGGACTACTAGCCCCTCATGGCCGAAGTTTCGGTCCAAATCCAGCGCTTGGGGCGGGCGAGGGAATTCCCTCTGCCCGCCTACGCTACCGAGGCATCGGCGGGAGTGGACCTGCGTGCCTCCGAGCCCTGCGTGATCGCGCCGGGCGCCCGCGCCCTCGTGCCCACGGGCATCCGACTGGCCATCCCCAGCGGGTACGAGGCCCAGATTCGCCCTAGAAGCGGCCTGGCCCTGAAGCACGGGGTCGCACTGCCCAATAGTCCGGGGACGATCGACGCGGATTACCGCGGCGAGGTGAAGGTGATCCTCATCAACCTGGGGGACGAGCCCTTCGTCGTCGAGCCGGGAGACCGCATCGCCCAGATGGTCTTCGCGCCCGTGACCCGC
>NZ_CALHIQ010000047.1 GCF_938030725.1 uncultured Fretibacterium sp. | reverse complement strand
TCTGGATGGCGGCCGGAACGGTCCCCTACATGATCAACTTTGGGCTCTCCATCCTGAGGCCGCAGACCTTCCTCGTTTCGGCCTGCCTTGTCTGCGCCATCTCCTCCGTGCTGACCGGGACCTCCTGGGGCTCGGCAGCCACCTTCGGTGTGGCCTTCATGGGCATCGGACACGGCCTGGGCATCTCCCCCGCCGCCACGGCGGGCGCCATCATCGCGGGCAGCTACTTCGGCGACAAGGTCAGCCCCATCTCCGACACGACGGTGCTGGCAGCGGCCACCGCGGAGACCGACGTCGTCGCTCACATCCGGTCCATGCTGTGGACCACCGTCCCCGCGTTCTGCATCGGCCTCGCCGTCTACGCCTGGGCCGGCTCCAGCGCTGCGGAGACCATGGACATGACCCGCATCAACGAGATCGTGAACGCCATCAACGGCTCCTACAAGCTCACCCCCCTCGTCCTGATCCCCGCCGTGCTCCTCCTGATCCTGGCCTTCATGGGCTTCCCGACGATCCCCGTCCTCTGGGCCTCCATGGCCTCGGCCGTGCCGCTCGCGATGATGCAGGGACACGGGCTGTCGGATATCGTCAAGATCATGGCAAGCGGCCCCAAGGCGACCACGGGGCTGGAGGTCGTTGACAAGCTCCTGAGCCGCGGAGGCCTCTCCTTCATGTCCTCCTCCGTGACCGTCGTGTTCTTCGCCTACATCTTCGCGGGACAGCTGGAGTGCACGGGCACCATCCGGGTCGTGACCTCGGCCATGAAGGAGCGCTTCATCCGGAGCAGCGTCGGACGCCTCGTGTTCTCCACCTCCCTGACGGGGATCATCACGGCCCTCGGCACGGGAAACTCCTACCTCAGCATCATCATGCCGGGGACCATGTACCGGGACCTCTTCGACGACTTCGGCATCCAGCGCCGCGTCCTGTCCCGTACCCTTGAGGATTCGGGCACCGTGTTCGTGCCCCTGATCCCCTGGTCCGCGGCGGGCGTCTACATGTACGGGCTCTTCAACGTCCCCGTATTGGAGTACGCCCCCTGGGCCGTGATGTGCTATTGCGGGTTCCTGCTGGCCTGGCTCTATGCGTTCTGCGGCTTTGCCATCTTTAGGACGGAACCGAAGGGCGGAGCTCAGGCCGGTGGTGCCGAGGGCGCGCTCTGACGTCGCGCAGGACGAGGACGCTCAGATGACGCACCCACTGCTGCTGAAGCACGTCGACCTCTACGCCCCGGAACACATCGGGCTCAGGGACCTCCTGATCCTTGGTGGACGGGTGGCCGCGGCGGAGGTGGACCTCACCGTCAACGTGCCGGACCTTGAGACGATCGACGCCCGCGGGGCCATCGCGGCACCGGGCATCGTGGACCACCACAACCATTTCGGCGGCGCGGGGGGCGAGGGAGGTTTCAACTTCCGGACCCCACCGGCCCAGCTCTCCACCTTCGTGAAGGCGGGGATCACGACCGCCATCGGGCTCCTGGGCACCGACGGCTACAGCCGTTCTCTGACGGAGCTGCTGGCCAAGGCGCGAGCCCTCGACGTCGAGGGCCTGAGCACGTGGATCTACACCGGCGCCTACCAGCTTCCGGGGCCAACCATCACCGGCAGGACGGGCACGGACATCGCCTGGATCGACAAGGTGATCGGCTGCAAGATGGCCCTCTCCGACCATCGCTCCTCCCACCCCTCCCCGGAGGCGATACGGGCCCTGGTTTCCGACGTGCGGGTCGCGGGGATGCTCTCCGGAAAGCGGGGGGTCGTCTGCGTCCACATGGGAAGCGAGGGAACGGGGCTCAATCCCCTGCGGGAGGCCGTCAAGGGGACGGACGTTCCACTCACCCAGTTCATGCCGACCCACGTGAGCCGCTGCCAGGAGCTCCTGGACGACGCGGTCCGCTGGGTTCAGGAGGGGGGAGCCGCCGACCTCACCGCAGACGAGAAGACGCCGGACGCCGTCGCCCAATTCGTCGCCGCGGGGTGCGACCTGTCGCGCGTCTGTTTCAGCTCGGACGGCAACGGCAGCATGCCCCGCTTCGACAGCGCAGGGAACTTCGCGGGGATGGGTGTCGGGGACCCGGCCTCCATCCTGCGCGCCGCGGCGGCCTGCCGGGAGCGGTCCGTCGCCCCGCTCGAAAGGGTCTTCGCCTTCATGAGCGCCAATTCGGCGGCCCTCCTGGGCCTGCCCCACAAGGGGCGGCTTGAGAAGGGCCAGGACGGCGACGTGATGCTCCTCGACGAGAACCTGCGTTTGAGGACCCTCGTCGGACGGGGTCGAGTGATGATGCGGGACGGCGAGGTGCTGGCCCGCGGGACCTTTGAACTCCAGGAAGGGTAACGAACGGGGGAGGGCCTGAGGCCCTCCCCCGCGCTTTTCTCCTCCCGCTCGGCGGAGCGGCTATTTGCCGCCCGTCATCATCAGGGCGAAGACCTTGGCGTTGTTGACGATGTACGGGATCTCCGTGAACTCGTCCGGCTGGTGCGCGACGCCGCCGCACTCCTGGGCCCACACGGCCGCGGGGATGCCGTTGCGGCGGAACACGGCGGCAAAGGTGCCGCCCCCGATGCCCCCCGTCTTCGGCTTCAGGTGCAGGACCTCCTGAACCGCGCCGGAAACCAGGCGGACGATGTCGCTCGACTCGTCCGTCGGCTTGGCCGCGTCGCTGCGGTTGACGTTGAGCTCGATCTTGGCGCCGGTTCGGGCCTCCACGTCCTTACGCACCTTCTCCACCACCTCAAAGGCCCGGTCCAGGTCCACCGACGGCAGGACGCGGCAGTCGAACTCGAACTCTTCGCGTCCCGGCACGGTGTTCGTGTTGGGCACGTTGGCGAAGCGGCGCGTGGGCTCAAAGGTGGACACGGGCGGCTCGAATCGGGCGTCCTCCTCAGGGAAGGCCTTGTGCAGGGCTTCATCGACCTCCACCGCCAAAAGGTTGGCCACACGGCAGGCGTTCAGCCCCTTGTCGGGGATCGCAGCGTGGGTCTGATGGCCCAGCACCGTAAAGCTCAGTTTCCACCCTGCCTTCTCCGCGATCTCGATGAAGTCACCCGCATCGTTGCCGCTGTCCGGCGCGATGACGAGGTCGTCCTCGCGGAACAGGTCGCCTCGCTCGAACAGCGGGATCAGGCCGTGGTGGCTCCCCATCTCCTCGTCGCAGACAAAGGCGAGGTACACCGTGTACTCCGGCTCCACGCCAGCGTTGACCAGGGCCTTCAGCGCGAAGAGCGACGCGATGAGCGCCATCCCGTTGTCGCTGACGCCGCGACCGTAGAGGCGCGAGCCCCGGACCTCCGGCTTGAAGGGGTCCAGAGACCAGACGGCGCGGTCCCCCTCCGGCACGATGTCCATGTGTGAGAGGATGCAGAGGCGGCGCTTCTGCCGTCCCGGCCACTCCAGAAAGAGGGAGGGGCGGTTGCCCGTGGGCGACTTGGGGTCGTCCACGAACTCCCAGCGGACCTTCCCCAGTCCCAGTTCCGCGACCAGCTTCTCGATTTCCTGCGCCTTGGGCTCCTCGCCCGTCCCCCCGTTGTGGGGGGAAACGGCGGGGATCCGACAGATGCGGCTCAGGGCCGCAACCATGTCGTCCCTGAGCCGCTCGACTTCCGTTAAAACCTTGTCGTTCACCAGAAAACTCCTCCCAAAAAGACGCCTACAGGAAGAGCCCGCGCAGCTCCACCACGTCGGCGACGCGCTGGATGGCGGCCATGGTGGCTGCACGGCGCATCGTGACCTTCTTGGCCTCCGCGTAGTCCCAAACGCGCTTGAAGTTGTCCTTCATGATGTGGATCAGGCGGGTGTTGTACTCGTCGGCGGTCCAGAAGAAGCCCTGAAGGTTCTGGGCCCACTCGAAGTAGGAGCCGATGACGCCGCCCGAGTTGGCCAGGAAGTCGGGCACCAGCTTCACGCCCGCGTCCGCCATGATCTTGTCGCCCTCCGGCGTGGTGGGGCCGTTCGCGCCCTCGACGACGTACTTCGCCAACACCTTGCCCGCCGTGTCCTTGTTGATGACGCCGTCGCGCGCGCAGGGGAACAGGAAGTCACACTTCGTGAACAGGACCTCGTCGACCTTCTCGCAGTTCCCGACCTTCTCGAACCCGTTCAGGAGCTTCTTGGGGTCCTTGTCCTTCACCTCAAAGGCCTTCTCGATGTCGATGCCCTTCTCGGAGTAGTAGGAGCCCGTGATGTCGCTGATGCCGACGACCTTAACGCCGTTCTCCTGCAGCGTCTTGGCCGTGTAGCTGCCCACGTTGCCAAAGCCCTGAATGGCGGCGGTCATCTTCGTGGGGTCCTTGCCCAGCGCCTTCATGAACTCAAGGCCGCAGGTCGCGACGCCGCGGCCCGTGGCCTCGTTGCGCCCCTTGGAGCCCCAATAGGAGATGGGCTTGCCCGTCAGGATGCCCGGCTCCAGCTGGCCGTGCATCTTGTTGATGGTGTCCAGGATCCACACCATCTCAGGGCCGCCCGTGTTCATGTCGGGGGCGGGCACGTCCGTCCAGGAACCGATGATGGGGGCGATCCGTGCGGCGAAGGTGCGGGTCATGCGCTCCTTCTCCTTCTTCGACATGTTGAGCGGGTCGCAGCAGATGCCGCCCTTGCCACCGCCGTAGGGGATGCCCGCCAGGGAGCACTTCCAGGTCATGAGCATGGCAAGCGCCTCGCACTCGTCGATGTCCACCGCGGGGTCGTAGCGAAGGCCGCCCTTCGCAGGCCCAAGGGCCGTGGAGTGCTGCACGCGATAGCCCTTAAAAACCTTCACGGAGCCGTCGTCCATCTCGGTGGGCACGGAAACCTCAAGCCTGCGCTCCGCATGGCTCAGGATGGAGATCAGCTTCTCGCTGAGCCCCATCTCGTCCGCCGCGCCATAAAATTCCTGAAGCGCCGTATCCAGCAGTACGTTTTCAGCCTTTCTTCTCTCAGCCATTACGTCATGCACCTCCACAATATTTGAGCTCTCATCGCTGGGAAAAATTAAAGTAATAGATAAAG
>NZ_CALHIQ010000046.1 GCF_938030725.1 uncultured Fretibacterium sp. | reverse complement strand
TTGACATGGTCACGGGCGTGGGCGTCCACGTGCAGACGCTCTGCCCCTGTTCCCGTGCGATCTCAAAGTATGGAGCCCACAACCAGCGCGCCTTCGTCGCGATCAAGGTCCGCTGCACACACCTCATATGGTTCGAGGAACTGATCGCGATGGCGGAGGAAGCGGCCTCCAGCCCGCTCTACACGCTCCTGAAGCGGGAGGACGAGAAGCACGTTACGGAGCGGGCCTATGAGAACCCGCGTTTCGTGGAGGATGTCGTGCGGGACCTTGCCGTTGCGCTGAACCGGGAGCCTCGGGTGTCGTGGTATTCCGTTTCCATCACGAGCGCTGAGAGCATCCACAACCACGACGCCTTTGCGGAGGTCACGCGGGACAAGAGGAAGTCCGCTCCATCCGACGAGGAACGCGGGCAGCGATGACCCGGAGGGGAGATGAGTTCCTCAGCCGACTGGTCTACTACGTCCTCTTTCTGCTGATCCTGCTGGCGGCGATCCGGATATACTTCTCCTGGCTCGACAGCTACAGGTTGTCCCACCCTCAGATCATCGAGGCCTTTGCCGCAGGCTACGTCGAGGAACAGCCCCTCGAGGGGATTCTGCTGTGGGATGAGCAGCCGGTCCTGGCGCCGCAGGACGGGGTGTTCACCTACCCCTCGCCGTTGCCACGCCGGGTCGCGAAGGGCGAGATGCTGGCGGCCCTGGACGGGGTTGCGGTTCGTGCGCCGTACCCTGCCTACTTCTATCCGGCCCTGGACGGCCAGGAGGGGCATTGGTTCTATGCAAAGCTGTGGCCGGACTTCGCTCCTTTCCCGTTCTTCAGGCCCGCCGTCCTTCTGGAGAACGGCATTCAGCTTCGCAAGGGGGCGCCCATCGGCAAGCTAATCCCTCAGCCACAGACGCTGCGCTGCATCGCCTACCTGGACGGCACGCCGTCCCTCCTGCGCAGCCTGCGTATGCGGAGGGCCGCCATCCGCATCAAGATGGAGCCGGAGGGCAAGGAAAGGAAGGCGGAGGTGGTGTCCTTCAAGACGATGGGCCAGAAGGTCAAGGTGTGCTTGAGGTTGCCGTTCTTTCCTCCGGAGGCGCTGCGTTCCCGATCCTTCTCCGCCCGCGTGGTCGCGGGAGATCAGCAGGGAGTCATGGTTCCCGACAGCACCGTGATCACGAAGGACGGTCGGAACGTGGTCTTCCTCCTTCAAGGAAACCGGATCCTCTCGCGTGACGTCGAGGGTTTTCCGGCCGATGCGGGACATTTCTTCATCGTGCGGGGCGTGATGCCGGGGAACAAGCTGATCCTGGATGCCGACACCATTCAGGAGAGCATCGTGAGGATTTGGTAGGAGGGGATTTGCTGATGGATCTTAAGGGGCATGTGGCAGCCATCCGGGAGCGCATGGCGCACGCGGCGGCCCTTGCGGGACGAAAGCCCTCGGACGTTCTTCTGGTGGGAGTGACGAAGACCAGGAGCGTTCAGGAGATGCAGGAGGTTGCCCCCCTCGTTGACGCGATCGGCGAGAACAAGGTCCAGGAGGCGCAGGGGAAGCGAGAGGCGTGGGAGGATCATCCAACGCCCCCCTGGCGTCTGATCGGGCACCTGCAGAACAACAAGGCGCGCCGTGCCGTGGAACTGTTTGACGCCGTCGATTCCCTGGATTCGATCCCCCTGGCGGAGCGCCTGGACCGCATCGCGGGGGAGCTGTCCCGCCGTCTGTCGGTGCTGATCGAGGTGAACACGGCGAAGGAGGCCAGCAAGACGGGGACGGCACCTGAGGCTTTCCCCGCCCTCCTGGATCGCGTTCTGACCCTGCCCAACCTCAAGCTGGAGGGACTGATGACCATCGGTCCGTTGACGGACGACGAGGTGCGCGTCCGGCAGGCCTTCGCCGAGCTGAGGGGGATGGCGGAGGACGCGAGAGGACGATCCGGCCTCCCCCTGCCCGTGCTCTCAATGGGGATGAGCGGCGACTTTGAGTGGGGTATTCTGGAGGGGAGCACCATGGTGAGGATTGGCACGGCCCTTTTTGGCCCTCGCGAGTACAAGACGCTGTAGTCCATGGTATATTAAAAGGCGGGGTTTTTATCCTGTTCTTAAGGAGGAACGGACGGGTGCTTAGGAGGTTAATGCAGGTCCTTGGGTTTTATGGTGACGATGACTATGTGGATGAGTCCGAGGACTACGAGGTCGAGGAACAGAGGACGGCAGCCAAGAGGCCGAAGGCAAGGCGACGGGACGAGCCTCATCCCGTATCCGCTCCAAGGCTCGTCTTCTTTAAGGGCGTGCCCTCGGAGAGCATCAAGCTGAGGCTCCGGGATGCCCTCCTGAATGGGATCATGGTCCTGCTGGACCTTCATGAGCTGGACCCCAGAGAGTTTGAGGAGGAGGGGCGTCCCTTCATCAACTTTATGGGGGGGGTCGCGTTTGCCCATAAAGGCCGTATGGAGTACATCGAACCCGCTTTGTACCTGGTGACGCCGCACGAGGGAATGTTCGAGGAATGGGTTGAGGAGGAGCCGCTAAATGATGGAACTTTTGACCGCCAAGGACGTTGAGGTCAAGGCCTTTAAGAAGGTTTCCTTCGGAGGGTATGCGGTACAGGAGGTCGAGGACTTCCTGAACCAGGTCGCGGACGACTTTGAAACCTACGCGATGCGTCTGAACGAGCGCGAAACCCGGATACGTGAGCTTGAGGAGTACGTCAAAAAGCAGGAGTCCATGACGGACATGATCAAGGACGCCCTCATTCAAGCGCGCAAGGGCGCTAAGGAGATGGAGGAGGAGGCTCGCGCTCAGACGGAGCAGATACTGGCGGACGCACGGGTTGAGGCGGAGAAGTGCCTCTCGGAAGCCAACTCCAAGGTCGAGGAGATCACCTCGCAGGCGGATACGACGATCTCGAACGCGGAAAAGACGGCCGCCGAGATCGTCGCGGAGGCGAACGCCAAATCCAGGGAAATCGACTCCCAGAGCCACATGCAGCTGGACGAGGCGGAAAAGGCGGCTGCTGAGATCATCGCGAAGGCGAAGGCTTCCGCAGCCGGCATCCTGCAGGAGGCTCAGGACATGCGCCTTGAAACCGAGAGGCGTTGGGCTGATTTGGAACAGGACCTCTCCCATCGAAAGAAGGAGGCCTCGGAGCAGATCGAACAGACCCTGGCCTCAGCCCGCTCCGAGGCAAAGCGCCTTCTGGAGGAAGCCTCAAAAGAGGTGGAGAACTACAACAACCGTCTGCGCTTCCTAAACCTGAGGAAACAGCAGTTCCTCAAAGATACCGTGGCCCTCCTCCTCGATTTCGGTAAGACGATCGACAAGGCCCAGCAGGAATTTGAAGTGGAGATGATGAACGAGGAGGAGAAGGCCTCCGATAAAACCGAAGCGGAGCCTCCCGCTGAGTCGGGGCGTCAGGACGCTTCCTCGTCCCGGTTGCTCGACCACTTCCGCAGAAACTTCCTGGAGGGGAAGTCCGACGACTCCGAGAAGGGGGAGTTTTGATCCCAATTCCCCATCTATAGAAAGGGAATAAGGCCCTTTTTTCGGCGAATGGCCCCTGCGGACGGACACCAGCGATCCCGGCTCCAGGGGCCAGCCTTTTTTGAGGGGCGTGCAGTTCCGCAAGCACACAAGCACAGAGGGGGGCAGGTGACGCTCATGAGCGCGGTACGAGGTTCCCCTGGGGGGCTGACGTCCCCCATTCGCTACCTCAAGGGGGTGGGGGCAAGGGTTGCGGAGCTGCTTGCCCAGTTTGGCGTTTACACCGTCGAGGACATCCTCTATTTCTTTCCACGGCGCTACGAGGACCGAAGGGACCTCGTGCCGCTCCGTGAACTTCGCATCGGCACGACGGCTTCCGCGCTCGCAGAGGTCCGCGCCGTGTCGTCCTCCGCCAGTCGTTTCGGGGGCCCTGCCTCCGCAGTCCTGGACGACGGCTCCGCCTCAATTCGGGCCGTCTGGTTCAACCCTCACGCCACAAGAACTCTCAGGCCGGGAATGCGATTGGCCCTTTATGGAAGGGTGGAGTACTACAACGGCGTGCAGCTCACCAATCCGGAGTTTGAGGTGCTTGAGGCAGGGCAGCCCCCTGAGCTGGTGGGGCACATCGTCCCCATCTATCCTACCGCCGCCTTTCTAACGCAAAAGCGCCTGCGCCGCCTGGTGGATACGGCCCTTGAGGAGTACGGCAGCGGCCTTGACGACTTTCTGCCCCAGAGGATTCGCGAGCGCCACGGGATGAAGGGCCTGGTAGCTGCCCTCCGAGAGCTGCACCACCCGTCGGCCCCGGAGAGCTGGCTGAGGGCGCGCAACCGTCTAGCCTTTGACGAGCTCTTTCTCCTGCAGACGGGCCTCGCGATGCGGCACGCAGCAGACGCAGCGCTTCCGGAGCGCTCTTTGAGCCTCGCCCCCGGGCAGAGGTTCCGCACGTTTGAACGCTCCCTTCCCTTTCCGTTGACCCCTGCTCAACGACGGGTGATCGGCGAGATATTCCGTGACATGGGAAGCCCGGTCCCCATGAATCGCCTCCTTCAGGGGGACGTGGGCTCTGGAAAGACGCTGGTCGCGGTGGCTGCGGTCCTGGCGGCCGCGGATTCGGGCGCACAGGCCGTCCTGATGGCTCCAACCGAGGTGCTGGCGCAGCAGCACTACATCCGGATCGGAAGGATGCTGAAGCCTTTGGGCGTCCGAACAGCCCTCCTGACGGGAACCCTGCGCGCTCAGGAACGCCGTGCCCTGCTCCAGGCGCTTGAAACGGGGGAGGTTCAGCTCCTGATCGGGACCCACGCCGTCTTTACGGACGAGGTGAACTTCCTGAAGCTGGGCTTGACCGTGGTTGACGAGCAGCACCGCTTTGGCGTGCGGCAGAAGAATGCCCTGATCGCCAAGGGCGTTTCGCCTCACGTCCTGGTGATGACCGCCACGCCCATTCCGCGGACTCTGGTCCTCTCCGTCTATGGTGACCTTGCCGTTTCCACCCTGGATGAACTGCCTCCGGGACGTCAGCCCGTGCAGACCCTGCACATGAAGTCAACGGATGAAGCGAGCCTCCTCAAGCTCATCGAAGGTCGAATTCAGGCAGGGCAACAGGTCTACTGGGTGTGTCCGTTGATCGACGAGGAGGAGGGGAGGCAGGGCCTCGACAGCGTGGCGTCCCGCCATCAGCGCCTCGCGCGCGCCCTCCCCGATGCGCGCATCGGCGTGCTGCACGGGCGGCTGCCCATTGAGGAAAAGACGTCGGTTATGCAGGACTTCGCCCAACAAAGGCTCGACCTCCTGGTGGCGACCGTCATCATCGAGGTGGGGCTGGACATCCCCGAAGCCTCAATGATGGTGATCTCGGACGCCGGGCAGTTTGGGCTGGCTCAGCTTCACCAACTGCGGGGCCGCATCGGGCGGGGGACGGCGAAGGGCCTGTGCGTCCTCCTCGAAGGGGAAGCGACGACACCGGAGGGACGAGAACGCATTGAAACCATGGTTTCCACGTCGGACGGCTTTGCCGTTGCGGAGGCGGACCTGCAACAGAGGGGGCCGGGCGAGGTGTGCGGTGTGCACCAGCACGGCGTCACGGACTTTCGCGTGGCAAACCTCTTGAAGGACCAGAAGCTCCTGGAGCTGGCCAGGCTGGAATCCCGCCAGCTTCTGGCCGAGGACCCAACGCTGACGGGGGAGCCCCTGCTTCGCAGCGAATTGCGGAGGCGGCTGGGCGAGAGTTTGGATTTGGCCGGAACGGCGTAGGACATCCCAAAGGAGGGGGTATGAGGATGAAGGCGGGAGGAAGCTTGTCCATGAACCAAGAGCGGGAACGCTTCCTCAGTTTCCTGCTGAAACATCCCAGCACCGTGGCCGGCGCGCGGGATCGGCTGAGGCGGAAGGGACTGGACGAGGATGCGGCAGAGGCGCTCGTGAAGGAAGCCCTGGACGCGGCGCTTTTGGACGACGCCTTGTACGCGCGGCTCTTCGCGGAGGGACACGACTCGTGGGGGAAGAACCGCATCGCCCTTGAGCTTCGCCGTCGCGGCGTTTCCGCGGAGGACGTTGAAGCGACGCTCGCGGACATCGACGAGCTGGCCCGCGCCAAGGCACTTCTCGACTCGTGGACGAGAGGCGGGCTGGAGCAGCGAAAGGTCTTGGCGCGGTTGTACCGCAGGGGGTTCAGCTCTGCCACGGTAGGCGCCCTTTCAAGAGGCGAAAAAGATATCCCTTGGTGATCGTTAAAATATTATAGGACATTATGGGCAAGGAGAATAAGAAGTGCGCACCGTAGACTTTCACGTACACGTCTATCCGCCTGAGGTCATCCGCGACGCCGAATCGATCTCGAAACACGAGCCCTACTTCGACCGTCTGATCCATAACAAGGTTCACCGGTGGGGGACCATCGACGATCTGCTCCTGCGCATGGAGGAGGAGGGGGTCGAGCGCGCTGTGATCGGAGGGTTTGCCTTCAAGGACCTGGAGCTCTGCAAGCTCTGCAACGATTACGTCCTGAGTGGCATCCGGCAGCACCCGGACAAGCTGAGCGGCCTTTGCCTCGTGCCGCCTCTGGCCCGCGGCGCCTCGGAGGAGATTTTGCGCTGTGCGGAAGCCGGCGCAGTCGGGGTAGGGGAGTTGTTCCCTGAGGGGCAGAACATCGATATCTCCGACCAGGAACAGACATGGCGTCTGGCGGGGGTCCTGCACGAGGCGAACCTGTGCGTGTTGTGGCATACGGCGGAGCCCGTAGGGCACGGGTACGCGGGTAAGGGAAACGTCGGCCCCAGGGAGGCCGCAGCGTTCTGCATCCACCATCCGGAGGTGAAGACGATCTTCGCCCACCTTGGAGGGGGGCTGTGGCTCTACGAGCTGATGCCCGAGATGCGGCTTTACCTGTCCAATGCGTGGTACGACCTGGCCGCTCTGCCATGGCTCTACGAGGGCACGGTTTTGAAGGCGATCCAGAGCGCGGGAGTCCTCGACAAGTTCCTGTTCGGCACGGACTTTCCCATCCTGCGCTCGCAGCGCTATGAGAAGAGCTTTGTCGCGTCCGGCCTCACCGAGGCGGAACGGGAGCGACTTGTCCGGTCCAACGCTCTGAGGTTGCTTCAGTCCCTGAAGAAGTAGCTAAAAAGCCTCCCGAAGAGCGGGAGGCCCGTAGAGGTTCTTTTTCGTTTTTAATAATGTCCTATAATGTATCTTATGTTACATTCTGGGCAGATGCGAGAGGAAACCGCATGAGCACACGACCCGATGCGTTCCGCCCGCCGTCGCAGTTTCTCTGCTTTCGCAGACTTTTCAGAACAGCCACGAGGTGAACCCTTGGCGTCCGCGAGTTTACAGCTCAGGTCAAAGACGCGCCTCGACATCACGCGCGCGGCCCGCTTCTTTAAGGTCCACATTTCCCTGTCCGTTGTGATACAATACATGCGACGGCCCCTCCTGGCGTGATAGTTTTAGTTCTCGTCAAACTCATTCTATCACACTTCGGGAGTAAGGCCGTTTTTCTTTTGAAGATAAAGCATTGCAGTCACCGGGCGGAATGACTTTTTCTGCCCGGTGTTTCTATTGTATCAAGACAAGGTTGGCGGCGGCCCTTTGATCGGCGCATAACATAAGGGGCTTATGCTACGCGCCGCAGGAGAGGAAGGCCGCCGCCTTCCAGTGCCGCCCCGCAAACCGCCGCCGCCGTGGGAGGCCGCGCGGCAGGTTTGGAAAGGCCACAAGAGGACGTCCGCCGCGCGGCATGGCGGCCTGGCTGTCCTATAATGCCGGCATTATAGGACTTTGCAGGGGCGGCAAACCCCCCCGCCCCCCTGGCATGGGGGGCAGGTCGCTTC